>CP071065.1:1360000-1700000 GCA_017164015.1 Nostoc sp. UHCC 0702
CTACGCCTCTGCGGTTCGTTAATAATAAATATAGCGATTTTCGTTTGCATCAAGTACGCCTCAACCCCACCCCCAGCCCCTCCCCGCAAGCGGGGAGGGGAGCAAAAGCGTAGCTTTGGCGGGGTGGGGTTCCAACTGTATTGCAACGTAGTGAGAACCGCTATATATTGCAATACGGTTCAGTTAGTGAAATTTAAACATTGAAGATCCCCCTAAATCCCCCTTCAAAAGGGGGACTTTAAGAGTATAATTCCCCCCTTTTTAAGGGGGGCTAGCGCCGTGGGCGGGTTTCCCGACTTGAGGCGACTGGCGTGGGCTAGGGGGGATCAAAACCTTAACTGAACCGTATTGCTATATATTGCACCTAGCTATAGTAGATTCCAATAATTAAAGGTGCGTTAGCCTTCGGCATAACACACCCTACTTTATACTACTTTACACTTCTTTCTACACAATTAAAAATCAAAATTTTCAAGCTTAATCAACTAAAAAACTTCTCCACACAACGGACGAATATTTCCACACCCATTGCCAAAGCTGTTTCATCAAAATCAAATCGCGGATGATGATGAGGATAAGCCAAATCTTTCTCAGGATTAGCAGAACCTAAAAAGAAATAGCAACCAGGAACCTCTTCTAAGAAGAAAGACATATCCTCACCGCCCATAGTTTGACACTCTGGTACAATGCCCACAGGTGTTTCTATCACTTCTATTGCTTGCGATCGCACTAATTCCGCCATTGTCGCATCATTAATCACTGGCGGGTAAAGTTCCTGGTATTTCAAGTCATATTTAGCACCATGACTTTGACAAATTCCCGCAATCACCTGTTCAATACGCTGTTTGAAAAAGCCTTTGTAAGCAGGATTAAAATACCGCACAGTTCCTTTCATACTGGCTGTATCAGCAATCACATTATGTGCTGTACCTGCATGAAGTGCGCCCACAGTCACCACTGCTGAATCAATGGGGTTCACATTCCGAGCCACAATAGTTTGCAAAGCATTCACAATTTGGGCTGCAACCACGATAGAATCTACAGTTTGATGAGGTATTGCACCATGTCCACCTTTGCCCAAAATTGTGCAGTCAAATAACTCCACAGCCGCCATCAACGCGCCACTGCGGACACCCACTGTTCCTAAAGGCAAATTATTCCACAAGTGCAAACCGATAATCGCATCCACATCAGGGTTTTTCAGTACCCCAGCCTCAACCATCGGCTTAGCACCTCCCGGCCCTTCCTCCGCAGGCTGAAAGATAATTTTCACAGTGCCAGCAAAATCTTCACGATGCTCATTAAGATAATAAGCTGTACCTAAAGCGATCGCTGTATGTCCGTCATGTCCACAAGCGTGCATCACTCCATCATGCTGGGAACAATAGGGTACTTCATTCAATTCTTGAATTGGCAAAGCATCCATATCTGCCCGAATTGCCAAGACTTTCTCAGTACCAGGTTTGCTACCCTTGATTGTGGCAACAATACCAGTTTGGGCAATACCTGTTTGATGCTCAATTCCCCATTCTTGCAGCTTTTGTGAGATAAATTCCGCAGTGAGTTTTTCTTGAAAACCCAACTCTGGTTTTTGATGCAGTCGCCGCCGCCATTCTACCAATTGTGGTTGCAATGAGCGAATCGAGAGGCGAACGCGAGATAAGTCTACAGCAGAGGGATTTGGAAAAGTGGAAACCATTGTCAAGACAAGCTAGTTATATACAGCTAACTTAGGTTATTTTCTTAGTTTAATGGTTTTGTGTTGAAGCAGGGGAGCGGGGGAGCGGGGGAGCAGGGGAGCAGGGGAGCAGGGGAGCAGGGGAGCAGGGGAGCGGGGGAGCAGGGGAGCAGGGGAGATGGGGGGATGAGGGGGAAATAGCAAATGACAAATGACAACTGACCACTGACAACTGACCACTGACCACTGACAACTGACCACTGACAACTGACCACTGACAACTGACCACTGACAACTGACAACTAACTCAGTAACATTTCCAAATCCAAATTTGATGCTACTTGAGCAAGTTTATCTAAATCAGTGCGATTTTCTAGATAAGGTAAGCAACCTAAAACTGGGATGTTCGTGAGTGATTGAACTAAATCTGGTGGTGTCCAATTAGCTATTTCTGCATCTGAACGCGGTTGTACGCAGTTAAGAACAATACCTTTGAGATTTACCCTTGTTTGTCTGGCTAATGCGACATTCGCTACTGCTTGCGCGATCGCACCTAATCTTACTGGTACTACCAACACAGTTGGCAAACGCCATTCTCCTGCTAAATCTGCCACTGTCAATTCTTGAGTAACAGGTGAACCTAACCCTCCCAAGGCTTCTACTAACAGAAAATCACGGCGCGATCGCAGTTCACATAAAACCTGCCAAACTACAGCTAAATCCACCTGTCGATTTTCCTGCGCTGCTGCTATGGGAGGAGCTAGAGGTGCTTGAAAATATAAAGGTGTAATTTCTTGGGCTGATTGTTCCAGTGCAAACAAATTTTGATACAATTCGCGATCGCCAATTCCTGATTGAATTGGTTTCATAATTCCCCAACTACGTTGTGGGAAATATTTCTGCCAATAAGCTGCTAACGCGGTTGTTAAAACAGTTTTGCCTGCGTCGGTATCAGTTGCAGTAATTAATAGTGTATTCAACATTTAAGAGACTTCCAAATAAAAAATATCCCACTGCTCATAGTCATCAGTACTTCGGCTTACCTCGACTTCGCTCGGTACAAGTCGCTCAGCACAAGTCATCAGTACTTCGGCTTACCTCGACTTCGCTCGGTACAAGTCGCTCAGCACAAGTCATCAGTACTTCGGCTTACCTCGACTTCGCTCGGTACAAGTCGCTCAGCACAAGTCAACAGTCAACAACTTCAACCAGAATAATTGATTTCTTGGAGTTGCCTAAGGTGAAGTTCCTGGCTGGGGAACTGGTATTATCGTGCTATCAACAGGTGGGGTGGTTTCTGTATCAGGTGTTGGGGTTGGGGTTGGAGTCAGTGTAATTGTTGGGGTTGGGGTTGGTGTGGGCGTAATTGTTGGTGTTGGTGTTGGTGTTGGAGTCGGTGTTGGAGTCGGTGTTGGTGTTGCTTCTGTGGGATTTTCCAATGCCACATTCAGGTTATAGTTGCTTTCGGTAATTCCCGGAGCTAAAACTAACCGAATAGTGTACCTACCAGTAAGCGGCAATATTCCTTGATAGGATGTAACTTGCAGGGCACTATTATCTAATGGTTGTTGATTGGAACGCAAGACTGAGAACGTAATGCCATTGCCTTGGTCGAGATATGTAGTTAACTTGGCTTTTTCTGGCGCAAAAAAGCTATATTCGATAATTTGATTTGCATTAAGAGTATCTTCGATTACAGTTGTGCCGGATTCTCTCAAATTCAAACGCCTAGCAGAAATGACTGGTTGAGTATCAGTACTTGTAGCTGTGGGTGTAGGTTCAAATGTAGTACCACCAGAAATAACTGGTGAAGGAAAGGTTTGTGGTGGTGTTTCATTTGGTGGTGCTTTGGACTGACTGCGGATAGAACTGACCAGCGCCCAAGAACCGAATCCTGCCAAAATCACAACAGCACTACCAATTGCTCCAAGAGCCAATGGATTATCTATAACTGAGTTACTACGGCTTGGGGGAATTACTGGGTCAGGTTTGCTGGTGGGCGCGGCTGGTGGTGGTACGGGATCGGGGCGGCGACCAACTGCAACAGTTTGAAAGTTGGATAACTGAGGAGTGGGGACACTGGGTAGTTCTGGATATTGTAAAGCTTGGGCGACATCAGCAGCAGTTTCGTAGCGATCGCTTGGTATGCGATTCAACATCCGATTCAAAACCTGGGCAAATTGCGGATTGACTCTTACCCACCTTTGCCAATTCCAAGTCAGTTGGTTTTCATCAAATAAATCCGTTGCTTCTCTACCAGTTAACAAAACTATGGCTGTCACAGCTAGAGCATACAAATCGCTATTTGGGTAAGCCCGTCCTGTTTGCATTTGTTCACTGGGAGAATAGCCTAATTTTCCCACAGTGGTGACAGGCGATGTAGCATCTGGGGATTGCAAACGTGTTGCCAGTTCTTTGACCACTCCAAAGTCAATTAACACCGGTTTAGCATCGCTATCTCGCAAAATAATATTTTCCGGTGAGATATCCCGGTGAATAATGCCGCGACTGTGAATATGCTCTAAAACAGGCAATAAAGAGCGTATTAACTGTAACAGTTCAGTTTCGCTAAAAGTTTGACCAACAGCCACGCGATCGGCTAATAAAGTCCGGTACGTCTTACCTGCAACGTAGTCTTCCACCAAAAATAAGCGTTGGTCTTGCTCAAATCTTTCTCTGAATTTAGGTACTTGCGGGTGTTCGATTTGATATAAAATAGTAGCCTCTCGCTGGAAAAGTTCTTGTGCCTTCTCCCAAGCATCAGATCCTGTTGCCAGTGGAATCAATTCCTTGATCGCGCACAGTTCGTTAAACCGCCTCTGGTCTTCTGCCAGATAAGTTCTACCAAATCCCCCTTGTCCGAGAATTTGAATCACACGGTAACGATTTTGCAGGACAGTGCCAACAGTAATGGGTGGTTGCATGATGGATATATTAAGTGTGGTGGCAACTGAGCAGGAAGTCACTCACAAAGATAAATCCCAGCGGCGACAGACAGTTACCTGCGGCAATATTCTATCCTACCCAACAGGTATACCCCCAGTGGGATATGGAGGATGAGGGAAAAATCAATTCAAAATTGAAAATCCATGACTTTTGACTTTCCTTTTGTGGGGCGTTCCCGCCCTTCGGGTGATGCTACTTCTCCCAAGGGGCAGCCCTGCGGTCAAGAATTAGACTAACTTCCCAGGCTATTGAAGTTTTTTATGCAATTTACAATTAGAAATATAGTTTACTTAGTTTATAATTTTGTAGCTAAGATTATAGAAGATTCAGCAAATATTCACATGCTTCTCGGCTATTTATTGAATCATGTTTCTGCTTTCACCAGTCCCAGTTAAATATTGCTTAAACTATGAAGTATTGGCTCTCAGTTCTAAATAAAATGAGTATAAGCAATACTTTATCTGGCCAAACTCGAAGATCTTCGAGTTTTTTCCGATTAACCCAAAATAACTCAACTATGAAACTATTTCCCGGACTTGATGTTCAGTCAGGCAATCAATGGTTTGTTTACCACAATGGTTAAAAACGAGCCATCGATAATTTTATGGAGAAATGTTTAAAGTTCGTATTAAAGCTTTAACAAAACTCACAGATGTTTTTTTTAGGCTGTTGAAGTTAAATCTGCTAATTATCTAATGATACTATTGCCATGAATGCACATCGAGGATCTGCTGTGCTCAGTTCTGCAACTTTAAAAGTGCAACCAGCTGGAACAGGACTGACTGAAAATCATCGCCTGCGGCTATTTTCTGGCTCTGCCAATTTACAACTGTCTCAAGAAGTGGCTCGTTATCTGGGCATGGACTTGGGGCCAATGATTCGCAAAAGATTTGCGGATGGAGAACTATACGTTCAAATCCAGGAATCGATTCGGGGTTGTGATGTTTATTTAATTCAGCCATGTTGTCAACCCGTGAACGATCATTTGATGGAATTACTGATTATGATTGATGCTTGTCGTCGAGCTTCTGCACGACAAGTCACAGCAGTAATTCCATACTATGGTTATGCTCGCGCCGATCGCAAAACGGCAGGACGAGAGTCAATCACTGCCAAACTGACTGCGAACCTGATTACCGAAGCAGGTGCCAACCGCGTTCTAGCAATGGATTTGCACTCGGCTCAAATTCAGGGTTATTTCGACATACCCTTTGACCATGTTTACGGTTCGCCAGTATTGCTGGATTATTTAGCCAGCAAAAATCTGCCTGATCTTGTGGTTGTTTCCCCTGATGTCGGTGGTGTTGCACGGGCTAGGGCATTTGCTAAAAAGCTCAATGATGCTCCACTGGCCATTATTGATAAACGCCGTCAAGCTCACAATATTGCCGAAGTATTGAATGTTATCGGCGATGTCAAGGGTAAAACGGCAGTTTTAGTCGATGACATGATCGACACAGGCGGCACAATTGCCGAAGGAGCGCGTTTGCTGCGTGAGGAAGGAGCAAGTCAGGTATATGCCTGTGCAACTCATGCGGTTTTCTCTCCACCTGCAATTGAACGGTTGTCAAGTGGCTTATTCGAGGAAGTTATTGTCACCAACACGATTCCCATATCAGAAAGCAAACGCTTTTCCCAACTAGTTGTGCTTTCAGTGGCTAATCTCCTAGGAGAAACCATCTGGCGAATTCATGAAGATACTTCAGTAAGTAGTATGTTCCGTTAGCAAACAAAAGACTGTTATTTCTGTTACAGTTTTGCACAAACAAGTATGAGGTTATGAAGTATGAAGTATGAAGTATGTACTTTTTCAGCCTTCATCCTTCAACCTTCATTTTTTATTTAGCTGCCAATACCTCGATTTCTGTAACTACTCGTTCTAATTCTTGACTAATTGCAGTAGTTCCAGTTTGATTGAATGCGTCCACAAGCGATCGATAATACCAAAGAGTACCCTCTTTGCCCCCTTGAAAACGTTGCCAGAGAGATTCGCCTAACACGCGGTAATCTTTGAGAATAGAGCGGGCATTGTGGAGTTTATCCGCTGCTGATACCAGTAGTACTGATGGGGAAGCAGTGGGAATATGAGCAATGTATGCTTCCTTGCGCTGTCGCCAAGGAGGTTTAGGTGTAGTGTCCGCATCAGTACAACCATCTACAATTGCTGTCACATTGTCACCAAAGCGACGGCGAATTTCTTCCCTTGTTGCCGCACCGCCTTGGTCTTCTACCGCATCATGTAATAGTGCAGCTATGGCTTCGTCTTCATTTGCTCCGTATTCTAAAGCAATACTGGCAACACCTAGTAAATGGGACACGTAAGGAACACCTGAACCTTTACGCACTTGGTTAGCGTGGAGTTGTGTGGCGTAGGTAAGGGCTGCGGTAAAGCGTTCTGAAAGCATGGTGTTTGTGGATGCACGATTTTGTTGTCAATTTTAAAACTAACCACACTTGCACCAGAGAGGCAAATAGCCATTATAGCTTGTACACGCACTAAAATAAAAGTGTCCATCAAGCTTGCGATCGCATAATCATGAACAGCGAAAAAATAACAGTGGAGTCTTTGTATACTGTCACTGATGAAGAATTAATGCTGATGAGTTCGCAAAACCCGGAACTGCGGTTTGAACGCAATGCTAATGGAACATTAGAAACTATGCCCCCAACAGGCGGAATTTCTGGAAATAGAGAAGCAAAAGCAGGAGCTTATCTTTTCAATTGGGTAGAAAGTCAGGATTTAGGTGAAGTTTTTAGTCCCAGTACTGGTTTTAGATTAGCAAATACTGCTGTCAGAGCGCCTGATGCTGTTTTTGTCGCTAAAGGACGTTTACCACAAGGATGGGATCAGCAAGAAGACAAATTTATCAACTTAGCACCCGACTTTGTAATTGAAATTCGTTCTCAAAATGATAGCTTAGAAAAACTCAAAGCCAAAATGGTAGAGTATACTGCTAATGGTGTGCGGTTGGGATGGTTAATTGACCGCCAAAATCAGCAAGCTTTGGTTTATCGTCAGGATGGTTCCATTATTCAATATCCAGCTACAACAATTTTGAGTGGTGAAAATGTTGTGCCTGGGTTTACATTACCTTTGGCAAAATTGTTGTAAATGTCTGTGAATTTAAGGATGAACCACAAATATAGCGGTTCTCGAACTAGTGAGGTACAATTTTGACCTCTCTGGTAAACCTCTCTCCTTTTAGGAGAGAGGCTTTGAATTGTTCCCCCTTCCCGCTTCGGGAAGGGGGTTAGGGGGTTAGGTCTATTTCCATACCTATACCTCACCGGATTGAAAATGGCTATAAGTTTACAAATAGACTTGAGATTATTTGTTTGCTGGGATTAGTCTAGGAGTAATTGCTGATGACGCTATCAACTCAGGTATCTTCCAATCTTTCCCTAGCAGAGTTTCTGAAATTGCCAGAAACTAAACCAGCTAGTGAATATATCAACGGATGCATCTACCAAAAACCAATGGGCCAGGGAAAACATAGTATAATCCAAACTGAATTATCATCTGCTATCAATCAGGTTGCTAAATCACCGAAGTTAGCTTTAGCATTAACCGAGTTACGCTGCACCTTTGGGGGACGTTCCTTAGTTCCAGACATTGCTGTATTTGAGTGGTCACGTATCCCAACTGATGAAGATGGAGAGATTGCTAATCGGTTTAACAGCTTCCCTGATTTCACAATTGAAATCCTATCACCAGAGCAATTTCCTAACCGTGTGATTGATAAAATTATTTTCTGTATTAATCAAGGGACTAAATTAGGTTGGTTTATCGATCCTAATGATAAATCAGTGATGGTATTTCAACCAAACAAACTGCCAGAAGTGAAATATGATAATGATATATTACCTGTTATTGACGTGTTGTCAGATTGGCAGGTCAAAGCAGCAGATATTTTTAGTTTCTTGAAGATTAAATACTAAAAATCTAATATTTCCTTAATAGCAGTTATTAAATCTGCATCAGCAGGGCGTTTTGCAAACTGTTCGTGACTATAAATCCACAAAGGCGTGATTACGCAATCTACTGTATTGACTAAATACATTAATCTAATTTGTCCAGAAGCTCCTTTAGAAAAGGTAAAGTCTATCTTATGAAATGTCCATCCTTGCGGTAAATGCATTTTCCCTGGTAAAGGTTCCTGACGAGAATTATTAGGATACTGATCTACCATCAAATCTTCTAAAATCTCTATGACAAACTCAATAAAAGCATTTCCATGAACTTTTTTAAGTTTCTTGAGAGAACGTTTGAATTTCTCGGTTTCATCAATCGAGAAAGGAATTGAGCCAGTCACGCACTTCTCCTTTACGAATACGAGTTGATGATTCCGAAGTCAAAGCATCTTTTAAAATTTCCTGCATTACGAGTTGATAGGCAGGATGGTCACGCTCTATTTGGTCTAGTTTTTGATATCCCAATTCTTTTAAGTCATCAAGAAGAATTGGCTGAGTTGAGCTAGCTTCAGGTGGCAACCCCCTACGAGCCTTTTTCCAAGGGAATTCTAAGTGGGTCATACCACTAAGTCGATAGGCATGGTAACCACCAAAATATTGCCATACTTCTTCTAGAAGCTGTTTTTGATTATCAGGTATTTCTAACAGTGATTCTTGACTGGGAACAGGCAATTGTTGGGCTTCAAATTCACTGTAAAATCTATAAGCAGGAGGGCAAACAGGGCCATACCGCCATGCTTGTATTTCTTGTTCAAACAATGGCTCGTTATACATCGCTAAATGCAAGCTTTGTGCATAATATAGAAGCTTTTGAACCTTCATATTAGTCATTTCTGCTTCTATACCATCTTCATAAGCTCTTGCGATGAAGTAGCGAGCTGCATTTAGACAATTAATCATAATCAGACTCGCAAATCAAATTTAATAAACTATCTTAGAGCTTTTAACGCTTACTTACACATAATATTATAGTCTAATTCCAATTAATTAGTACATTTTTACTATAATTAAACATGGTACTCCACTACACTAAAACTTTGACGGGTTAATTTTTCTGCTATTACATCTGCTTACGTTCGCCAGTCATTTCTGGGTCGGTCGAGTACTAAGGCGATCGCAAGACTGTAAATTCCCCACCATTCCCAAAAACCATAATCCCACATAATTAAAAGCTTCCAAGCAAAAAACACCACCCAGCCTGCCTAATTTCCAACCTCGCAGGCATTTACAAGTATTGGAGCAGAAAGCCCACCAGCAACAGACTGAAAATTTTTGGATTTTCAGTCTGTTGCGTCCTTCAGGGGTGGGATGAATGTGTAGCACCTTTAGGTGCAGTCTCATTATTAGGCACCTGCAAAGAAAAAAATGTCCCACCGGATCATAAATATTTTGGACATAGTGTTGATATATTGGGGCTTTCGCCCCTTCGGGGCGAAAGCGACGGTGGGACATTTTTTTTATTGGAACTCCCTTAGCGAGTTTTTTGATTAGCAATATACTTTTTGATTGTCTCACTTGAAGCATCCCCAGCCGTTCCACAAAAATAACTTCTTGTCCACATTCAGGGCAATCTTAATAAATGTGGAAACTCTTGCCTTAGTATCCTGGATGTATATCCCTTCAATCTAAACATAATTTGGTCTGGAGCTAAGGTCGGAGGACAGCTAACAAAAAGATGTACATGGTCTTCGATAATTTCAAGAGCTAGAATCTCACACTCTAGCTCTTTTGTTTTTTCATAAAGCAATTCCTCAAGCCTGATAGCGACATTTCCAACTAATACTTTTTTGCGTCTTTTTGGTATCCACACGAAATGGTAATTAATCAGAGTGACTGATGTTGTCTTGTGCCTGTATTTTCCTGGCATATGTAAACTTTATATAAATCTATGGTCAATAGGTCGTACCTATTGAGGATATGACACTAGAATAAAGAAAAGCATCTAATCAGGTCTAAATATTATGCTTGCAGGTAAAAGTCCTATCAAGAGCTACAAGAATAATGATGTTAAAGAAAGTGAATCCGTCAAAATAAGAGGCAAGTGGCTTTATGCGGTTCGCAACCAAGGTGAAGCACTTAATCTACTGGGTAAATACTCAGTTCATGAATTAGGTTGGGGTTCTAGTTATTATGATTGCGATAGTTTTACAGCCCAAGAGAAAGCGTTACTAAAACAGACAATTAAATAATTTAATTACAGTAGAGATTATTAGGTTAAGCCCATGCTGGTCTTAGAAGCTAAGTTAAAAGGTAAACAAAGTCAGTACCATTTAATAGATGAAGCTCTTAGAACTGCTTTATTTATCCGCAACAAAGCTCTCAGACATTGGATGGACAATAGAGATATTGGCAAGAACGAACTGCAAAAACTTTGTGCTGTTTTAGCTAAAGAGTTTGATTTTGCAGACAAACTTAACTCTATGGCTCGTCAAGCTTCTGCTGATAGGGCATGGCTTGCAATTAAACGTTTTTACGATAATTGCAAAGCTAAGAAACTGGGCAATCAGGGATTTCCTAAATTTAAAAAACGTGGACATTCTGTAGAGTACAAAACGTCAGGATGGAAACTTTCTCTTGACAAAAAATACATTTCATTTAGTGATGGGTTTAATATCGGTAGGCTGAAATTAATTGGTACTCGTGACTTAAGTTTCTACTCTATCAAACAGATTAAGCGAGTCAGAATAGTTAAACGTGCTGACGGTTATTTTTGTCAATTTTGTGTTGATGTTGAACGCACAGAACAGCATCAACACAATGGTAAACAAGTAGGAATTGATGTAGGACTCGAATTTTTATACACTGATTCTGATGGTAAGACAGTTGAAAATCCCAGGCTATTACGTAAGTCTCAGAAGTCTTTGAAACGCAAACAGCGCAAAGCTTCTAAATGTAAAAAAGGTTCTTATAATCGCCGCAAAGCTGTTAAAAAACTAGCTAAAAAGCACCTCAAGGTAAGTAGACAGAGGAAAGATTTTGCTGTTAAGACCGCGAGAACTCTAGTCCAGTCAAACGACTTGGTAGTTTATGAGGACTTGCAGGTGCGAAATATGGTTAAGAACCATCATTTAGCTAAATCTATCAGTGACGCTTCCTGGTCATTGTTCACTGATTGGGTGGACTACTATGCCAAAGTTTTTGGCACTTGGGCAATAGCAGTTGCACCTCACTACACATCTCAAGATTGCTCTGTTTGTGGAACACGAATAAAAAAATCTTTGTCCACTCGCACCCACAAATGCCATTCTTGCGGAACAGTGATGCACCGCGACCACAACGCAGCTAAACAAATATTAGCCAAGGGGATTAAAAATACGGGAGGGCATCCCGAAATCAACGCTTCTGGACAGAACAACCTCTATCTAGGTGGGGAAACTCCTCTAGACAAGTTGACTGGTTGAAAGAAGAATCCCACACCTTCAAGGTGTGGGAGTGTCAATAAACTCTCCGCAATTGTGACGATTACGCTAGAATTGTTAAAGGTTCTTTACAGAATTTGCCGATCGCCCACAATTCTGTTAGAAATGCCTAGCACACAAATGTAAATCTGAAAATCCCCTCTAAAGTTCACCAAAACCCTCTATGACGCTCCCAATTCGTAACGTCGCTATTATTGCCCACGTTGATCACGGCAAAACCACCCTGGTTGATGCACTCCTCAAACAATCCGGCATTTTCCGAGAAGGTGAAGACGTTCCGGATTGTGTCATGGACTCCAACGCCCTAGAACGGGAACGGGGAATCACCATCCTCTCGAAAAATACAGCGGTTCGCTATAAAGATACGCTGATCAATATTGTTGATACCCCTGGACACGCTGACTTCGGCGGAGAAGTCGAACGAGTACTGGGCATGGTTGACGGATGCCTTTTGATTGTCGATGCCAATGAAGGCCCCATGCCTCAAACGCGCTTTGTACTGAAAAAAGCTTTGGAAAAAGGGCTGCGCCCCATCGTTGTGATCAACAAAATCGACCGTGCCAAAGCTGATCCACACGTTGCTGTTGATAAAGTTTTGGATCTGTTCTTGGAATTAGGGGCAGATGAAGACCAGTGCGATTTTACCTATTTGTTTGCCTCCGGCATGGGAGGTTACGCCAAAGAAAGCATGGAAGCAGAATCAGTAGACATGCAACCTTTGTTTAATGCGATTCTGCAACACGTTCCAGCACCAGTAGGTGACATCAACAAGCCCCTACAATTGCAAGTCACAACCTTAGATTATTCTGAATATTTAGGGCGGATTGTGATTGGCAGAATTCACAACGGCACTATCCGTGCTGGGCAACAAGCAGCTTTGATAACAGAAAGTGGCGCAATTGTCAAGTCCAAAATCACTAAATTGATGGGCTTTGAGGGATTGAAGCGGGTGGAAATGGAAGAAGCTAGTGCCGGTTATATTGTTGCCGTAGCTGGTTTCGCCGATGCTTATATTGGGGAAACAATTACTGACCCCAACGAACCCCAAGCTTTACCACTAATTAAAGTAGACGAACCAACCTTACAAATGACCTTCTGGGTGAATGATTCACCCTTTGCAGGTCAAGAAGGAAAGTTGGTGACTTCACGACAAGTGCGCGATCGCCTATTCCGCGAATTAGAAACCAACGTGGCTTTACGGGTTGAAGAAACCGATTCTCCTGATAAATTCCTGGTTTCCGGTCGTGGCGAATTGCACTTGGGTATCTTAATCGAAACCATGCGCCGGGAAGGCTTTGAATTTCAGGTATCTCAGCCACAGGTAATTTACCGCGAAGTCAACGGTCAACCTTGCGAACCTTATGAACTCTTGGTGTTGGACATTCCTGCTGATGCTGTGGGTAGCTGTATCGAACGCCTGGGACAACGCAAAGGCGAAATGCAAGATATGCAACCAGGTAGTGGCGATCGCACTCAACTAGAGTTTGTCATTCCCGCCCGTGGTTTGATTGGTTTCCGTGGTGAATTCATGCGGATGACTCGTGGCGAAGGCATCATGAACCACAGCTTCTTGGATTATCGCCAACTTAGTGGTGACATTGAAGCCCGTAACAAAGGTGTTTTAATTGCCTTTGAAGAAGGCGTTGCTACTTTCTACGCCATGAAGAACGCTGAAGATAGAGGCTCATTCTTTATCACTCCTGGCATTAAAGTTTACAGAGGTATGATTGTCGGAGAACACAATCGTCCCCAAGACTTGGAACTGAACGTTTGTAAGACCAAGCAGTTAACCAACCACCGTGCATCTGGTGGCGATGAACTAGTGCAGTTGCAAGCCCCAGTAGACATGAGCCTAGAGCGTGCTTTGGAGTACATCGGGCCTGATGAATTGGTGGAAGTTACACCTAAATCGATTCGTCTGCGGAAGATGTCGAAGAAGTTGGCGAAACGTTAAGTAAAGTTACTTAATTGATTTATAAAGCCCGCATCAGCGGGCTTTTTGGTTTGTTATTTAAATTGCATCAGACGCATAATACAGCAGCCTAATCTATTGAATTCTTCTTGATTGCGTAATGACATGTCTTGCAAACTACTGTTATAACTAATGAAGCTACGCAAATAACACAATAGTACTATCAAATTTTACCCTATGCATCTCAAGACAGTCTTCATCCGCTTCTATAAATCCTTTAATGACGACTTCCTGAGAAAGCATAATAACAAAGTAAAGCCTAAACCTTGGGAACTGATAGACAATGTTTTCTACCCATATATTGAAGTCTCAGTAGAGCCTAAAATTACAACAATTGTTGGTGCCAATGAATCTGGAAAGTCTCACTTGTTAAGTGCTATTGAAAAGGCTATATCCGGCAAAGATATTGAGCGGAGCGATTTCTGCCGCTATTCTCCTTTTTTCACAGTTAAACAGAATGAATTAAAATATCCTGATTTTGGTTCTGAATGGGCTGGACTTTCTAAGTCTGAACAGGATGGATTAAGAGAAATTATTCCAGAGATTCATATAAATTATATTATTAAGAATTTTTTCATATTCCGCAACAATATTGATAATTTAACAATATATTTACCTGAAAAAGGAGAGTATACACCATACCCAATTAATGAAAAAGAAGTTATCAAGTTACACAAACTACTTCCCATAACGTTTAGAGTTCAGTCTAGTGTCGCACTGCCTTCAAGCGTTCCCATTAAAAAATTAGTTCAGTTGGGTCAAGATAATTATTCAGGGAGTAGAAAATTTGAACTACTGGATCGAGAACAAAGAAGCAAAATAGTAGATGAACTGGATGTTTTTAGTAATGAAAAGAGTGAAAGACTTGAACGTGAAGAAGCTACGTCACTCAAGTCAATTAAATCAGCACTAAATGAAGTAATTCTTAGCCCTAAAGAGAAGGAAATAAGAGAAAAGCAATTTAATTTAGCTTATAAGTTAATTTGTAAAATTGCCCAGGTTGATGTTAAATCTTTAATTGACTTGGATAAGGCAATTAAAGATGGATTACAAGGTTACGCAAATGGAATTATCAAGGATATCAATCATCAATTGGCTATTAATTTAAATTTTCCCAATTATTGGGTTCAAGATCGAAACTTTAGTCTAAAAGTTATGGCAAGAGACTATGACTTAGTTTTTACCATAACAGATAGGACAGGAACTGAATATTCATTTGATGAGAGGAGCCAAGGGTTACAATACTTTCTCAGCTACTACATTGAGTACCGATCTCATGAACCCCATCCAGATAAAACTGAAATACTATTGATGGATGAACCAGATGCTTACCTGTCTAGTCAAGCACAACAAGATTTACTCAAAATATTTGACTTATTTGCAAATCCCGAACCAGGTTCGCATTTAACTCGTCCAATTCAGGTAGTCTACGTAACTCACTCTCCTTTTTTAATTGATAAGAACCATTCTGAGCGTATTCGGGTTTTACAGAAGGGAAATGACGATGAAGGAACACGCGTAGTCAAAGATTTTGCCATCCACCGTTATGAGCCTCTGAGGTCTTCGATTGGGCCTCATATAGGCGAAACGGTTTTTATTGGTAATTGTAATTTAATGGTCGAAGGTATTGGCGATCAAATTCTTCTTGCAGGAGCCGCAACATATCTTCGCGCCAATGGAGCATCTAATTTAGAAACTTTAGATTTAAACCAAATTACAATTGTTGATTCTGGCGGAGCCTCACAAATTCCCTACATGGTCTATCTAGCTTGTGGAAGGCACGCTGATGAAATCGCAGCCATAGTTTTATTGGATAGCGATCGGAGTGGCAATGATGCTAAGAAGCATTTATTAGGTAAAGGGGGTCAACATAGAAAACCTTTACTTAAAGAGAAGTTTATTCTTCAACTTGCTGATCTTAAAGAAGAATTCTGCTTAGATGACAAGGTAACAGCACAACTTGAAATAGAAGATATTATTCCCTTACCTATTTGCATACAAGCAACAAAGCTTTATTTACAAGAGTTTCTTCAATTAGAAGAAACAGAGCTTATGTTCCTTACTGAGGAATTAATATCAAGCAAGATTGCTGGTCAAACTATTCTTAATGTTATAGAACAAACTCTAAAAGACTTTCCTGAGAAAGAGTTAGAAATTAGTAAGTCTGGCTTTGCTCGTAACGTTATTCGAGTAGTAAATAAGTGGTCACAAAAACAAAATTTATTGGCTGAAAGTGAAATTCATGCACTAGGAGTTTTTGAGCAGAACTTCAAAATTTTGTTTAAGAAGTTGAACATCATGCAGCGCAGTGCCCAGCAGAAATTGACTAGAGAAAGATTGTCTCAAAAGATAGAACGTCTAAAAAAGGACTTTATTGCACGTCATCCTGTTTCTGCAAGACGTGAGCATGGTGTTATTTTGTTTGATGAGATTGAGGGAATTTTAGAGAGCAATATAGAGAATGAATCAATTAAGGAAATTGAAGCAGTTAAGAACGCAATCCAAAATTTACGTCGTGATTACAAGCTTGATATTGATATGAATCAAACAATTCACGGCTATACTGGGTTTCAAGTGGGCTTAGAAAGAATTAAGTATGCAGGGCTTTTAGTTAGTCAAGAAGAAACTCCCGATGAAGCTCAAGCAGAGAAGTTAGCTATTTCTGAAGAAGTTCTTGGAGAGATAGAAACGGATAAGCTCATTCTGGATGAAGAAGCACAATTAGTTAATGAGCAAGTACCTACCGTCTCTGACGTAGAAACTGCTGAAGTTTCTGGTAATTCCAAACAAAAGTTCCAGTAAAAGGAGGAAGTCTAATACCGGCTAGTAATATGGTGAAAATCCAGTAAAATCAAGGTATGAAATTCGAGTGGGATCAGCAAAAGAATCAAGCAAATATTGCAAAGCATGGACTTGATTTTGCAGACGCGCCCAGAATTTTCAATCTACCACTCCGTATTTCTTTAGATGAACGTCAAGATTATGGCGAGGATCGATTGATTGGGCTGGGAATACTTGATGGGCGTGTTGTGGTTGTAGTTTTTACAGAACCAGACGAGCAAACAATCCGAATTATTTCACTTCGCAAAGCTCTGCCTTATGAACGAAAACGCTATGAACAATACCTCAAAGACGAACTGGGACAAAGTTGACTCACTCACAGAGGATGAAATCGATACATCTGATATTCCTCCTTTAACTGAGGAGTTTTTTGGTAAGTCACGCTGGTGGAAACCTGTAACACCACTAAATGTTCTTGTCCAAGTAGATCCTGAAACGCTGGCTTGGTTTCAATCTCAAGGCGAGGATTATGAAAAGAAAATGGCTGCGGCACTACGGATTTATGCAGAGGCTCACAAGGTGTAGTCTTAAAAGTTAAGAATTCTACCAATATCACGCTACGATGATGAGCGATCGCTTTCATCCGTTAAAATAACTTCTTCAGCCTCAGATTCTGCTGCATAAATCAGGGGATAGAGTGAAAGCCTATCTCTAATATCTCTAGCCAATTGATCAAATGTTATACAAATAACTTTGCGTGAGTCTACTAAAACCTTATTTAAACGCCATGTCAATCTCGTTTTATCAATAGGAGAGATAAAAGCATCTCTGCCGATAAGAAGAATACCGTAAAATTCTATATTCTCACTGCCAAAAATAGAACGAGCTAAAGAAGTATTCTTAAAATCATCAATTTTCCAAAACCAATCAATGATTTGACTAAATCCATGTTCAAATCTCGGCGACCAATCTGATGTACTTCTTCCTTTATCTATAAATATACTCTCTTGAGTAGCATCTTCAAATTCAATGAAACAGTAAGTATTATTTACAGAATCACCCACAACTAAATCAGCGCGAAAATCACCATAAAAGGTGAACTCATGTTTAATTTGGTTGAATCTAACAATTTGAGGAACGTAAGAACCGATAAATGCAGATAAATGTAGTCTTTGTTTAAAGAAGGGAAGTATATCCTTATTCTCTTTTAATTCATTATTAGTATTAAGTAAGTTTTCAAATTCCTCAAGCTCATATAGACACTGTTTAAGGTCTAGGGTAAAAGAATCTAGACCTTTCATTTTTTAGCCTCTTTTAATGAGCCATATAATATTTCAAGACGGTCGTGATTAACTAGATCAACAATAGTTATTTTTCCAGGTTGAAATTCAAAAATAATTCTATATATACCTAAGCGTGCAATAAAATAATTGGGAATCGATCTCAGTTTATCAGTTTGAAGCGATGAACAAAAAGGAAACTCTTCTAAGCAATTGATACCACGAATAACTTTTTCTTTATCTTGTGGCTGTAAAGCATCAAGTGCTATTTGTGCTTTATCGAGTAAAACTACTTGGTTTCTCTTTAACTGTTTATTATTAGATTCAATACCTGAATTCATAACAGAAAACTTATTTTTTATCAATTATGCTTATATTCTACTAATTTTTTTTCATTTTATCTCATGAAATGAATGAACTGACTCGTACCATACAAACGTCAGCTTCAAATTATTTTGTAATTTAAATTAATTTTTGGCTGATTCAGAACGAGACTTAAATTCATCAAAACTTAAGCAGATTGGAGGAAAGAGATATGGCTCTATTTCAATGTTAGATGGTTCTATTTGAATTTGAGGTGGATTTCGATCTGTCTGTGAAAGCTTTTCTTTTAAAGCTTCCTTAAACTCATCAAGTGTTTCTGGCTTAGATTTTACTTGTAACCCACAGCCGCTATCATCAAATAATGGGCTTAGAAAATCAAGAGCGAAACCAGGCAGCCAAGAATATGTTTTAATTCCTCCATGTATAAATATATTTGCCCATTTATACATTCGCTCAATTAAATACACTTTCACTTCAAGCTTAATCTTTGTCGTTTGTTCAAATTCCTTTAAGACTTCAAAGAAATGGCTCATTCCAATAGGCGTTTCATTTTTAAAGCATCCAGAAATTCCTAGACCCCATTTTATCCTTAATTCGATCATCATTCTGATTATCACTGGGGAAACATCATTTTTGACAGATGGATCTTCAAATATAAGTTCTCCATGTATTAATTGATAACAGGCATCATAAAAATCACTGCACTTTGGCAATTTTGGTTTTATAACAGGGAAAAGCAAAGATTCCAATTCGACAATTCCAATATTTTTATTATGGGCATTATTCAAAATATGTTCTAATTCACTAATTCCGATATTTTTATGATAGTCATTAATCAAAATCAGGCTATCCTCCAATAAGCTGATTAATAATGGCCGATATTTAATTTCAGTTTTATTCAATGGAGAATTTTTCTTATATTCAATATAATATAGTACTTTGTACAATGCATATTTTATTAAACTGCATGAACCTGATTTCACTGCCAACCATAAAGAGTATATTTGTTGAAATGGGATAATTTCACGGAAGATACAATTCAATATCTCATTAATGATTTTATTTGAAACAATCATTAGTGCTGAAATATTCGCTCGATAATAATTCTTGTCAATCGCTACTATTCTGCCGATATTCTTCATACAGTTCATGCTGTTGCAACTGGAGCGAAACCCCCTGAAAGAACCGAACAAATTCCGGTTGCTCATCTAGAATCAGCATAATCAACGCCGCGTAACGTTAGATTGTCAAGTTATCGGTAAAGACAACAAAATTGCAAACAAAATGGAAGATGAATTACGTCCTGAGTACGACTTTGCTCAAATGGAAGGGGGAGTTAGAGGTAAATATGTTGAGCGATATCGTACAAAAACGAACCTAATACTTTTAGATCCCGATGTTGCCCAAGCTTTCCCCAACGATAAAGCAGTGAATGACGCATTAAGATTATTAATCCAGATTGCCCAGCGCCAGCAGCCGAATAATACTGTAAAGCAAACAGAATAAAAATTGTCGGCAGTAGTTCAGGTCGAAAAGCGATCGCTCAAAACTGGTGAAAGCTTCAGCTTATACTAGAACCAGAAGACTAGAAGAATCTTGCTCTCAAAATGCTACTTGTTCCTACGGCTGACCAAATTCCGCTTGTAACTGATGCCAATGGCGTTGTCCGCATCAGTAAAAGCCGCGTAACCTTAGATACAGTTGTTACAGGTTTTTTGGAAGGAGCTACAGCAGAAGAAATCAACGCACAGTACCCATCGCTTCAACTTTCCGATATTTATTCTGTAATTGGCTATTACTTACGACATCAAGCAGAAGTTGATGAGTATCTTCTAGAACGTCAGCGTCTTGCTCTGGATGTTCGTCAGGAAGCTGAGAGACGTTTTAACCCTGTTGGGATACGCGATCGCTTACTAGCGAGACGCAAACCACAAGGGTAAACTTATATGTTGCGATTCTTGGCGGACGAGAACTTTAACAATCAGATTGTCCGTGGGATTCTGCGTCGTAATTCTGATGTTGATATTGTCCGTGTTCAGGATGTAGGGTTGGCAGAAGCAGACGACCCAACTGTCTTGGAATGGGCAGCCCAAAATGGTCGTTTAGTACTAACTCACGATGTAACAACGATGATCAATTTTGCCTATGAGCGAGTGCAAGCAGGCTTGCCAATGCCAGGATTATTTGAAGTGAGTCGTCGTGTTCCAGTTGGTTTAGCGATTGAGGAAATTCTATTGTTGGATGAGTGCAGTCTGGAAGGCGAATGGGAAGGGCAAGTACGATTCTTGCCTTTGCGTTGACAATCATTGCGCGTCTATGCATTCCCCCCTTTTAATCCCCTACTAATACTGTGAATTTGAGGTGGTCTTGGGTTACAAAGGATACTATGAAAATCATTAAACCCATCACCAACTGGTTAGAAACCCGCGCTTGTGCCCCTGCATACAGTGGTTGGGTTCTAGGAGGAATTGCTATTTGTTTTTTTGGGGCTGGTATCAATACGATGGCAGGCTGGCTATACGCCATTAGCGGTGTGAGTTTTGCTCTTTTGGCTGTAGCAGCAATTTTACCACCGCGATCGCTTGTCGGTCTATCCATCACACGCCGTCCTATTCAACCTGTGTCAGCAGGTGACGACTTGACTGTAGAATTAGAAATCCACAATCAGACACAGCAACCCATAAGCTTAATACAAATTGAAGATATCCTGCCTTTCGTCTTAGGCAAACCAGTACAAAAGGCAATCGATACAATTCCTGCCAAAGGCAGTCACCGTTGGCTATACTACCAACCTACCCTTCGCCGGGGCATATATCGCTGGCATACAGTCGAATTGGCTACTGGTGCGCCTTTGGGCTTATTTTGGTGTCGCCGTCAACGTGATAGCAACGCCACAGCCATTGTCTATCCTACCGTCTTACCCCTGACCACTTGCCCCCTAGTCGATGAAATGGGACAAGAAGACAGCCAAAAAGGCGATCCTCGTGGCAGACCCTTGCAAACAGCCACCACAGGACTAGTGCGATCGCTACGTCCCTACCGCATCGGAGATCCCACCCGCCTGATTCACTGGCGCACTAGTGCCCGCTACGGTGAATTACGAGTCAGGGAGTTAGAAATTATTACAGGTGGACAAGAGATAATTATTGCCCTTGACAGCGCTGGCAATTGGCAAGCAGAAAACTTTGAACAAGCAGTAATTGCCGCAGCATCACTGTATTTTTATGCACACAAACAGCAGTTACAAGTACACCTGTGGACAGCATCCACAGGTTTAGTCAAAAGTGAGCGCATTGTTTTAGAAACTTTAGCAGCAAGCCTGTGTCAAGAAGAGGCGATCGCCATAAATCCTCAAAACTCACCTTTAATTTGGCTGACTCAAAACCCCCTGACTCTTTCTTCTCTATCTTTGGGTAGTCGTTGGGTGTTGTGGCAAGATACCTCATCAGGAACAGAACAAGTAGTAGTCAATTGGGATTATCCTGGAATTATTGTGCAAAGCGAGCAGGAACTGCAATCTCAACTACAAAAGCCGTTACATTCATCATGAGCTTATATCTTGTATATTCAAAATCCCAATGAATGCTTGCAAGCTCAGCTTTTGTGATGTTTGAGGTTTTTTTGATCCCAGTATGCTGGACATACAAGTGTTCAAGCAAAAGTCAATTAACTTGAAAAACTCAGGTTGGGGAAATACACCCAGTAATAGCTTAGTGAGGCTGATGTACAATGCAAAGAAATATTTAAATTATGAGCCGCCGATCCACATGATCTCATCAGAAGCTAACACAAAATCCAGCGATAAAAGCCTAGAGGCAATGCGGCATTTTTCCGAGCAATACGCCAAGCGTACCGGAACATACTTCTGTTCTGAACCTTCTGTGACAGCAGTCGTAATTGAAGGACTAGCTAAACATAAAGATGAACTAGGTGCGCCTTTGTGTCCTTGCCGCCACTATGAAGATAAAGAAGCCGAGATTCACGCCACATATTGGAACTGTCCTTGTGTTCCCATGAGAGAACGCAAAGAGTGCCACTGTATGCTATTTCTCACCCCAGACAACGAGTTTGCAGGAGACAAACAAGAAATATCTCTCGAAACCATTAAAGAAGTACGAGACAGTATGGGATGAGCGAAACCATACCCCAAGAGTTTTGGCAAGGCATAGAACAGTTCAATTCTGGACAGTTCTACGCCTGTCATGACACTTTAGAGGCTTTGTGGATAGAAGCCAGCGAACCGGAAAAATCTTTTTATCAAGGCATTTTGCAAATTGCCGTAGCACTTTATCATCTGGGGAATCGTAACTGGCGAGGTGCTGTGATTTTACTGGGAGAGGGCAGCAACCGCCTGCGGCGTTACCCATCGACTTACAGCGGCATTGATGTAGACGAATTATTGAGTCAGAGTGCAACATTGTTGACTATGTTACAACAAACTGGAGCCGACAAGATTATCGCCGATGGGCTGAGTGAAAATGAAGCCTTGCTTTTGCCTAAGATTGTGGCAACAAATGATTAGTAAATTTTACTCAGGTGATTCAGACTTAGTAATTGGGGAATGGAAAACTTTTTCCTATTCCCCAATTTTTTAGACTTAACAAATATTTAAGATGTCGTCATGTAATGCGTACCCCATAACGAATGAAAACCCTTTTCCTCTTTGTGTCTTGGTGACAGCAGTCGCGCGGCTGTCTGGCGACCGAACGCGCTGCCTCGTCTTTGCGTGAGGCTAATTCATACTTTAAATCAGCAACGCCCAAAATTTTTTACCTCTAAGGCACAAAGGCACAAAGTATTTTCAAGGCAGCTGATCACGAAAAAATCCCACAATCCCCAATCCCCAGTCCCCAGTCCCCAGTCCCCAGTCCCCAGTCCCCAGTCCCCAGTCCCCAGTCCCCAGTCCCCAGTCCCCAGTCCCCAGTCCCCAGTCCCCAGTCCCCAGTCCCCAGTCCCCAGTCCCCAGTCCGCAAATCTGAACTCGTAGCGAAACCTCAAGGTTTGGCACAGCGTCAATATTTCAGCCAGGAGTTATCGCAAGTTATTCCAGATAATAATTATTATCTATGGATAAAGTACTTAAGATAATTACCATAGCAGTCCTAAATCATTCGTGAGAAACAAGATACCCGACTTCTTTGAGAAGTCGGGTATCTGAAACATTTAATTCTTACAAATCAAATAGGATTGCTATATACCAGCCCAAATCCCAAATCCCAAGTTGCTATGATGCCCCGCTCTCAATTGCCCAGATCACAAATGTGCCGCTTTGGACTATCTTTAGTATTACCAGTTGCACTCTTGGGTGCGATCGCTTTCCCGATGCAAGTGCAAACTGCTACAGCACAAACATCCGGGGAAAATCGTCCACTCACAATCCGCTCCGACGTGCAAGAATATGATGCCAAAACTCAAGTAATCACTGCTCGCGGCAATGTACAAATGTTATACCCGGCTCGCCAACTTCAGGCAACATCTGCCCAAGCACAATACTTTAGCAAAGAACGCCGAATTGATTTCACTGGCAACGTTTATATTTTGCAACAGGGCGGTAATAGTATCCGAGCCGAGAAGGTAACTTATTTAATTGACGAAGGGCGATTTGTCGCCTTACCCCAATCCAACCGTCAGGTAGAATCCATCTACATGGTGGAGGAATCAGATGATAGTGGACAAGCTGCTACACCTCCCCCAAAGACACCAGGCTTCAAGCGTTCTAATTAGCATCTACCATTAACAAAGGCCGCGAGTAGTGAAAATTGTCCTAGAGAATATTCATAAATCTTACGGCAAGCGACCGATTGTCAAACGGGTCAACCTTTCCATAGCCCAAGGCGAAATAGTGGGTTTACTAGGCCCCAATGGCGCGGGGAAAACTACGACATTTTATATTGCCACAGGCTTAGAAAAACCTAATCAGGGAAGAGTCTGGCTGGATAGTTTAGAAATTACTGCAATGCCAATGCACAAACGGGCACGACTGGGCATTGGCTATCTCGCCCAAGAAGCAAGTGTTTTTCGCCAGCTTTCTGTGCAAGATAATATTCTGTTAGTGTTTGAGCAAACTAATGTGCCACGATGGGAGTGGCCAAAACGGTTACAAACTTTACTGCGAGAATTTCGTTTAGAAAAATTAGCTAGAAGTAAAGGAATTCAACTTTCTGGAGGTGAAAGAAGGCGGACAGAATTAGCCAGGGCTTTGGCAGCAGGAAGAGAAGGCCCAAAATTTTTATTTTTAGATGAACCATTTGCTGGTGTTGATCCCATTGCAGTTTCCGAAATTCAGCAAATTGTGGCACGATTGCGCGATCGCGGTATGGGTATTCTGATCACAGATCACAATGTCCGCGAAACCCTTGCCATTACAGATCGTGCTTATATCATGCGTGAGGGACAAATTCTCGCTTTTGGCACTGCCGATGAACTTTACAGCAACCCCCTCGTGCGGCAATATTACTTGGGAGACAATTTTCAAGTCTAAATTAATAAATATTTAGTTAATAATTTCAAAAGGTATTTTTTTACTTTTTTCTTCAGTACTCATTGGGTATTAATTTCGCTTTACTTCTGCAATTATTGATAGTTGAATTACAGTTCAAATTTAAGTAACTATACATAGTTTAGGTAAATCCAAAAATTAAATTATCACTATCCTGCATTCAAAACGACTATCAGATTCTTCTTCCCCTGCCCCCCTGCCCCCCTGCCCCCTGCCCCCCTGCCCCCCTGCTCCCCTGCTCC
This sequence comes from Nostoc sp. UHCC 0702, assembly GCA_017164015.1. GTDB lineage: Bacteria > Cyanobacteriota > Cyanobacteriia > Cyanobacteriales > Nostocaceae > Amazonocrinis. Next base: position 1,385,114 of record CP071065.1, read on the forward strand.
CCTGCTCAAGAGCTGCCTATTTGTATCAACATTAAAGTAAAACGGTATCAATCCTTTACTAGGGTAGCCCGTATTTAATTTTTAATTTTGCTTATGACCTCAACGAAGCTTCAGTCTTTTTATAGCCTCAATTCGCTGCTGCCTTTCACAATTATGGATCGCTACTTGATCAGCGAATTACTGCCGACGTTTTTCTTTGGTGTCGGAGCTTTTTCATCAATTGGTGTGACAATTGATTCTGTTTTTGATTTAGTTAGAAAAGTAGTAGAGTCTGGGCTACCTGTAAATACTGCCATTCAAGTTTTTTTGTTAAAACTGCCTAGTTTTATTGTTTTGGCTTTCCCCATGTCCACATTGCTGGCTACTTTGATGACATACAGTCGTCTTTCCAGTGAAAGTGAATTAATTGCCCTGCGTGGCTGTGGGGTGAGTGTCTATCGCATGGTACTAACCGCCGTCATCTTGAGCCTTGTGGTTACAGGCATGACATTTGTGTTTAACGAGCAAATTGCACCAGCGGCAAATTATCAAGCAACTCTGACTTTGGAGCAAGCCCTTAAGTCAGATAAACCAAATTTAAAACAGCAGAATATCTTCTATCCCGAATACCGGGACATCAAAGAAACAGATGGTACTAAGACCAAGATACTGTCACGCTTATTTTATGCTGACCAGTTTGATGGCAAGCGTATGAAAGGTTTGACGATTATAGATCGTTCTACACAAAATTTGAATCAAATTGTAGTTTCAGAATCTGCCCAGTGGAATGGATCTCAAAACGTCTGGGATTTTTACAACGGCACGATTTATATGGTAGCTCCCGATCGCTCTTATCGCAGCATTTTGCGGTTTGAACATCAACAACTGCAACTGCCCCGCACACCATTAAGTTTGGCAGAAAAAAGCCGGGATTACGGTGAGATGAATATTTCGGAAGCTTTAGAACAACTAACTGTAGAACGTCTCGGTGGCGATCGGCAAAAAATTCGTAAACTCCAAGTCAGAATTCAACAAAAAATTGCCTTGCCATTTGTATGTGTAGTTTTTGGTCTAGTAGGTGCAGCTATGGGAACCATACCCCAGCGCACTGGGCGAGGCACAAGTTTTGGTATTAGTGTGATAGTAATTTTTTCATACTATATGATTTTCTTTATTAGTGGGGCAATGGGACAAGCAGGTATTTTCTCTCCTTTTATGGGAGCTTGGTTGCCTAACTTTATTTTTTTTGGAGTCGGGGCATTCTTATTAATGCGGGTAGCTAAAAGGTGAAGCAGGGGAGCGGGGGAGCGGGGGAGCAGGGGGGCAGGGGAGCAGGGGAGAAGTTGTAACAAATCTATCTCCCTCATCCCCCTCATCCCCCTCATCCCCCTCATCCCCCTCATCCCTCATTTACCATCAAGGATGATAATTTCGACATTCAGGTGCATCTGGATTTTCTTTACAGTATTCTTCAAAGGATATTTTGGCTGAAACCATGCCTTCAGCTTTTTGATGAGCGGCTTCTGCTTGAAGTTCTTCTACCTCATCCCAAGCAACAGCACAGGCTTTAGAATAAGCACCATACTCGGTACAAATGGCACGAGCCTCTTCAATGGCTTTTTGAATTCTCCCCTCCAACAGTAGCGCTTTTGGTGTTTCCACAAAGTTGCTCTTGGTTAAAATGTCGCTAATTGAGATAATGCCCAACAACTTACCTTGAATCACGGGTGCCCGATGGATACCAATATTGGCAAATAACCGCGCTACATATTCCACACTCAACTCAGGATTTACCACAATGCAAGGCTTACTCATGATTTCGTAAACCCTTATTTGCTTGGGGTCTTTACCGTAGGCTATTACTTTATAAACAATATCCGTTTCAGTGACGATACCATAGGCATCATCATCATGACGACGATCCACAACCAAAGCGCGTAATTTTTTTTCTTTCATCAGTCCCACCGCTTCAGCGACTGTTGCTGAACCGCGAATGGTAACTACGTCCTTGGTCATGATATCTTCAGCTTTCATCATTGCTGTAGTCTCCTGGTGAATAAGTACGGTGCGGTGCGTAGATATGGAGTGGCTTGTCATCAGACATCGCGTGGAGTGCAGCGCCCTTGTACCGTTTTTCAAATGTTTGCTACAAGCGAATGGGTATCATGGGCGTATTGAAGCATTGCAGCGCACTGTTTAGTAAGTAGAGAGTCAATTGGTTGAAATATTGTCCAGCCACAACAATAAATTAGTGCAACTGGCAATTTGTGATCATATCCAAAGTGACCAAAGCTTAAAATCTTAGGATTACAAAAATTTTCAGATTTTTAATGAATAAATAAATACTCAAAGGCTAGGATAAAACTATCATCTAACTTCGATTGGGTGATTTCCTCAATCGTTGTCAGACTGTATCATGTTTTGTTACTTGCCAGTAAATTTGTAATACCAGCCATGCCACATCGCCATTATCCGCCGGCCTACTTACGCTATCTCAAAGCTAGGTTATGGAATTTAGGCAAACCTAGTTTTTGGGGCACAGCAATTTTTTTATCTGTGGTAGGGCTGGGAATTCGAGAATACTGGTCTAATCCAAATCTGTTCACTTACAAGCACAACAAACAAGTCACCTCTGTAAAGCCGGATAAACCCTCACTTTCAGCAGAAGATAAAGCCATTGCGGCTGACATTGATAATTTACCATCTCTGTATGATGGCTTGGAGCAAGTAATACCAACAACAGTCACTAACTCCAAGAACAACTCTCAGGCAAACAAAAGCAAAAGCTTTTTAGAGGATGTAATTAGCAAAAAACAGTCTTCTAGTGGTGACAAATCAAATCCTAGTCAGGGGATAGTGAATAATGCACCCGTAACCCAAGAGAAAAATCTCTTTGTTTCACAGGCAGAAGATTTATTGGAGTTTGGAAAGCTTGATACTGGTAGCCAATTTTCAGGTGTGAAGTCTGTAAATGCAGCTACTGAACCGATAGGGTTAGGACAAACCTCTTCTAGGCTAGGGATGGGATTAGTTAATCAAACTGATAATAGTCAAAATAGGAACTCTATCAGCCCGCTGCCAACACCAATTAACCAATCGACTAATCAAACGCTGCCAAGTTTGAGTGGTACGGGTTTAACTTCACCTAATGTTATTGGGCAAACTTCTGATAATGGGCGAGGTTTACAGACTCCAGTTACCAATTATTTACCTAGCCAGACTTTTTCATCTGGCTCAGGGCTAAATAATACACCGAGTTATATTCAGCCAACTGTAACAAATTCAACGCTCAATCCCTACAGTAACCTAGGTAGCGGTCAGACATTGCCCAACCAGAATGCTTCATCTGTAACAAAGCTAAATCCTCAAACTGGTTACATTCAACCAATTGAACTGAATTCACGAATCAATTTTTCAAATTACTTCAATAGGCGGCAGCCATTGCCGAGTCAAGTACAATTACAACCGCTAGCACAGCCTATTACTTCTACACCTACAAATGTTTCACCGTACTCCATTCAGAATCCGAGTCCAAATGTTGGTACATCCACAACCCCAATAGTACCTAACAATTACGGTAATTCTATTTGGCAACAGCCTAGTCAAGTACCACAATCTAATTTCTCAGCTCCTGGCCAAATTCCAGGACAATATACAGGTAATGTTCAGAACAATGGTTACTGATACTAATTCCAAACTTGACTCTGTTCCTCCTCTAATACATGGAATACTGATTTGCTATCAGATCCTTAAAAAGAAATAGTTTTTATGACAAACTAAGGGGGCACAGCTAGCTGTGTCCCCTTATTAATATCTTTGTTTTTGACACTCCCCAGCCATAAATGGCGGGGATTCCAGCGTCACTGACGTTCCTTGCTTTTACAGGTCTTACGACCAATAGAAGTAGAGGGAACATCTCGACTGGCGTTACTTTGGATCTGCCCGACCCTAGCGCTTGCACGACTTAAAATTACTTTGGCAGCATTTAGATCACGTTGCTCAATGTGTCCGCACTTGTTGCAAGAATGTGTCCGAGTGCTTAAAGATTTCTGGACTCTAGCGCCACAATTACTGCATTCCTGGCTTGTGAAGTGGGGAGGGACTGCAATAATTTCTCTGCCAAACTTCCCTCCAAAGTATTCGAGGAAGGCGCGGAAGTTGTACCAAGAAGCGTCAGTTATACTTTTGGCTAGTTTGTGGTTTCTTACCATGCCGGAAACATTCAAATCTTCCAAGACGACCTTAGCGTTAGCCAGGGTTAAGTTACGTGCGAGTCTCTTCGCATGTTCATCCCTTTGTCTTGTTACTTTTAAATGCTTACGGGCATAAATACCACGAGCTAATATCCTACCAGATGACCCTTTCTTCTTCTTGTAAATGTTACGTTGGCTAGCTTTAATCTCCTGTTCTGCCTTGCGTAGAAAACGCGGGTTCTCCTCATGATTACCGTTACTATCAGAGTAGAAATATTCCAATCCCACATCAATACCAATTTCTGATGTGGTTATTGGTGCATCTTGTTGGTTGTCCACTTTGACGCAAAATTGAACATAGCAACCATCGGCTCTACGAACAATCCGAACTCGTTTAATTAGCTCAACAGGGTATTGATGAATATCCCATTTACCTAATAGCTTGAGTTCGCCAATACCTTTTTTATCAGTAAAAGTGATGCGGCGCTTACTTGGGTGCAGCTTCCAAGACTGTTGCTTATATTCAACAGAACGACTATGTTTTTTGAACTTTGGATAGCCCTTCAACCCTTGTTTTTTAGCTTTGCAATTAGCAAAAAATCTGTTGATTGCTCGTTCAACATTTTCTACTGATGCTTGACAGGCATGACTGCTTAAGTTTCTCACAAAGTCATATTCTGCTCGTAATTGAGTGTTGTACTGGTACAATTCTTTTTTGCCAATACCGTGATTATCCATCCAGTATCTAAGCACTTTGTTTCTGACAAACTGACTTGTGCGGATAGCTTCATCTATAGCTTTAGCTTGTGCTTTTTTAACAACTGCTTTGTATTCCAATACCAACACCCTTGAATCACCTCCCTTACATTTGCTAGAATTTATTTAGTATACACGGCATTACTAAACATGACAACTAAAAAGCGATTAAGAAACATACCTGTTTTGCATGATGAGGTGAAGACAAAGAGAACCGTGGTACTCACTCCTACGACTTGGAAAAATATTAAAGCTGAAGCAATAAATAGGGGTATCAGTGCTAGTGAGCTAATAGAAGAATGGGGACGGCGATTAAAATCGCCAACGCCTAACCCCCATAAATGAATTTAGGGGCTAGCCCGCCGTTGCTACTTTGGTCTGAAATAGTGGCTACACTTCAGTTGGCACTTCCCCAACTGTAAAAATTTCGCTATGCTCATTTTGACAAAAAGTCGGGGGATTCTTGCTTCAAAGGGGACTCGAATTCGGCGTTTACTGATATCTACAGGATGAAACCTTACCAACAAATCGCGATCTTAGAATGTGGTGAACCACTAGTAAAGATTCCTTTGGAACTGTTTGCTGTGGAATTTCCACATCCCTATGAAAAATTAGGTGCGCCTTATGGGGAACATTCGCCTTATTATTTGCGCGAAAGTGTTATTGACAATTTAATCCAAGCCCAAAATTATCTTCATCTGTTGTTTCCTGACTGGCGCATCCAAATCTTTGATGCTTATCGTCCGGTAAGCGTACAGCAGTTTATGGTAGATTACAGCTTTGCACAAGTGGTACAGCAACAAGGATTAATTGAGGTAGATTTATCAGCAAACCAACGCCAAGAAATTTGGGAGTTGGTTTATGAAATTTGGGCTGTACCTAGTTTGGATGCACAAACTCCTCCACCCCACAGTACAGGTGCCGCTGTGGATGTGACGTTGGTAAATGATAGAGGACAAATAGTCGATATGGGTTCGGTGATTGATGAATTGTCAGAGCGATCGCATCCCGATTACTATACCAATAGTTCTCATCCACAGGCTCAACAGTATCATGCCCACCGTCAGTTGTTGCAAAATGTGATGTTAAAAGCAGGTTTTCAACGTAATCCCAAAGAGTGGTGGCATTTTTCTTTTGGTGATCAAATGTGGGCTTGGCTGAATAATCAAGCTAATCCTGCTAATTCCTTAACAGCGCGCTATGGGCGTTTGGTATAAGTTTACTGAAGAAGGGATGAGGGGGATGTAGTTCGACTTCGCGGTAGTTGAGCGTAGTCGAAACTCACCAACCGGGAGATGAGGAGGACAAAGAGAATAATTTTTGCCTCCTGACAACTGACAACTGACAACTAACCACTGACAGACTACGCATCTTCAGGATTTAAGTGTCTTAACTCATCGGTGGTGTATGCTCCGATAGGACTCCAAAGTAGGTAGGGTATAAGTAATAGTGTTGCTAGCCCAGAAATTGGCAAAACACATATTGCCAAAACAATGGCTGAACTTAGACCAATTAGCCCAATAATTTCCCCTGTCTTGAGGCTGCGGAACCTCAGCATTAAAGGTATGTATGCAACAGTAATTATTTCTAGCAATAGGTATAGACCCATTAGCAGCCAAGTAACTACGCTTGCGGGATTTTTTTGCAAAACAATATTAGCTGAAGCGGCACCACAAATAAAAATTATAGTCCAAATCAGCGGGATAAACGGCTCAAAAATTAACCATCGAGGGCGACTCAACTGGGCGAACCATTTGACATCGCGGGGTGTGATGAAAAAACTAGCGATCGCAACTAAGAATGTTACAGCCCCTATAACCATCCAAGATGAAATCATACTTACACTACGTCTGTGTCTTTTGTCAATTCCTACACTGCAAGTTTGACAATTTAGGGTCTATGTTTAATCAGTCCTTGGTTTGAATTTCAGTACATCATTACATATAGCGGCGGACGGACATCGAAGACAGATTGATCAGCTAGCTGTAATGCTTGTCATATAGGCTTTTTATCCTTGTTCCCTGCTATATATTATTTGATTTTTAAGTAAAAGTACTCAATTATATCAAGTTCGGCTAATTACTTACGATCTAGTCGGTTTGCTTGGTAATAGGTAATGGGTAATGGGTAATAGGTAATACTCAAAACCAATTACCAATTACCAATTACCAATACTTCGGCTTACCTCGACTTCGCTACTTCGACTGCGCTCAGCACAAGTCGGTACAAGTGCGAGAGTACAAGTTCCCAATTACCGACCTCCACAGATATCATAAGTGTTTAAACGGACATGATATGAAATCTCTTTTGGGCCGATCTGGCTGTTCAGGAGATATATGTAGTTTGTCAATAAGCATTCATACTTATATAGTAAAAAATCATACTTAGCTTATAAAACTAGCAAAATTCTAAAACTGTATATCTATCGTTTGAAATGTGCCTTTAGTATAGGTGCATTAATTTCCGAACAATGCTATGTTTAGAAACGTAAATAAAATGTGAAGCGTTTTAAGCAGGTAAAATAACTGCTCAGGGTTGCTTCCCGCCCGTTAACCCATGCGCTAAAAGTCCGTAACTTCCTAGGACTACATCTACTGCTAACGCTTTAAAAATGAGAGACAATTCATGAAACTTCATTTATTCGGATTTTTAGGAGCCATAGGCTTCAAAAAAGACCCCTGACATCTCTGCTGCGCTTGCGAAAGTAGATGCGTTGAATATTTAGCGCTCTATTTTGCTATGCCTAACTTTTTAAATATCATTAAAAGCTCTGAGACATACCTCTTTTTCCTATTGAATGAGAGCGATTTCAGATGCAATATATTTTTGGCTAAGTATGCTTTTGTTAAAAGTGACTTAACTTCTAACCGAATCAGAAAAAGAAAGCAACTTGGCTTCATGTTCGCATAACCTTTTATTGCACATAAAGGATAAAAATAATGAACACTGTTTAGACAAGTTTAAACCCATTGAAATAAAGCCTCATAGAGATAAATCACTTGTTTTGATAGAAAATTACGAAAATCAGGTGCAAGAATTTGCAAATAATGGTATGTTGAGAATTGTAAACAAAATCTTAAGCGCTTTCATCAGTCAGACAGTTTCTCTCACTTAGTTGCAATTCATTTTATTATTCATTTGCTAGAAGTTCCTAATTTTCAGGGACTACACCTAGTTTTAACACTTTGGAAGTGAGAGAAAATCTATTAAGTCTTTCTGACTGTGTTTGCAGAAACATTAAGTTTCAGCAAATACTTATAAAATTTTTGCTGCGCTTGCAAAAGTTAATGTGCTAAAGCCTAGCACTACATATTCACATGCTTAAAATTGCGATTTTCATCAAATATATTGAGAAAATGCCTCTTTTTAATATTTGATTGGAGGCGTTTCAATTATTGGGAATTTTTAGCAAAGCATGTAATTCTAGAAGTTACATCACTTCTAGCTGAACTGAACACACCAATCAACTCTGTACTGCTATTTTTTAACCAAAGGGAAAGAATAATGAGCATCGTCCAAGCAAAGTTTGAAGCTTCTGCAAATGCCTTTCATGTTGAAGGTTATGAAAAGATTGAGTACGATTTAGTTTATGTAAATGGAGTTTTTGATATTAAAAATCAAGAACTAGCAGATGCATACAGAAGTTTTGGTCGCTGCTTGGCCGTTGTAGATGCTAACGTTAGCCGTCTGTACGGTACTCAGATTCAGGAATATTTCCAATATTACGGGATTGATTTAACACTTTTTCCGATTACTATTACAGAACCAAACAAAACTATCCAAACTTTTGAGACAGTTATAGATGCGATCGCAGATTTCAAATTAGTTCGCAAAGAGCCAGTTTTAGTAGTAGGCGGCGGTTTAATCACGGATGTTGTCGGTTTTGCTTGCTCTACTTACCGCCGTCGCAGCAATTATATCCGTATTCCTACAACTTTAATTGGTTTAATTGATGCCAGCGTAGCCATCAAAGTCGCAGTTAACCATAAAAAACTGAAAAACCGTTTGGGTGCTTATCATGCTTCCAAAAAGGTTTTCTTAGACTTCTCTTTGTTGCGGACTTTGCCTACAGACCAAGTGCGTAACGGCATGGCAGAATTAATCAAAATCGCTGTAGTTGGTCACAAAGAAGTATTTGAGTTGTTGGAAAAGTACGGCGAAGAACTGTTACGCACTCACTTTGGTAATATTGACGCAACTCCAGAAATTCAAGAAGTAGCTCATGAAGTGACTTACAAAGCCATCAAAAAGATGCTGGAGTTGGAAGTACCTAACCTGCATGAGTTAGACCTAGATAGAGTAATTGCTTACGGTCATACTTGGAGTCCGACTTTGGAACTTGCACCCCTCGTACCGATGTTCCACGGACATGCAGTCAACATTGATATGGCCTTATCTGCAACGATCGCAGCTAAACGAGGTTATATTACCACCCAAGAACGCGATCGCATTTTAGGCTTGATGAGTCGTATCGGTTTAGCACTCGACCATCCTTTGTTGGATGCAGAACTTTTATGGCGTGCTACCAAGTCTATCAGTCTTACCCGTGATGGTTTACAAAGAGCCGCCATGCCAAGACCCATTGGTGAGTGCTTCTTTGTCAACGACTTCACAGAAGAAGAATTAGCAGAAGTTTTGGCTGAACACAAAGAACTTTGCATCACCTATCCTCGTGGTGGCGAGGGTGTAGAGATGTACCCAGCTACCGCGCCCAAAGAACTAGTCGGGAGTGCAAAATAATGTCTAGCGTAATTGCAAAACCGACAGCTAGACCTGTGACACCGTTGGGAATCTTGACAAAGAAGCTAGAAGCTGCTGTACAAGAGATCAATCAACGCGCAGATTTACCAGCGGAACTAGTAGCTAATATCAAGCAAGCATGGCGTTTGGCAGCAGGTCTAGATCCTTACTTAGAAGAATATACCACTCAAGAATCAGCTGCCTTAGCTGCATTAGCCCAAACAACAGCAACAGAAGCCTGGGGTGAACACTTTACAGAAGGCACAACTGTACGACCTTTAGAACAAGAAATGCTATCTGGTCATATAGAAGGACAAACCCTAAAAATGTTTGTTCACATGACCAAAGCCAAAAAAGTGCTAGAAATCGGCATGTTCACAGGTTATTCTGCACTAGCGATGGCAGAAGCGTTACCTGCGGATGGACTTTTGGTTGCTTGTGAAGTAGACCCTTACGCGGCTGAAGTGGGACAAACTGCTTTCAATCAATCTCCTGACGGTGCAAAAATTCGCATCGAATTAGGTTCAGCTTTAGAAACCTTGGAGAAATTGGCTGAGGCTGGAGAATCCTTTGACTTAGTATTTATCGATGCCGATAAAAAAGAGTACATAGCGTATTTCCAAATCCTGCTAGATACCAATTTGCTAGCACCATCTGGATTTATCTGCGTTGATAATACATTGCTGCAAGGGGAGGTATATTTACCTGCACAAGAACGCAGCGTTAACGGCGAAGCGATCGCGCAATTTAATCGTACCGTAGCTCTTGACCCGCGTGTAGAACAGGTAATATTGCCGCTGCGAGATGGCTTAACAATTATCCGCAGAGTAAATCCGTAATTGCCTGGTTTTTTATGGCACAATCTATTTCTTTTTCTTCCACACCTGCTACACCGTCTGTTCCTTCACAAAGCAAAATAGCCGCTATTTTCCCCAACATAGGGACATTGACTTTGCTTTTACTAGCATTGCCAATTAATGCCAGCATCGTTTTTTTATCTTTGCTGTGGCGTGCTATTTTGCGTCCTTTCCTACCTCCAGCCGTCAAAGCTGGAAATCCGAAAAACGTCCTGATCAGTGGTGGTAAAATGACCAAAGCTTTACAACTAGCAAGGTCATTTCACGCCGCTGGACATCGAGTCGTTTTGTTGGAAACTCATAAATACTGGTTAACAGGACATCAATTTTCCCAGGCGGTAGATAAATTTTACACAGTTCCCGCCCCCCAGGAAAACCCAGAAGGTTATACCCAGGCTTTAGTAGATATCATCAAACAAGAAAACATTGATATCTACATTCCTGTCACCAGTCCTGTAGGAAGCTATTACGACTCCCTAGCAAAACCAGAGTTATCGCGTTATTGCGAAGTATTTCACTTTGACGCAGATATTACCCAGATGCTAGATGATAAATATGCCCTTGCTGAAACTGCGCGATCGCTTGGTTTATCAGTACCTAAATCTTTCCAAATCACCTCTGCTGAACAAGTCTTAAATTTTGACTTTTCTGGTGAAACTCGTAAATACATCCTCAAAAGCATACCTTACGACTCAGTGCGGCGTTTGGATTTAACCAAACTTCCCTGTGCGACACCAGAAGAAACAGCAGCATTCGTCAGAAGTTTACCCATCAGTCCCGAAAAGCCGTGGATCATGCAAGAATTTATTCCTGGTAAGGAATTTTGCACCCATAGCACTGTCCGAAATGGTGAATTGAGATTACATTGCTGTTGTGAATCTTCAGCGTTTCAAGTCAACTATGAAAACGTTGAAAATCCTCAAATCTTGGAATGGGTGAAGCATTTTGTCAAGGAACTGAAACTCACAGGACAGATTTCCTTTGACTTTATCCAAGCTGAGGATGGCACAGTTTATGCTATAGAGTGCAACCCGCGTACTCACTCAGCAATTACTACTTTCTACGACCATCCCCAGGTTGCAGAAGCTTACCTTAGTAAAGAAGCAACAGCTGAAACTTTACAGCCACTACCCACAAGCAAACCCACCTATTGGACTTATCATGAAGTCTGGCGTTTGACTGGTATCCGTTCTTTCACGCAATTGAAAACATGGATTTGGAATATTTGGCGCGGGACTGATGCAATTTATAAATTAGATGACCCGTTACCATTTTTAATGGTGCATCACTGGCAAATTCCCCTGTTGTTGCTGAAGAATTTGCGTCGACTCAAAGGTTGGACGCGGATAGATTTCAACATCGGGAAGCTGGTGGAATTGGGGGGGGATTGAGGGATTTGCCTCACGCAAAGACGCAAAGACGCAAAAAGGAAGTTTTTCTCTGTGTCTTTGTGGCTTTGTGGTTTATTTATAACTTTAGGTAGATGAATTATGTCAGTACTTCGTATTATTCATTTAGTTGGGTCAGCAGACAATGAATTTTATTGTAATTTGTCACGTCTTTATGCTCAAGACTGTTTAACAGCAACGGCAGATCCATCGCGCTATGACTTTCAGATTGCATACATCACACCTGACGGCCAGTGGCGATTTCCTCGTTCTCTCAGTCGAGAAGATATTGCTGTCAGCAAACCGATTCCTTTGTTTGAGGCTATAGAGTTGATCACAAAGCAAAACATTGACCTTGTGTTACCACAAATGTTTTGTATTCCTGGAATGACTCACTACCGGGGTTTATTTGACCTACTTAAGATTCCTTACATCGGCAATACTGCGGATCTCATGGCAATAACGGCGCACAAAGCCAGAACTAAAGCAATTGTCGAAGCAGCAGGGGTGAAAGTGCCTCGTGGAGAACTACTCCGCAAAGGTGACGTTCCGACAATTACACCTCCAGCAATCATCAAACCTGTAAATTCTGACAACTCTTTAGGAGTGACCTTAGTCAAAGAGGCTTCTGATTATGACGCTGCTCTCAAGCAAGCATTTGAATATGCAGATGAGGTGATTGTAGAAACATTCATCGAAGTCGGTCGCGAAGTCAGATGTGGTATCATTGTCAAAGATGGAGAGCTAGTGGGTTTACCCCTTGAAGAGTATCTGCTAGACCCCCAAGAGAAACCCATCCGCAAGCATACTGATAAACTTCTACAATCGGACGATGGTGATTTGCGTTACGCCGCTAAAGATAATATCAAGTCTTGGATTGTAGACCCTAACGACCCGATCACCCAAACAGTTCAGCAAATAGCTAAGAAGTGTCATCAGGCTTTGGGTTGTCGCCACTACAGTTTATTTGACTTCCGCATCGACCCAATGGGACAACCTTGGTTTTTAGAAGCTGGGCTGTATTGTTCTTTTGCCTCCACAAGTGTGATATCCTCTATGGCGAAAGCAGCGGGAATTCCTCTAAATGAGTTATTAATAACGGCTATCAATGAAACTTTAGGCACTAATCAAAAGGCGATCGCTTATAGTAGGTAATATCTAAGTATAATCTACCTCCAAGGAAGCTGAGAATATGAGATTTTTCGTTTTGCCCTACTCCCCTATAGCCAGGATTCGAGTATTCAAAACGACTTGACAAACATCCTCCGAGGCTTTGCAAGCATACAAATTGCGATCGCGCTCTTGGGGGCGCATTGCTTCCAGTACTGTATTAGTTTATAAGTTAAGCATCTTGAGGATTTAGGCGAGCCATTTCCCAAGTTGTGTAAGTGCCTATGGGACTCCACAGTAAATAAGGAACTAATAATAGTGCTGCCCAACCGGAAATAGTTAAGACTATAAGTGTCAAAAAAGCACCTATAATGAAACCTGTACCACCAATAATTGTGCCTGCTTTCAAGCTGCGAAGCCTGAACATTAAAGGTGTGTAGGCAATAGTCACAATTTCTAAAAGTAGGTATAAACCTATTATTAACCACGTTGTAGTGGTTCCTGGGTTTTTTTCCCAAACAATATAAGCTGACCAAGCAGCACAAATAAATATTACAGTCCAGATGACGGGAATGGCTGCTTCAAAAGTTAGCCAATTTGGTCTTTGTAGACGTTTGAACCACTTGCGATCGCTCGGCGTAATCAAGTTAGCTCCCAAGGCAACTATAAAAGCTACACCTCCAATCACCATCCAAGATTTAATCATACACTTTATCCTTTGCGTTGACTCGTAGAGGCTTGTCGTTACACATCGCTGCTTTTGTTTAAATATCACTCTTGATAGTGCGATTTTGTCAATTTAATTGCTAATTACTCATCACCCCTGAGTTTGATCAATTAATATCATTTGGCAGGATTTTAAAAATCGGTAGACAAAAGTTAGTTGTTAGTTCTCAGTTGTCAGTTGTCAGTTGTTAGTTGTTATTCTTCCCCTGCGCTAAGTATTCCCTAAGATTGCCAGATGATTCTGCCCAAAGATGGGGGTATACAGTTAGCTGTGGGAATATTCTTAAAAACTGGGGATATTGTGATTAGTCAGGGTGTAAATTAATATGCAAAGTGAATCAGAAGTGCGATCGCTAGCACCAGCAACTCAAGGAATTGGTAATACTATTCGCTTCACAGGCTGGATTGCTTTCTGGCTACAATTGGGACTTGGAGTGGTTTCTGGTATAGCTTTGTTATTTGCTGCTACTGGCCGTGGTTTTGCCGATCAACCAAATGCCGGTCTTGGCGTTGGCATATTTTGGGCTGTATGCGGAGTTTTATTGCTATTATTCAATATTTATTGGGATTTTCGTTACACTCGCATAGGTAAAAAATTAGCAAATCCTAATCCGGCTCTGCATCTTAGTAAGGCAGATACAACTAAAGCTATTCGATTGGGAATAATTGTAAGTTTAGTAGGGATATTATTAACACTGTTGGGTGCTGGAGCAACCTTAGCAGTACTGATAGCAAAATCTATATCCCAACCCCCCGGAGTAGCAATTACTGACCCAAACAAAATTAGGGAGCAACGCGATTTTCTGAAGTCGGATTTTAAACGAGCCATCGCTAAAATATCTAGTTAAATACAATAGAGATAAATAGCATTGGCTCTCAAAAGCATTGATAAATCACGCTTAGGAGCAATTCATTAAGTTTTATTGCTTATTTCTTACTGCTGCTAAATTCCATAAATAAAACCCTCATAAACACTATGAAGGCTATCAGATGCAATTTTACTAAAAATAAATCTTGGGGGAGCTATAAATGTAGTGTAATGATACAGACGTTACATTTACATAAGCCATCGCCTCCGAGCGAGTTGTAATTAATCGTTTGGTTCTAAAAGCTTGCCCAAAGGGCTTGAACCTTTAGTCTCTTAACCGAAAGTTTCTCACAATTGGCGACATTGAAATTAAGCTGCGATCGCGTTTGCATAGATGTTAACTAATGCCGATTAATTAATAATCATGAAATTACTTATGGAATAGAGCGTTTTAAGAAAGCCTTGTAAGTCTTGGGAATTGATTGACTCGCCGAAAAGCGCTATTGATAAGGGTTATGGAGAGGAGCGACCTAGAAACTTCCTTGCGAAGTCGAGGCTAGGGAGTTTTTTGATAATTTTTAATTCATTAACAGTGTACTCGCTATTTTTCCCCAATTGATTGGGCATCTGACAGCCGAAAGTGAGCAACCTTCAGTAGTTTCTGTTTTCCACCGACCAAAAACGGAAGAAACTTCATTACCCCTTGACGCTCCTTGTAATAGTCGTAGCAAAAATACTCTTTGATCAGCGTAATCCTTGAATCCCAAGCTAACATTGTGCTACAGTCATCAATTGCCCACTGAAATCGACCGCCTGGAATTGCTTTAGAACGAAAAATTTGGGAACTCCTCAAAATGAATTTACCGATGACTTCCATCACAATTTCTGAATTAGGAAATCTTTGTTGAAGCGACAAAATAACCTGCTTGACTTCAGATTCTGTCAAATACAGGAAGACTCCCTCAGCGATAAATAATACTGCTCGCCCTGCTGAGACAATTTGATTCATCCAAGTCAAGTCTGTGACAGCCGAAGGAATAAAGTGATTACGCTCAGATTCTCCGATCAATTGATTCCAAAATACTTCAACATCGGGAGCATCAATGCAAAACCACTCAGCTTGACCGTTATCAAGTAGGAATGGTCGAGTTGCAAGTCCGCCTCCGAGGGTAATTATGACAGCATCAGAATGCTGTCGTAGAAATTGTTTGACAACTTTATCAACAAGCAATGTATGAATAGCGATGCCAAACTGAATTGTCCAATCGTCAACGTTCGGGCAATTAGGGGACATCATCTCCACCAGGGTGACTGCCAGAGCGTCTTTAATGATTCCATCAGCCCGCTGTGTTTCTTTTGCACGAAAGTAGACAGGCTTAAATAAATCTTCTGGAACGTTTGCTACTTTCATTCTCTTTCAAAGTCTGGATGGAGTTCTGAATCTTTGTATTACCAGTATCTCTCACGTATTGCGACTCGACTCGTGAAAGAAAAACGCAACTAACAAAGCAACTAAGAAAAAATCTAATCACTTAGCTTAATAGCTTTATTGATAAAGCTTTCAGCAGCCAGTGCTGAGTACCTTGATTGCTCCCCGCTGCCAATGGGGAGCAACTTCCCCCCCCAGCCACCCCAGCAAAATTATTCGAGCGCTTGATGTGTTCGTAATGGTAGGTAATGTTAATGCTATTGCTGCTCACTTTGTCGGTACTGTCGCTTCACTGTGGTTGCTAGAGCGAGTGCATCAACACTAATTAATTAATTTTGGTTTTTAGATTTTAGATTGTAGAAGAATTAGAAAAGTAGGGTGCATTGCGCGGGGCGACAACGCACCGACAATAATTAAAGATGTGTAAATCCTGATTATGTGAATTTAAATTATTAAGGTAATTCCAAATAAAAAATATCCCATTGTTCACAGTGATCAGTTATCAACTATAACTAAAATAATTTATTTCTTAGAGTTACTTAATGATTTTAACTCAACGGCGTTGTAATCTATAAAAAAGGATCAATGCTAACAAGGGGTTTTTATTATGTCAGCTGAAATTACCACAGCAGCAACCAACCCTACACAAGGACTAGAGGACTGGGTAGATCCGCCCATGCCACCCACAGATTTGATTTTTGACGACGGAGTACCTTTGGAAAGCAACCGCCACCGCATCGGTATGAATGCCTTGATTCGGTCACTACAACATGCTTGGGCTGACCGTAATGATTACTTTACTGGCGGTAATATGTTCGTGTATTACAGTCGCGCCCAAGTCAAAAACCGCGATTTCAGAGGGCCTGATTTCTTTGTTGTATTAGATATTGATGGAAGTTATCCCCGTCAAGGTTGGGTTGTGTGGGATGAACATGGACGTTATCCAGATGTAATTGTTGAACTTTTATCAGAAAGTACTCAAGAAGTAGATAAAGGGGCGAAAAAAGATTTATACGAAAGAGTTTTTCACACGCGAAATTATTTTATTTTCGACCCCTTTGATGCAAACTCTCTGCAAGGTTGGCAGTTAAATTCTTCCCAAAAATACCAACCTTTGGAATTAGATAGTCGTGGCTGGCTTTGGTGTGAAGCATTAGGTTTATACTTGGGAACTTGGGAAGGTTGCATTGACCGGGAAACAGCAGCGTGGCTAAGATTTTATGATCAGGCAGGAAATTTAGTATTGTTGCCAGAGGAAGCAGCCGCACAACGCGCCGAACGTCTTGCAGCACGGTTGCGAGAATTGGGGGAAAACCCAGATTTTTTGTAAATTCTTGCTTAGGACTCTGAGCGATACTGGAAGTAACAACAACTAGTGCGGAATGTGGGTTCTAGATATCATCTATGTTCAGGTATTATACTGGATCTTTTTTGTATATATACTTAGCATGGGTAAATATGTGGAACGATCGCCCCAAAACACAGCTTCTCACACCATCAGTAATTACACCAATCCTGAACGCAGGGCGACGACGGCTGCTTGCACGCGATCGTCAACTGCTAATTTGTTCATGATTCCCCGGACGTGAGTTTTAACTGTATTGGGGCTGAGATAAAGTTTTTCAGCTATCTCTGGGTTGCTTAACCCATCTACCATTAGTTTTAAGACTTCTAACTCGCGCCCAGATAGGTTAGCGGTGTTGTTGGTGGGTGAGGGCGGTTTGAGATTGTCAATTACTTGTCTGGCAATTTGAGGATCGAGGTAGGCTGCACCATCAACTGCGGCAGCGATCGCACTCAACAGTCGCTCTACACTCGCACCTTTGATACAATAGGCATCGGCACCGCTAGATAATGCCGCGATAATTTCTGTCTCGGTTTTATGGGATGTCAACATCACCACATGAGTTTCTGGTAATGCTGCCTTAATTTGCTTTGTGGCTGCAATGCCATCTAGCCTTGGTAAGCCAATATCCATGACTACCAAATCAGGTTTTAATTTCAGCGCTGCTTGCACTCCCAAATAGCCATCTTCCGCTTGTCCCACAATTTGCAACTGGGGATGAGCCATTAATGACTGTTCTAATCCCAGTTGCATCATGGGATCATCCTCGACTATTAACACGCGCAATTGAGGAACATCGGTAGGTAAGTTGAAGTGATGGCTAGTATCTGGAGACATTTTAATAGTCAATAGTCAATGGTCAATGGTCAATAGTCAATGGTCAAAAATCTATGGACTATAGACTATTGACTCTTGACTCTGGACTAACTTGTTTATTCTTCCACGCGATAGCCCAACTCGGCTAAGCTGACGCGAGAGTGACGCCATTTTGGTTGCACTTTCACGAATAGTTCTAGGTAGACTTTGCCTGAAATTAACTTTTGGATCTGTTCGCGGGCTGCACTACCAATTGCTTTGAGCATTGAGCCACCTTTGCCAATGAGAATGCCTTTTTGAGAATCCCGTTCTACGTGTATGGTGGCGAGTACACGGGTAATGCTTGGTGTTTCTTCTACTTGATCAATGGCGATCGCTACTGAATGAGGTACTTCTTCCCGCGTCAATAGTAAAATTTGTTCACGAATCAATTCGCCCATGATAAAGCGTTCCGGTTGGTCTGTCACCAAGTCCGGGGGATAGTATAATGGCCCGGTTTCTAAATGCTCGATTAATATCTGTTGCAGTTCGGGTAATCCTGCAACAGTCTTGGCAGAAAATTTCACTATTGGCCATTGATTAGATTCAGCCAACTGCTCGTAACTCTCATCGATAATGTGGGAATCTGCGGGTTGTTGGTCAATTTTATTTAAACCCAAAATCACCGATGTTTGACTGCGAATCAGTAAATCGGCAATAAAGCGATCGCCTGCACCACAAACTGCTGTTCCATCTACTACAAATAGCACTACGTCTACTGATTCAATGGCTATTTTGGCATTTTGTACCAGCACTTCCCCCAATTGATGATGGGGTTTATGAATGCCTGGTGTATCTACAAAAATTAACTGCGCTTCTGGTGTAGTTAAAATGCCTCGTAAACGATTACGTGTTGTTTGTGCTACAGGTGAAGTTATTGCAATTTTTTGTCCTATTAATTGATTCATTAAAGTAGATTTACCGACATTTGGACGACCAATAATGCCGATAAAACCTGACTTAAATTCAGGAGGAGCCTGAGGAATTGCGACTTCTCCTGAATAAGAGAAGGTGTAATTATCAATACTAGTCAACTTTGGCTCCATCCTCGTATTTTATAGATGAGGTAAATGGGTTTTTTCCCAAAACATCAACAATCATAAAATCACCCTAACATTTTTGGGGATTGCTTCTGCTTAGGCTTAATCTACTACTAACCTTTGCTTAGGTTTAATCTACTACTAATCATACTTGGATCATAACGTCAAAAGAAAGATATGGGAGAACGCAAACGCATTGGCATTCTGACTAGTGGGGGAGATTGCTCTGGTTTGAATGCTGTAATTAGAGCTGTGGTACATTGTGCTGTGAATACCTATGGCTGGGAAGTGTTAGGAATTCGTCAAGCTACATTAGGATTGATGGCACGTCCGCCACAAGCCACAAAACTGGAAATTGAACAAGTAGACTCGCTGTTAACTGCCGGTGGTACAATGTTGGGAACAACCAATAAAGGCGATCCTTTTGCTTTTCCCATGCCCAATGGTAGTTTATGCGATCGCTCCGCAGAAATCATTGCAGGCTATCATGAATTAAATTTAGATGCTTTGATTGGTATCGGTGGTGATGGCAGTTTGGCAATTCTCCGTCGTTTGGCACAACAAGGTGGCATTAACCTAGTTGGTATTCCCAAAACCATTGATAATGATATTGGCGTTACTGAACATGCGATCGGTTTCGATACAGCGGTTAATATCGCCACAGAAGCATTAGATCGGTTGCATTTTACAGCTGCTAGTCATAGCCGCGTCATGATTTTAGAAGTGATGGGACGTGATGCTGGACACATAGCAATAGCTGCGGGAATTGCGGGGGGAGCAGATGTAATTTTAATTCCAGAAATTCCCTACACAATTGATCATATTTGCTACAAAATCAAAGAACGCCAAGAGACAGGCAAAAACTATTGTTTGATTATTGTATCTGAGGCAGTTCGCACCCACGATGGCGAAATTGTGACGATGACAAATCGTTTAGGACAATCTCGATATGGTGGTATTGGTGAGTATCTAGCCGATCAAATTATCCAGCGTGTTGGTGTAGAAACACGAGTCACAGTTTTAGGACACATTCAACGAGGTGGAACTGCTTCACCACTGGATAGATTAGTTGCAACCGCTTTTGGCGTAGCCGCAGTTAATTTAATCGCAGAAGGTAAATATGATCGCATGGTGACATGGCAAAATCGTCAAGTATTAAGCGTACCAATTACAGAAGCGATCGCTCAATATAGCGCCGTCGATCCTAATGGTACTTTAGTTAAAACCGCTCGTGGTATGGGGATTTATTTAGGAGACTAAATTTAGTTAGGAGTTAGGAGTTAGGAGTTAGGAGTTTGGAATTTTTGACTAACAACTCTTAGCAATTTTTGTAGGGTGGGCACTGCTTGAGGTTAGTTCAAACCCTTATTTTAACTTGTCAGCAGTGCCCACCACAGGATTAATTGAGAATAGTGTAAGTTATCACTTATGCTTTTCTCTCTGTGTCCTTTGTGTCTTTGTGGTTTAAAAATAATTTATTTAACCACTCTAGACGCAGAGAACGCAGAGAAAATCAAGAAAGATTTTCACGATGATTTAGCACTGCTATAGCATTATCAGTCATCAGTCATCAGTTATCTGTTATCTATTAATTAATAACTCCTAATACAAATTCACCTTGATTTACTGCTTGATTAGTTGAAATGTCATAAACCAATCCACTTTCTTGGGCAAAGATATCTATAACGGTGGGCAATTTACTCTCTTTATTAAAACTGAGGATTTGATACAGTTTATCTCCAGCTTTGACTTGACTACCTAATTCCACTCTAGATTGAATCATGCCACCTGCGATCGCATAATATTTTTTCCTCTTGCTGCTGGTGCAAAAAGTCATTTCATGATTTTTTATTTCATGTGGTAAATCAGGAATTTGCAATACACCTTTTTGTACTAAATAGTTTTTTACACCCCTAACACCTTTGGCAACTGAATCAGAATTCATTTGCATTCCTGTCCCTAATTCCAGCGTCCAAGCTTCTATATCAAATCTGATTTCTCTACCAAGCTGTTGAAAAACAGCTTCTAAAGCTAACCAAGGTTTGATAAAAGCCTCATCAAAAGCATCACCATCATATTTGTCAAGTAAAATTCCGAAATCGAGCAGAAAGTATTTTGCACTATCTTCTCGATTGCGGAAGTAATAAAGGTAGTCTAAAGCTTGATTTGTAGAACTATGTAAATCAATCAAATAATCTGCATCTAAACTGAGAGATTGTAATTGATAGCGAAAATTTTCGGTGAAAGGTACACTCATAGGAGAATTAATTTTTTCTAAAAGTTTGGCGAATTGCTCCTGAATTATAGTTAAATAATTCTGGCGAACGACCTCTGGAGTAAAATGAAGTTGAGATTTAGTAAATGCGACTAAATCGTCAGCTTCTTTTTCATAGTCCCAAAATATCCTGTTCCAATCTTTAGCTTCGTAGGTACAATAGCGACCAGGCGAAAAATGTTGAGCGCGTTCATTTGTACCCATAGGATTACAAACCGGAACTAACCAAATTTCTCCAACCAAATCAGCATCATTGATTGTCAACAAAAACTCAATTAATTGATGAATAACAGCATTACCAGCAATTTCTGCACCATGTAAATTAGATTGAATATAAACCTTTTTACCTGGTTGAGCGCCAATGAATTTGTAAACTTGAATAAATAGGCGATCGCCTGAAGCCATTTGACGTAAAGTAATAGTTTCAATAATCGGAAGCATAAAGAATTTACTGATGGTTTGAGTACATTATCGCTGTATCTGTACTGCATTAAAAACGATACAAACTCAAATCATACCAACTTGCGTGAATTAACAAAACTCAATCTTTCCTTCTGCGCTTCTGCGTCTCTGCGTGAATTACACAAATAAGCTAGCATCACATTAACTAGTATGGGGGTAGTTATGGTGGAAAATTGGTTGCGGATAACTCATCAAGACGATAAAATCCAACTTTCCTGGCAACGGGAACAATCAGCACCACGTTCAGCACCTCCCATCACTTTTGAGCATCCCTTTGATGAAGAGACATTAACCGATTTACGCTGGTATCTGGAACAGTATTTACCTTTTCCCTACGGTATCTACCCTGACAAAGCCAACAAAATCGAGCAAAAGTTCCAAGAGTGGGGACAGCAGCTATTTGAGTTAGTATTTCCCCGCACCACTAAAGCTTGGGATTTTTTCCAAGAAGCTACCAGGCAAGGGCTGGACAAGTGCGAAATTAACATTTCTTCCGATAACCCTACAGTGCTAAATTTGCCTTGGGAGTTGCTGCATTCCCCTGATTATCAATTTCTTGCACCGTCTTTAGCGGGGATGTATCGCAGTCTTAATGGTTATGCAGTGCGGGCAAATATAGGAAAATTACCCCAGGATAAGTTAAATATTTTACTGGTAATTGCCCGTCCTTATGGCGAAAAAGATGTAGCTTTAAAAACTATTGCTCGTCCCCTACTGGAAGCGTTGAAACCGATTCAAAAGTATGTCAACCTCAAGGTATTGCGTCCGCCTAGCTTTGAGGAATTTGAGCAAGAACTGAATGCTCACAAGGATTTTTACCACATCGTCCATTTTGATGGACATGGGAGCTTTGACGAAAATAGCACCGGATTTCAACATTCCTACGGCAGCAAAGGGCAGGGAGTATTGGTGTTTGAAAATACCGATGGTTCGCCGCAAATTATTACTGCTGCCCAAATTGCTCAGAGTTTAAATGATTGCCGCGTGCCGATTTTCGTGTTAAATGCTTGTAAATCAGCCCAGGAAGGAGATGGTAGTTTTTCCTCCGTAGCGACGCGTTTGGTGTCCTTGGGTGCAAAGAGCGTGGTGGCAATGGCTTATAATGTGCAAGTCGAAGCAGCGAAACATTTTATTGGACGGTTTTATCAGCAACTAGTAACGGGAACCGATGTATCTACTGCGGTAGCGGCAGCGCGGCGACAGGTTGTCAATCAACGCCTGCGTTCCAGTCCTAGAGGTGATTTGCCCTTGGCTGACTGGATGGTTCCGGTGTTGTACCAGCAGGAAACCTACACACCGTTTGAGCAGGCAAATAAAAATACGGAAGATATTAATGATATTGATAACTTATTAAAAGAGTCTGTCAGCAACTTGTTGGGGTTTCCAGAACAGGGGCGTTACGGTTTTATTGGTCGAGACTACGATATTTTACGGTTAGAGCGGGCTTTTCGCCAAAATAATAGCGTGCTGTTGCAAGGCATGGGAGGGGTGGGTAAAACTGAGTTAACCACAGGGTTTGGGCGGTGGTTGGAAGAAACTCAGGGGCGTAAGCAGATATTTTTTACTTCCTTTGAGTCTGGTGCGTCGCTGAGTCGGGTGGTAAATGAAGTAGGAAGGGCGGTTTGGGTAGATAAGTTTTCCCAGTATGACGCAGAGCAACAACAACGAGCAGTATTGAAATATCTGCAATCTCAGCCCTGTTTGTTGATTTGGGATAACTTTGAACCTGTGAACGGTTTTCCCACAGGGAATGAACCATTATTGACTGGGGAAGAGAGAAATAAATTAAACCAGTTTCTTAAGGAATTGCGGGGTGGTAAATCTTGGGTATTAATTACCAGTCGCCGCGAAGAACCTTGGCTTGATTGTGGGTATAGTTTCAATCTGCGGGGGTTGTCTCAAGCGGATGCCCAAGAGTTAGCCGCGAAGATTCTGCAAACGGTGGGTGTAGAGAGAAAGAACTTGCAAGCAGAGTATTTGGAGTTGTTGAAATTGCTGGGGGGACATCCCTTGTCTTTGCGGGTAGTATTACCGCATTTGCAGACACAGACACCTGTGCAGTTAATTGAAGCGTTGCGGCGAGGGTTGGATACTTTTACGGGACAAGAGGAAGAAGGCAGAGAAAAATCTCTTACTGTGTCGTTGGATTATTCTTTTGCTAAGTTGTCAGAGAAGGCGCGGCAACATTTACCGTTTTTGGCTTTGTTTTCGGAACGGGTTTATGCTTATTGGCTTAGTATCTTCTTAGCAAATCCAGATAGTGATTATGGACAGGTATACAGAGATGTTTTTGGTGAAAATGTGCAAGCTAGCGATTGGCAATTAATTCTTGACGAGGCAACAGAAATAGGTATATTAGAACATCTAGGTTCAACAGTTTATACAATTCACCCTGCATTACCTTGGTATCTGCGCCAACGCCTAAATGACCAAAGCACTCAAGCAGCGATTCTGGAACTGGAAAAAAAGTTACTAATTTTTTATGCTGCCTTGGCAGAACACTATGATAAACAGCTAATTAGCAATGCTGACAATATTAGCCTGATGTTGCGAATAGAAGAACCAAATTTTTTACAAAACCTACGCTTTGCTGAACAAAATAAGGATTGGCGTAATGCTCAGTTAATTTTGACGATTTTGGGAGAGGTATATAAGCGATGGGGCCGTCAACAAGAATTTAACTCACTGCGGCAGAGAGCATTTAAGCAGATAGGCTTAAACCTCAAACAGGTAAAAGAAAAAGGTAACGCAGCCTTTGATTTGTGGATGTATTTACGTAACAACGAAGCTAATGAAGCTTTAGCTATTAATGACTTGGAAAGAGCAAGAACAATATATCAAGAAATTTTAGATGAGTTGATAGCATTAAGAAATCCTTCTGTAAATGACGGCATAGCAACTTTGAATAATAATTTAGCAGGTGTAGCTGTCGGGCTAGGAGATTTAGAAACTGCCACTGTTGCTTACGAAAGAGCGCTGAATCTTAGGGAAGAATCTGGAGAATTTTACAAAGCTGCTGGTATTTATTTAAATTTGAGTAAGGTTGCCCAATTGCAAAGACAATTCCAGAAAGCCATAGATTATTCACAAAAAGCTTTAAGAATATACGAAGATGCTAAAGACCTATACAAGATGGCAGATACATACTATCAATTAGGTGAAATAGCACGAGAGCAGCGACGATACAGTGAAGCTATTTTTTATTCTAAAGAAGCCCTAAATATTTACGAAAATTCTGGAGATTCACATAAAGCTGCGGACACATACCATCAAATGGGAAGCATCATATATTTACAAGAACAGTTTGTGGAAGCAAACAATTATTACAAGAAAGCCATGAAGATTTATGAAGATGCACAAGATTGGAACAACGCAGCTGATGAGTATCTCCAACTAGGTCAGGTAGCCGAAATAAGTCAGCACTACGATGATGCTTTTGCCTATTATAAAAAAGCATTAATAATTTTTGAAAATGCCAAAAACCCGGATAAAACTGCCACTGTTTACCATCAACTAGCTATAATGGCACAGAGGCAAAATCTGTTTAATGAAGCAATTGGTTATTGTCAAAAAGCTTTGAAAATTAGAGAAGAGACACAAGACTGGTACAAAGCAGGGGATGACTATTATTTGTTGGGGATGGTAGCACAACACCAAGAAAAATTTGAGGTTGCATTTGATTATTACAAAAAAGCATTTGAAGTTTTTCAGCAATTTGAAGATTGGTATAAAACTCCTTTAGCATTGATGGGCTTGGGTAATATTGTAGAAGCTCAATCAAATTTGACTGAAGCAATAAAAATTTATCTGCAAGCCTTAAGTATAGATTGGCAGCATTATAAAAAGTGGGTTGACTTGCTTATTAATAACTTAGCCCGTATACTCAAGCACTTAGGAGAAAACCAGTTTCAAGCCATTTGGCGCGAGGCGACGGGTGAAGAGTGCGCTGGAGAGGTGCGCGAGGCGATTTGGGCAGCGCGGGATGAACTAGGTTGATTCAGATCCCCGACTTCTTGAAGAAGTCGGGGATCTCGCAGCTTTTCAACTTGTGCGTGTTATTCATTTATAAGTTTTGTTTAAGTTTTACTAGCGATCGCATAAGCATTTGCCACAAATGTCGTAATGTTGATGACCAACGTTGTAATGTTGATGACCAATGTCGTAACGTTAATGACCAACGTTGTAATGTTGATGACCAATGTCGTAACGTTAATGACCAACGTTGTAATGTTGATGACCAATGTTGTAATGTTGATGACCAACATTGTAATCTTAGTCACGACAAGCTAGTTATTCAGTAGTGCGATCGCAACATTGACAGCAGCGTGTTCTATCCTAGAAAGAAAAAGGATCATAAGTATGCAAGCCTACAAGCTCAACGCCACAATTGATGAATCCGGTCATTTAATTATTGACGAACCTCTGAATATTGCTCCTGGTAAAGTGGAAGTCATTATTTTGCAGCCAGTTCCATCCTTGGAAAGTTCTACAGAAACTTCTGCTGAGTCACAGCCAGAGAAGCCTAAGAGACAAACAAAAATCAAAGCTTTGCAAGGCTGGTTTGAAAAAACACAACCTGCTCCTCCTGATTTTGACCCAGACCAAGCCAGATGGGAAGCTTTAAAGGAGAAACATAATCTGTGAAAGTCCTGTTAGACAGCAATGTTATTCTAGATGTTGCTCTTGAACGACAACCTTTTTTTAGCAATAGCGAGACAGTTGTATCATTTGTTGAAAATGGGCAAATAGAAGGCTACATCTGTGCAGCTTCTTTTGGTGACATTTACTACATAATCCGTAAAGAAAAAGGTCGAAATCTAGCCCTTGAATTTTTGAGGGAAATAGTTACTTTCTGTCGTATCGCTACCGTAGACAGTACCGCAATCAATGTGGCACTAACGACTAATTTTAGAGATTTTGAAGACGCTATTCAATATAGCACTGCGGTACTCAATCACTTAGATGCTATTATTACTCGCAATCCTGGAGATTTTCCAGTTACTACTCCCCGAATTCTCACACCTGAACAGTTGATTCAAGAATTAACAAATACTCAATAAATAATTAAGTTAAAAATACATGACTATCCAATTAACCCCTGTCGAAATAGAAGAAATTCAACAACTTCTCTCAAACGACACCCAAGCGCAACAAGCATTAGCTACTCTGCAACAAAACAACGGCTATCTCGAAGCTAGTTTTGATGCACTTTGGCAGGAGAAATTTGGTAAAACAGATTTTGGCAAAGGCAAATCTCTCTTGCAACTCACCCTCGATGAAATTCGCGCTGAAATCTGCGGTGATGATGGTTTACGAGGCAAAGTAAAAGAATATACAAGTAATCCCAGTAGTGCTTCTTTATTCAACAGTATTATCGGCTCCCTAGTCGCCGTTGCAGCAGTACATGGAATACCCATTGATGGTGCGATCGCCACAATTGTAGTATTGTATATTTTAAAGATTGGGATAAACGTTTTTTGTAAATATACTGAGAATGGCCAGGGTAAGAACAACTGACAACTGACAACTGACAACTAACCACTGACAACTGACAAAGCTTTAGTAAGCGATCGCCCCCTATCAAGATATCAAGTTCATCAAAATACTAACGAAATTTTCGTAATTATGGAAAATAATATAGTAAGGCGAGTATCACAATACTCTATTGATTTACTCATTTTCTCTAGGACAATATGACTCATCCTTTCCTTGAACGGCTGCGTAGTCCAGAACTTCCGGTTATCGTCTTTGACGGTGCGATGGGAACTAATTTACAAACGCAAAACCTCACGGCTGAGGATTTTGGCGGCCCGCAGTATGAAGGTTGTAATGAATACTTAGTCCACACAAAACCGGAAGCTGTGGCTAAGGTTCACCGTGACTTTCTCGCCGCTGGTGCAGATGTCATTGAAACGGATACTTTCGGCAGTACATCCATTGTACTGGCAGAATATGACTTGGCAGATCAAGCATATTATCTCAGCAAGACAGCGGCGGAATTAGCAAAGCGTGTGGCTGTGGAATTTTCCACGCCAGAAAAACCCAGGTTTGTGGCGGGTTCCATCGGCCCCACAACTAAATTACCTACCTTGGGACATATTGACTTTGACACCATGAAAGCTTCTTTTGCCGAACAAGCAGAGGCGTTGTGGGATGGTGGGGTGGATTTATTTCTGGTGGAGACTTGCCAAGATGTGCTGCAAATTAAAGCGGCGCTGAATGGCATCGAAGAAGTCTTTGCCAAGAAGGGCGATCGCCGTCCGCTGATGGTGTCTGTGACAATGGAAAGCATGGGTACAATGTTGGTGGGGACGGAAATCAGCGCTGTGTTGACGATTCTGGAACCTTACCCAATTGATATTCTTGGCTTGAACTGTGCCACAGGCCCAGACTTGATGAAACCGCACATCAAGTATTTGGCAGAACATTCACCTTTCATCGTTTCTTGTATTCCCAACGCCGGGTTGCCTGAGAATGTCGGTGGTCAAGCACACTACCGCCTGACACCGTTAGAATTACGGATGGCGTTGATGCACTTTGTTGAAGATTTGGGTGTCCAAGTGATTGGGGGTTGCTGTGGGACGCGTCCAGAACACATTCAACAATTGGCAGAAATAGCTCAAGATTTAAAGCCCAAGGTGAGACAGCCGAGTTTAGAACCTGCGGCAGCATCAATTTACACCACGCAACCATACGATCAAGATAATTCTTTCTTAATTGTGGGTGAACGTCTCAACGCCAGCGGTTCTAAAAAGTGCCGCGATTTGCTAAATGCGGAAGATTGGGATGGACTAGTATCGATGGCGAGGGCGCAAGTCAAAGAAGGCGCACATGTCCTCGATGTTAACGTCGATTATGTGGGGCGCGATGGTGTGCGGGATATGCACGAATTAGTCTCCCGCATTGTGAATAATATTACACTGCCGTTGATGCTCGACTCCACGGAATGGGAAAAGATGGAGGCGGGTTTAAAAGTTGCTGGTGGTAAGTGTTTGCTCAACTCCACCAACTACGAAGATGGGGAACCCCGGTTTTTGAAAGTGTTAGAGTTGGCGAAAAAGTACGGGGCTGGTGTAGTCATTGGTACTATCGATGAAGAAGGCATGGCGCGGACAGCAGAAAGAAAGTTTGCGATCGCCCAACGCGCTTACCGCCAAGCTGTAGAATACGGCATAGCTCCCACGGAAATATTCTTTGATACTTTGGCGTTACCTATTTCTACGGGGATTGAAGAAGACCGAGAAAACGCTAAAGCCACCATTGAAGCCATTCGGCGGATTCGTCAAGAATTGCCAGGTTCTCATGTAATGTTAGGTGTATCCAATATTTCCTTCGGCTTGAACCCAGCAGCCCGAATCGTGTTGAACTCGGTGTTTTTGCACGAAGCGATGGCAGTGGGAATGGATGCAGCTATAGTCAGCGCTAGCAAGATTTTACCACTTTCTAAGATTGAAGAACGCCATCAAGAAGTTTGTCGGCACTTGATTTACGACGAGCGGAAATTTGAGGGTGATGTCTGCGTTTATGACCCATTGGGAGAACTGACTACATTATTCCAAGGAGTGACGGCAAAACGCGATCGCGGTGTTGATCAAAGTCTACCCATCGAGGAACGTCTCAAGCGTCATATCATCGACGGCGAACGCATTGGTTTAGAAGAACAGCTGAAAAAAGCTTTAGAACAATATCCCCCCTTGGAAATTATTAACACTTTCCTGCTGGATGGCATGAAAGTTGTCGGGGAGTTATTTGGTTCTGGACAAATGCAACTACCTTTCGTCTTGCAGTCTGCGGAAACCATGAAAACGGCGGTGGCATTTTTAGAACCGTTCATGGAAAAGTCGGAGAGTGGTAACAATGCCAAGGGTACGTTTATCATTGCCACAGTTAAAGGTGATGTCCACGACATTGGCAAGAACTTGGTGGATATTATCTTGTCAAACAACGGCTACAAGGTGATTAACCTGGGAATTAAGCAGCCGGTGGAAAACATCATCCAAGCTTACGAACAGCACAAAGCTGATTGTATTGCCATGAGTGGTTTGCTGGTGAAATCCACTGCTTTCATGAAAGAGAATTTGGAGGTGTTTAACGAAAAGGGAATTTCCGTTCCTGTGATTTTAGGTGGTGCGGCGCTAACTCCCAAATTTGTCAATCAAGATTGCCAAAACACTTACAAAGGTAAAGTTGTTTATGGTAAAGATGCCTTTTCTGACTTGCATTTCATGGATAAATTAATGCCAGCCAAAGCTGCTGGTAATTGGGATGATTTGCAAGGATTTTTGAATGAAGTAGAAACTGAAAAACCAGAAACTAATAACCATAAATCCTCAGTACCCAGCCCCCAGTCCCCAATACCCAGTCCCCAGTCCCCAGTCCCCATCGATACTCGGCGTTCCGAAGCTGTAACTTTAGACATTCAACGTCCGACGCCGCCTTTCTGGGGAACGAAGTTGTTACAGCCTAGTGATATTCCTTTTGAGGAAATATTCTGGTACTTGGATTTGCAAGCTTTGATTGCGGGACAATGGCAATTCCGCAAACCAAAGGAACAATCTAAGGAAGAATATCAAGCTTTCTTGGATGAGAAGGTGTATCCGATTTTGGCAAGCTGGAAGCAGCGAATTATTGAGGAGAATTTGTTGCAGCCCCAGGTGATTTATGGATATTTTCCTTGTCAGGCTGAGGGGAATACTTTGTATGTTTATGATCACAACCGCCAAGACGCAGAGGTAAAGGCAAGTTTTGAGTTTCCTCGGCAGAAATCGACGAAAAGGCTGTGTATTGCAGATTTCTTTGCACCGAAGGAGTCGGGAATAATTGATGTGTTTCCCATGCAGGCGGTGACTGTGAGTGATATCGCCACAGAGTTTGCCCAAAAGCTGTTTGCAGCAAATCAGTACACTGATTATCTGTATTTTCACGGTTTGGCGGTGCAAGTTGCAGAAGCCCTGGCGGAGTGGACACACGCCAGAATTCGCCGAGAGTTGGGTTTTGATGCCCAGGAACCGGATAACATTCGGGATGTATTGGCACAGCGATATTCTGGTTCGCGGTATAGTTTTGGCTATCCGGCTTGTCCGAATATTCAAGATCAGTTTAAGCAACTGGAGTTATTGGAGAGCGATCGCATTAACTTATATATGGATGAAAGTGAACAACTTTATCCAGAACAGTCAACAACAGCGATTATTGCCTATCACCCAGTAGCGAAATACTTCAGCGCTTAGAATTATTTGTGGAGGCGTATGGTAATACGCCTCTATGATTTAATTACTAAAGTTGCGGTTTTCAAACAAACTTGTCAAATTTTCCCTGATTGTGATCTTCTAAATTAGTGGTTTCTGGAACTATAGTTGGCATTTGCGTCAACAATTTGTTATTTACTTATATCTCCTGAGTATGACAGACACATCAAGCTATATTCAATTTTATCATTAATAGGATTTCAAAAAGACTAACACTGTCAAAAAATAAATTATTGCTGCTGTATCTGCTGTCGCACCCAAAGCCGAAAAGCTTCAATTGTCGTATTTCTGCCTGCTGTGAAACTTTGCCTGAGATACTCAGGTATCGCCTCAATTAATGGTAAATTAGGAAAATTTAAGCTTTCTTGAGACTCTACATAAACACCATCTTGTAAAATATTAATCTGTAATTTACCCTGATAAAAACGCCAAAGCTCAGGCACTTTTAACGCTTCGTAAATATGAATATGACTCCGAGAACTGATATCAACTTCTAAGGCTAAATCTGGAGGCATATCTCCTGTTAAATCTAATTGCGTATTTGCTGCAAATTTTAATTCAGTTTTTATAGAAAAACATTGATCAGGTTCTATATATTGACCCATTAGTTCGTTTTTAAAAGTAGTAGAACCCAAAGTAATAAACTCAATATCTACTTCTTCTAATAGCGCCTTTATTAAATCCCCAATAATTTCTTGATCATATTCATGTTCTGGCAGCGGTACCATAATTTCTAATGTTCCCTTGTCATAAGCAATTCGTGCTGCACGTTGTTCTCCCAATTCTTCGAGAAGAATTTCCAATTCTTCCCATGTGACATCCCGCAGCAGCACTCTTTGTCCCGGTGGAACATGAATGCGCTTTAATTCCAATAACATTATTTCTACTCCCAGTAACTCACTAAATTTAGGTTACTCTAGTTGGGTGATATCCTGCTGTTAACTCTCAAATTCAAAATTGGAGAGAAAAAACCTTGAGCCTACATCTTTATTTACTCCGTCATGGACAAACAGAATGCAGCCGTACTAATGCTTTTTGCGGTTCCATAGACTCAGAACTTACCCCAGAAGGCTTAGAAATGGCAAAAGCTTTTGCCTCTGCATACAAATCTCTTCCTTGGACTGATATTTTTTGCAGTCCTATGCGGCGAACTGTCGAGACAGCAAAACCTCTGTATACAGCAATAGGGATGGAACCACAACTGCGGGATGGTTTGAAGGAAATTAATTATGGCAAGTGGGAAGGAAAAACACCACAAGTAATCAGTCAAGAATATCACGATGATTATATTCGCTGGTCAGCCGATCCCGCTTGGTATGCACCAACTGGTGGAGAAATAGCAGTGACAATTGCTTATCGCGCCATGCAAATAATTGAAGAAATCAAGCATCTCTACAGCAGTGGCAATGTTTTAGTAGTTTCTCACAAGGCAACTATCAGAATTATTCTGTGTAGTTTGTTGGGAATTGATGTAGGACGTTTTCGTTTTCGTTTAGGATGCCCTGTGGGGTCGGTCAGTGTTGTAGAATTTACTTCACATGGGCCACTGTTACATGCTTTGGCAGACCGCACTCATTTAGATGAGCAGTTACGAAATTTACCTGGGACATGAGTTTTTGGGATACTCCAAGAAAAAAATTATTCTGGTTGATGGCTGATGACTGATGGCTGTGAACAGTAGGATATTTTTTACTTGGAAGTTCCTTAATACTCGTGAATGAAGCTTCTCCCCATAACAGGCTTACTGTTAGAAGAAAAAGATCCACAACAACACTGGGGTGGACTCAAGAAAATCTTGACACCAGAGGGACATTATCTGTGGCTGTGCGAACACCACGCAGCAGAATATAAGCGCTAACGACCTCACCCCCAACCCCTCACGCCACTTGCTTCAAGTCGGCGAAGCCGCCCAACGCAGTGGCTCTCCTTACCAAGGAGAGGGGAGTGTTTGCGACTGTATTGCAACGAAGTGAGAACCGCTATATTTCTTTCTCTGCGTTCTCTGCATTATTGGCAGTTAGTTTAATACAATAAAGTGCATTTGCATAGATTATTGGTATAATAAATTATCTATAATTATGACTTACGCCAAAATCCCTCAAATAATAATTTATCAAACCACCAAGATACAGAGAACGCCAAGAATTTGGAGAGTGAACGTAAATGTTAATACAAATTCATTATCTAACAGTTTAACTGTGATATTAACTCTATCGGAGGCAACAATATAGAGACATAAATATATAATTGAAATAGCCCACAAGAAAGAGGTAACATCTTCAATTAATATCTAATATATTAGCATTTTCAACTACTATTAACACTCCTTATTTTTTGAGCAAAATTAATAAAAATTATTTTTAACAATTTTACAATTAGCAACAAAAATGAAGTTTAGAGACTGGGCGACTAGGGTACTATTTATTTCTCTAATGTTCACTGCTTTAATTTTGGCACTGTTTGCAGGGAAAGGCACAAAACTTTCAAATAATCCAACCAGTAACACAATATTATCAAATCCAGAAATTCCAGTTTTGAGCCAATATCCCCAAATAGATTTGCAATCAAAAAACCAAGCTAGCAAATCTCAAAACCCGCCCAAATCTCCAGTTAAAAATAATAAGGTTTTTGGAAGATACAGAACTACTGAGGCTTTTGCAAAATACAGACCACCATATGATATTGCCTCAGTACACCCAAGCAACTATGGAGAGCGGTATGCTCAAGATGTTAATGGCGTACCTGTGAAAAATCAAGCGATTATTGTCCTTCACGAAACTGGTTATTCTGCCTCTAGCGCCATTAATTTTTTTCAATCACCCCATGAAGAAAATGAAAGTATTCAAGCGAGTTACCACACCTTAATTAAGCTTGATGGAACCATTGTTTATCTAGTCCCGCCAGAAAAACGGGCTTTTGGAGCAGCTAATTCAGTATTTAATGGTATTGATGGGCCTGAGACTGTCCAGACTAACCCGACTTTGCCGCCATCAGTCAATAATTTTGCCTACCATGTTTCCTTAGAAACTCCCCCAGATGGTCGTGGAGATAACCTAAAATTTCATAGTGGTTATACACAAGCTCAATATAATTCTCTAGCCTGGTTAATTGCTCAAAGTCAAGTCCCAGACGATCGCATCACCACGCACAAAGAAGTAGACCGTTCAGGTCAAAAAGTTGACCCAGTAAGTTTTGATTTTGATAAATTCCTCAACTTATTGGATACTTTTCGGCAAATCAGTCCAGTTTATCGAACGCAAAAATAAGTAGTAAATTATTTAAATTGTTTTTGTTTTTGCAGTTCTTGAACAAAAATATGAACTTTCGTTGATGGGTTAGTACATCCATCTTCATTAGGATGGTTTTTTTCTAAGCGAACAGCATGTTTTATTGCATTATCTTGTTGACTTTTTAGCTTTTTATATAGTTCTTTATCACTTTTATTATACAGTTCTCCTTTTTTTAAGACACCAGCCTTGATCATTTCTGTTTCCAGCTTTGGACATAATTCTTTATAATTAGCAAAAGGACTAGTAGTATAGCAATAATGCAGTAAAAACCAAAATTCAAAACATGGAATTGAGGTAATAGTTTCAAAGCCATTTTTTTGAGCTTTTGGTAGCGCTTCCTGATACTTTTTCGGTTTATTATCATCATCAAATATACAAAATACTTTATCAAACCTGACTGTATTACCTCTATTACTGTTTCGCTCATTTTCTTGACATAACTTCTCAGCTTCGTTAACAGTGACAAGAGGGTCGCCACCATAAGCAGGAACCACTTTTATATCAACGGTTGATAGTTCTAGTTCATGTTTCAGAGCGCAAACATAATTATATTCGGTTTCCTCACCTTCAACTACAATTAAAATATAGTTCCTAGAGTTTTTATTGCCAGACCGGCGTTGTAAATCTTGAGTTGATTTTCCTCGTTTTAAGGAATTATGAGAATTACCCTTTGGCATAGTTTAGATACTTAGCCCATTAATAAAAGGAATCGCACCATATCGACCTAGCAGATAGCCTTTTTGTAAGGATTCATGTTCACGGGGACGGAAATCTAGCAAAGAATATAAATTGGTCATACATTTATGTTTTTCAGTAAACCATACTTGATCTGGTCGTAATATTTCGCTATCTAAAAGTGTAGTGTCGTGTGTTGTAAATATTAATTGAGCATTATTTTTATTAATTTCTGGATCATTAAACATTTTCAATAACGATTTGGAAAGAATTGGATGTAGGCTTCTGTCCAGTTCATCTAAAATTAATATTTCTCCATATTCTAATACATATAACCATATTCCAGCGATTTCAAATAAACGTTGTGTACCATCCGATTCTTCATCGAGATCAAATTCTATCTGTTGATCACAATCGTTCATTTGGTGAAGAGTTCTGATGTCCACTGTATGAATCTCATCAATGTTCGCTTCTCCTCTTTCTAGCTTTCCAATTTCACTTTTAATAAATTCTTGGAAAATGGAAGATGATCTGACTCTTTCAGGTATAGGTATTTTATCAATTTTTATACCCGAAATATCAATATCTGCCTCAGTTAAAAGTTTAGCAACTTGCTCTAGAAAAGTATCTTCTTCATCAAATCTATTAAGAGTAAATTCTACAGCATGAAAATTTGGACTCAGAAAATTAAATTTATCTTGAAACCATTCAAATATCTCTGTTAACTGAGGATGATTATTTTGTACAGCATGTGATAAAAATAAAGAATTGGAACGCACAAATCTTTTAATACGTAGTTTTTCACCCTTTAGTCCTTTACCAAAAGACCATTTATATCCTTCATCTGGTTGCAGTTCTGGATTATCTGGAATATATGTACGAGAAAACCAGTTTTGTTTGATTTCATTTGGGTAAGCAATTAACCATTCTTCGTATACTCGTTCTCGATTTAAAGAAAGTCCATACTCATAACGAGTATCTTGTTCAATAAAAATTACTTCAAATGTTGTAGGTTGTTTGGCTGATTCTCTATTTAATTTAAATGGTTCAATAGGTAATTTGTCACCTTTTTGCATTTTACTAGCTGAGTTGACTACAAGGTCTTTCAATGTTTCCATAGCCTGCAATAAATTACTTTTACCTGAAGCGTTAGGGCCATAAATTACAGCACTAGTAACTAAACGCAGGTTGTCACTATTTGGTATGGTAAAAGTGTTACTTTCCAGCATGGTTTCATCTTCTGACGCTACCATACTAAATGTTTGCTTTTTTTGTATTGAACGATAATTTTCTACACTGAATTCAATAAGCATGTTTGGAATTTAAATTAACTATTTACATATAACCCACAAGTTGTTATATATCAGCCAAAATACAGCTAATATTTACAAATTAAATGCCTATTTTTTTGTGAGACTTATTTAAGAATTAACCTGATATCTATGGGTTAATTTAAGCATATTATGTATGACCAACAAAAAACTCTAGCTTTTGGGCTAGAGCTAGATAATCTTATAATTATACAAATGCTCAAAAACGCAGTAAATATTTAAAACTTATTTACTAAAGCTGTAAATTTGCTGTTTCTCCAAGCGATCGCTAATTGATGAAGGTAGCACATCTAAAGAGAAAGTCTGCCGATCAAGTTGGACTTGCAAATTAGCCAAGGGGTCGCTACCTGAAGAAATCAGGAATTCTAGCTTTTGGATGTAAGGAAAAGTTGCTAGTTTGTCCAGAATTTGGAAGACTGCTTGCAAGTAAGGATGACCACTCTGCTGATACCAATCACAACTTGCCACTTTTGCCTGGTCAAAACCTAAGTGTACTGTCAAAGATGGCTCGTCAAACAAAGCAAGACCCAAGGGACGCGCTTCTTCTTGCAACAATAAATCATAACTCCTCGCAAGATGCCGCAATTTTTCTAAGCGCTCATAGCGTTTCGTCACCAATTGCGGGTCATCTTGCCAGTGAAGCGCTACTGTTACTAAATAGGTTTGTAACAGCATATGACCGAGCTTTTTCGCCTTTGTTGCTAAGTAATAAGAATTGTAATCGTTGGCCTCAATCAACAAAGGCACGCGATCGATTACTTCCAACCCATAACCTTTAACACCCGCAATTTTACGGGGATTATTGGTAATCAGGCGAATCTTTTTCACACCCAAATCCATAAGCATTTGCGCTCCCATGCCGTAGTCGCGCAAATCAGCGGGAAATCCCAAACGTTCGTTTGCCTCGACTGTATCCAGTCCCATATCCTGTAACGAATAGGCTTTGAGCTTATTAATTAAACCAATTCCCCGTCCTTCTTGTCGCAGGTAAACGACTACACCTTGACCAGCACTTTCAATCATTTTCAGTGCTGCTTGTAACTGCATCCGACAATCACAGCGCAAAGAACCCAAAGCATCGCCAGTTAAACATTCTGAATGCATCCGCACCATCACCGCTTCATCTTGGAAATGCGCGGGGTCGCCCTTAACAAGGGCAACATGTTCCGAGCCATCGAGAGTGTGGCGGTAAGCGTAGATTTGAAAGTGACCGAACTGCGTGGGCAATTCCGCAATGCTTTCGCGGATGACCAAGCGATCGTGTTGTAAGCGGTAACTAATTAAATCAGCAATACTGATAATTTTTAACTCGTGATGTCGAGCGTATTCAAATAGCTGGGGCAAGCGCGCCATCGAGCCATCAGGGTTTTGAATCTCACAAATCACCCCCGCTGGGTACAGCCCTGCCAATCGCGCTAAGTCAACACCCGCCTCCGTATGTCCTGCTCGTTTGAGTACGCCTCCCTCCTTCGCCCGAATGGGGAAAATATGACCAGGACGACGTAAATCTAAAGGCCTTGTAGCTGGGTTCAGAGTGACTTGGATAGTCCGGGCCCGGTCTTCTGCTGATATCCCAGTACTTACACCTAGATGGGGGCCTGCATCAATACTAACTGTAAAAGCAGTCTGGTTAGTATCTGTAATATTGCTCACCATTAAGGGTAAATCTAATTCATCTAAGCGATCGCCAGTCATCGCCAGACAAATCAGTCCTCTTGCTTCCACCGCCATAAAATTGATCGTGTCTGGTGTGGCAAATTGAGCAGCACAAATTAAGTCGCCTTCATTTTCCCTATTTTCGTCATCCACTACAACGATGACGCGACCTGCTTTCAAATCTGCCAAAGCAGCATCAATCGAATCAAATTCAAAGCTTTGAGTTGAGGAGGGAGTGCTGTGAGTGGTGTTCCCTAATTTAGGAGCCACATTCGGGCGAGCATCTTCCCCATTGGGGGGAGTAGTATGAGACTGCGGTGTAGGGTTAGGCGTTGTCACAGAGGATTTCCGGCTACCAAAAGTAAATTTTTTTAACAATTTCTACTTTTAAATTGTAGCTCGTTTATACGGCACAGAAGTAGACTAGCAATGATTTGATATCATGGCGAAATTTCTACCGCTAAAATTGGCGTTTAGTACTAAAGTGTAGCGATAACCAAAAGGCAGGAGGTGAAGCAGGGGGGTGAGGTAGCCCTCGTCTTAGTGCGGCTATTGTTTGCTTAAGTCCTGATTTCCCTTTTTTCAACCTACAGCCGCCAACGTTTACATGATGAACTATCACAATAGCTCCTGTCGTAACAGGAAATTTCCTCAGATCAAAGACTGGTGATAATCTGGCTGGTGAGAGTGTGAATCTCGCCGTAACCCAAGTGTGGAGCTAGAGATATTCCAGCTTGTTTAAATGGTGTTTTTTGCATCTTGTGTCTAGTAGCTGATAAGTAGGTAGGCATAAATAAACTATGTACAAATGTGTAAAAATACTTAAAAACCTGACCAATTGAAGAATCTCGCCACTTGCAAAGGCTACCAAGAAACCATGCGCGGCAGTCGCTAATGACGACTTTCTTTTGTGGTGGTTGCTGCGCGAACACGAGTTAACATTATTTTGCCGACCTACTTAGTTGATAACTGATAACGAATTAACCAAAAACGGATAAGGATTTCATAATCATGGGCAATTCAAGACGCGTACCTGTTGGAATTGTTGGCGCGTCAGGCTATGGCGGAGTACAGCTAGTGCGATTACTGATGGAACATCCAGAAATCGAACTAGTTTATTTAGGCGGTGAGAGTAGTGCGGGAAAATCCTTTGCGGATCTCTACCCACATTTAGGTCATGCTATTAACTTGCCAATAGAGGCTGTAGAACCGGAAATCATCGCTGACCGTTGTGAAGTGGTGTTTCTCTCGTTACCAAATGGTCTGGCTTGCCAAATCGCACCAGATCTGGTGGCAAAAGGACGTAAAGTACTAGATTTGAGTGCTGATTATCGGTTTAGTGAGTTGGCAACTTACACCACATGGTATGGCACCGAGAGAAGCGATCGCGCCACTGCCGCCACAGCAGTGTATGGATTACCAGAACTTTATCGCGATCGCATTGCGGAAGCACAGCTGATTGGCTGTCCTGGTTGCTATCCTACCGCTAGCCTCCTAGCACTGTCGCCGCTTCTCAAGCAAGGCTTAATCGTGCCAGAAACCGCCATCATCGATGCGAAATCTGGCACATCTGGCGGCGGACGACAAGCCAAAGTCAACTTATTACTAGCTGAAGCAGATAACTCATTAGCAGCATATAATGTCGCTCGTCACCGCCATACCCCAGAAATTGAGCAAATATGCAGCAATTTGGCAGGTCACGAAGTGAAAATTCAATTTACACCGCATCTCATCCCAATGGTACGTGGGATTTTAGCAACCGTATATGCCACACTGCGCGACCCTGGACTAGTAAGAGATGACTTACACACAATTTACACAGCTTTTTACCGTAATTCTCCTTGGGTGAGAGTCTGCGAAAGTGGCGTTTATCCCCACACGAAGTGGGCAAGTGGCAGCAATCTTTGTTATATCGGTGTAGAAGTTGACCCCCGCACTGGTCGCATCATTGTCATGTCAGCCATTGACAACCTAATTAAAGGTCAAGCAGGCCAAGCAATTCAGTGTTTGAACATCATGATGGGCTGGGATGAAACTTTGGGGTTGCCCAAGTTGGGATTTTATCCCTAGATGAGGAAGATGAGGAAGATGAGGGGGATGAGGGGGATGAGGGGGATGAGGAAGAGTAATTTTCAAGTTGCTCCCTCATCTGCCCCTACTCCCTCATCTCCCCCTACTCCCTCATCTCCCCCTACTCCCCCATCTCCCCCTACTCCCTCATCTCCCCCATCTCTCTACTTCGGCCCTAATCCCACAGCACCAGCATACAGGGCGCGATCGCCTAGTTCATCCTCAATTCGTAGCAAGCGGTTGTATTTTGCGACTCGTTCACTACGACACAGAGAACCTGTCTTGATTTGACCTGCACGTGTAGCTACGGATAAGTCAGCAATGGTTGTGTCTTCAGTTTCACCTGAACGATGGCTAATCACTGACCGAAAACCGTTGCGAGTTGCCAAATCAATGGTTTCCAAAGTCTCCGTGAGTGAACCAATTTGATTAAGTTTAATCAAAATGGCGTTACCAGCTTTTTCCTGAATGCCTTTTTGTAAGCGGGTAGCATTAGTCACAAACAAGTCATCACCAACTAACTGCACCCGTGAACCTAACTTTTGGGTCAGCAATTGCCAATTTTGCCAATCTTCCTCGTGCAACCCATCCTCAATTGACACAATGGGATACTGGTCAACCAATTGCCCTAAGTAATCAATAAACTCTGTAGGAGCGTGAGGTTTCCCATCGTAGACATACTGCCCATCTTTGTAAAACTCGCTAGCTGCCACATCCAACGCCAAAGCAACTTGTTCTCCTGGCTTGTAACCAGCCTTTTCAATGGCAGCCACCAATAACTCTAAAGCTACCTGATTAGACTCCAAGTTAGGAGCAAAGCCGCCTTCATCGCCTACGCCAGTCAGTAAACCCTTATCATCCAATACTTTGCTGAGAGTAGCAAACACCTCCGCGCCCCAGCGTAACGCTTCCTTAAAAGAAGGTGCGCCGACGGGGACAATCATAAACTCTTGAAAATCCACATTGTTTGCAGCGTGCGCCCCACCGTTAATCACATTCATCAACGGTACTGGTAACAAATTCGCTAAAGGGCCGCCTAAATAGCGATACAAGGGAATAGCCAAAGATTCAGCACCAGCTTTGGCAGCTGCAAGGGAAACAGCT
Organism: Nostoc sp. UHCC 0702; assembly: GCA_017164015.1. Classification (GTDB taxonomy): domain Bacteria; phylum Cyanobacteriota; class Cyanobacteriia; order Cyanobacteriales; family Nostocaceae; genus Amazonocrinis. Next base: position 1,426,451 of record CP071065.1, read on the forward strand.
AGAATCGCATTAGCACCTAAATTAGATTTGTTGCCAGAACCATCCAAGGCAATCATTGTCCGGTCGATGAGTTCTTGGTTGAGGGCATCCAAATTTAATAATTTTGGTGCAAATACCTCATTGACATTTTGCACCGCCTGGAGTACTCCCTTACCTCCGTAACGACTTTTATCGCCGTCCCGCAGTTCATGGGCTTCAAAAGTGCCAGTAGAGGCACCACTGGGAACCTGTGCTAGTCCCACAGCACCATTAGCCAAATGCACTTCGGCTTCAATTGTCGGTCTACCTCGTGAATCAAGAATTTCACGAGCAGCGATCGCTTCAATTGCAGTATCTAGAATGTTACTCATCTGTGTTTTTTCCTTTTTTTGAGAGCATACAGTCCAGTAAATGAACCCAATCGCTAGCATAGGCTTTTAGAGGACTTTCTCGCCTGAGATTAAAGAAGATTTCCAGATATGTGGTGAATTGCCGTTAGATCCGCGGACTTGGGATTTTGGGCAAGTTGGGTAACTTCTGTAAAATATTGGCAGAAATCATTATTTACAAAGCCAAATCAAAAGGTCATTATGCGATTACTACACACAATGCTACGGGTAGGCAACCTTGAAGAGTCTTTGAAATTTTACTGCGAACTCCTGGGAATGAAATTACTGCGACGAAAAGATTATCCAGGGGGAGAATTTACCTTGGCTTTTATCGGCTACGGCGATGAAACTGACAACACAGTGCTAGAACTCACTTACAACTGGGGAGTGGAAAAATACGAATTAGGTAATGCTTACGGTCACATTGCCCTTGGTGTTGATGATATTTATGCTACCTGTGAAGAAATCAAAAATCATGGTGGGAAAGTAGTGCGGGAACCAGGGCCGATGAAACATGGTTCGACAGTAATTGCTTTCATCGAAGATCCAGATGGTTACAAAGTTGAACTGATTCAACTGGGAACTCAAGGATCTCAGGAGAAACCAGCAGCACAAGAGCAACTTGTGAATGAATAAAGGGGAGCAGGGGGGATGGAGGGCATTGGGGCCCCCTCTGGGGTTGGGGGGCAATGGGGAGATGGAAAGATAGGGTAATGGGTAATACTCAAAACCAATTACCAATTACCAATTACCAATTACCAATTCCCAATTCCCCATTCCCAATATTTACCATGACACCATCTGCCACAGTAATATCGGAATGGTGTTTTCGTTTTAAATTAGGGAATAGGTGGTTGATCAAGCGATCGCCAATTACTCACCCCAGATTGTAACCACAGATACATGCCGATACACGCTAATAATGTTTGGATAATTATTCGGTGAGTAGATACTGGGAAAGCGACAAGGATTAAGTATCAAAGATGAAGTATGAAATTTTTCAGTCTACTCTACACTACAGGAACGTCTCTGGCATACGCATAACCTCCCGTATCGTCAAAAAGTCGCTTTCAACTGAGCCAAAAAAGTCTTGAGCTATCCTCACTAACCAATCTTTACACTAAACTTCAAAATCTAAAATCTAAAATCCAAAATCTAAAATCCAAAATTATTAAAGATGCAGCCTACAGATCCCGATAAATTTACTGATCCAGCCTGGGAAGCAATTGTAAAATCTCAGGATATAGTCCGTGCATATCAACAACAGCAATTAGATGTTGAACATTTAATCATTGCCCTGTTACAAGAACCGACTAGTCTAGCAATCCGAATTTTAGCCAGAGCTGAGGCTGATCCGCTGCGCTTGCAACAGCAACTAGAAGCTTTTACCCAACGTCAACCGAAAGTCGGCAAAAGTGACCAACTCTACCTCGGTCGCAGCTTGGATGTGATGTTAGACCGAGCTGAGGAAATTAAAGTCAAAATGGAAGATTCCCTGATCTCTGTGGAACACATACTCTTAGCTTTTGCTGAAGATGAACGCATCGGACGGCGGGTACTTAAAAGTTTGAACGTGGACATCACTAAGCTGGAAAGCGCAACGAAAACTGTTCGTGGGAGACAAAAGGTGACAGATAAAAATCCAGAGTCTCGGTATGAAGCCTTACAAAGATTTGGTAGGGACTTGACAGAACAAGCAAAATCTGGAAAGCTTGACCCGGTGATTGGGCGAGATGAGGAAATTCGCCGGGTAATTCAGGTATTGTCTCGCCGTAGCAAAAATAACCCTGTATTAATTGGTGAACCAGGGGTAGGAAAAACCGCGATCGCCGAAGCTTTGGCACAGCGGATGGTCAATGGCGATGTTCCTGAATCTCTCAAAGACCGCAAACTCATATCTTTAGATATCGGCAGTTTGATTGCTGGAGCTAAATTACGAGGAGAATTTGAAGAACGTCTCAAAGCAGTTCTCAGGGAAGTTACGGAATCTAACGGTAACATAGTTTTATTTATTGATGAACTACACACCGTTGTTGGTACCGGTTCCAGCCAACAAGGAGCAATGGATGCCGGAAATTTACTCAAACCCATGTTGGCGCGGGGAGAACTGCGTTGCATTGGCGCAACTACCTTGGATGAATACCGCAAGCACATTGAAAAAGACGCAGCGCTAGAACGTCGCTTTCAGCAAGTATTTGTAGATCAGCCCAGCGTGGAAAATACTATTTCTATTTTGCGCGGGTTGAAAGAACGTTACGAAGTCCATCACAACGTCAAAATTTCTGATTCGGCATTGGTAGCAGCTGCAACTCTATCAGCACGGTACATTGCTGACCGCTTTTTGCCAGATAAAGCCATTGACTTGGTGGATGAGGCAGCCGCACAGCTGAAAATGGAAATTACCTCTAAACCAGCAGAATTGGAAGCTATCGACCGCCGCTTGATGCAGCTAGAAATGGAAAAGCTATCATTGGCTGGTGAAGAAAAAACTATTTCCCCAACAAAAGAGCGTTTAGAACGAATAGAGCAAGAAATCGCGTCTTTAACTGTAAAACAGCATGAATTCAACGAACAATGGCAAGGTGAAAAACAGCTGTTGGAAGCCATCAGCGCTTTAAAGAAAGAAGAAGATGCTTTGCGGGTGCAAATCGAGCAAGCAGAACGTGCTTACGATTTAAATAAAGCTGCCCAATTGAAGTATGGCAAATTAGAAGGAGTGCAGCGCGATCGCGAAGCTAAAGAAGCAGAACTTCTAAAAATTCAAAGCCTTGGTTCTACCCTACTGCGTGAACAAGTCACTGAAGCTGATATTGCCGAAATCGTCGCTAAGTGGACAGGAATCCCTGTAAATCGGCTTTTGGAATCAGAACGGCAAAAATTACTACAACTCGAACACCACTTGCATGAACGTGTGATTGGGCAAGAGGAAGCCGTAGCAGCAGTAGCAGCAGCAATTCGTCGCGCCCGTGCGGGGATGAAAGACCCTTCCCGCCCCATTGGTTCATTTTTGTTCATGGGGCCTACAGGTGTGGGTAAAACCGAACTCGCCCGCGCTTTAGCTCAATTTCTCTTTGATTCTGATGATGCTTTGGTACGCTTGGATATGTCCGAGTATATGGAGAAACACTCGGTTTCTCGCCTTGTGGGAGCGCCTCCAGGATATGTAGGCTACGAAGAAGGCGGTCAACTTTCGGAAGTGGTTCGCCGTCATCCTTATTCGGTGGTACTTTTGGACGAAGTGGAAAAAGCCCACCCCGATGTGTTTAATATTTTATTGCAAGTACTGGATGATGGTAGAATTACTGATTCACAGGGAAGAACGGTAGATTTTCGTAATACTGTGATTGTCATGACCAGTAACATTGGTAGCGAACATATCTTAGATATATCTGGTGATGATACCAAATATGACATGATGCGCGATCGCGTCACAGATGCTTTGCGATCGCATTTTCGCCCCGAATTTCTCAACCGCGTTGATGATATCATTCTCTTCCATACTCTCAGTCGCTCAGAAATGCGGCACATCATCCGCATTCAGCTCAAACGAGTAGAAAATCTCCTCCGAGAGCAAAAAATCTCCTTTGAAATTTCTGCATCTGCCTGTGATTATCTCGTGGAAACAGGCTATGACCCAGTTTATGGCGCACGTCCACTCAAACGGGCAATTCAGCGACAAGTAGAAAACCCCCTCGCCACCAAGTTATTGGAGAACACTTTTATCTCCGGCGATACTATCATCATTGACAAAGGTGAAAAAGGTCTGACTTTTGCTAAAAAATTACCAGTTAAGGTGTCAGCTCTCCAAACTATTGGAAACTTTCTGGAACCGTCATCTGAACTGTAAACAATAAAAAGTTAAAACCTACACAAAACTACATATTGTAGCGGACATGATATGACCGCTCAATTACTTATTAAACCCTAAGAACCCCACCCCACCAAAGTTACGCTTTGTTTCCCCTCCTCGTTCACGGGGAGGGGTTAGGGGTGGGGTGCAATGACTGTGGGAATCATAACTAATTAATCGGACTTTATATAATTTATGAATTGCCGCTACATGGCAATAAAGCTTTCGGCTATTGTTTGCACTATTGGTAATAGTATTAAATTTTTGACTCCAGACTGGGCATCATAAAACCAGAATCTTTTGAGTTGAATTAATGTGCGTTGATTTTACCGTAGTCATTCCCACTTACAACGGAGAAAGCCGTTTATCCAAAGTTCTTGAGCGATTACAGACTCAGACGGGTGTAGAACAGCTTAATTGGGAAATTCTTGTTGTTGATAATAACAGTACTGATAATACAGCAAAGCTAGTTCAAAATTACCAAGCTAGCTGGTCTAATCATGCATCCCTGCGCTACTGTTTTGAAGGTGAACAAGGACTAGCTTTTGCCAGAAGTAGAGGCATTAAAGAAGCAAAAGGCGAATTTGTTGGTTTTTTAGATGATGATAATTTACCTGCACCCACCTGGGTAATCTCAGCATACAAATTTGGTAAAGAACATCCCAAAGCAGGTGCATACGGTAGTCAAATTCATGGCTTATTTGAAGTTGAACCTCCAGAACACCTCAAAAAAATTATTTTTTATCTTGCAATTAACGAAAGAGGCTCACAACCACTTTTATATCAACCCCAAAAAAAAGGATTTCCTCCTGGAGCAGGTTTAGTTGTGCGTCGCCAAGTATGGCAAAATCATGTCCCTCAGCGTCTTTTTTTAGTAGGTAGAGTTGGTTTATCAATGTTAGCTGGAGAAGATTCAGAAGCTCTATCCTACATTCATAAAGCTGGTTGGGAAATTTGGTATAGCCCAGCAATGGAAATAGAACATATTATTCCATCTTGGAGATTAGAAAAAAAATACTTAATTTCCTTAATGCGTGGCATTGGTTTAAGCCGTTATCATTTGCGGATGTCACTACTTCATAACTGGCAAAAACCATTTGTATTTTTTATATATCTAGCTAATGATCTGCGTAAATTACTCTTACACTTTATTCGTTATTTCCGAGTGCTGAAAACTGATTTAGTCGCAGCAATTGAAATGGAAATAATTTTGACTACTTTTATTAGTCCTTTTTATTTATTCAAATTAAAATTGAATAAGTCTTTAACAAAATCACAAAACTGATAAATTCATCAATTGCTCATCAATAATGCATTATGCCAATCATATCTGTAATCATTCCAGTCTTCAATGGAGAAAAAACTATTAAAGCAGCTATTGATTCTGTTTTACAACAAACATTAGCTAATTTTGAATTAATCATTATCAATGCCAATTCTACAGACTCAACAATAGATATTATTGAGCAAATTCAAGATGAACGGATAAAGATATTTTCTTATCCTAAAGCCAATGTAGCTGTAAATCGTAATCGTGGCTTTCAACATTCTTGTTGCGAATTCATTACATTTTTAGATGCAGATGATATTTGGACACCCAATAAACTAGAAGCTCAACATAAAGCTTTAGTAGAACATCCTGAAGCTGCTGTTGTTTACAGTTGGACTAATTGCATAGATGAAAATGGGAAATTTCTACGTCCCTGTTCTTATGTTCAATGGGTAGGAGATGTCTATCATAAATTATTGCTAGATGACTTTATCGGTAGCGGTTCCAACGTCATGATTCGCAAGAGTGCTTTTACAGCAGTTGGTGGTTTCAATGAGTCACTAAGCAATGCACAAGATACAGATCTATGGCTACGCTTGGCAGCCAATTATCATTTTATTGTCGTTCCAGAAGCACAAATTTTATATCGAATTTCTGCAATTTCGATGTCTTCTGATATATTAGGTTTAGAAAAATCCAATCTACAAGTCATTACACAAGCTTTCGCTCACCAAAAAGCTGCATCTCTACAGGATCTAAAACAATATAGTATTGCTAACCTATATAAATACTTAAGTTATAAAGTTCTAGATGTAACTCCAGGTCAGCAAAAAACTCTACAAGCAATCAGAATTTTAGCAACAGCTATAAAAAGCGACCCCTCTCTGGTACTAAAACCTGTCATTTTTAAAGCATTTTTAAAACTTTCAGTAATGGTTTTATTGCCTGCTAAATTGGCTCAAGAATTATTTAATAAATTTCCTAAGCTTTCTAATACCAGTACTTTTTTAGGATATGAAAAAACTTCTTAGTTTAATTTACTTATAAAAAATGTTAAATAAAGTTTCTGTAATTATCCCTGTTTATAATGGTGAAAAAACTGTTAAACAGACTATTGAATCAGTTTTAAACCAAACTTTTACAAATATCGAGCTTATACTTATCAATGATGGTTCTACTGATTCAACATTAGAAATTATTGAAAGTATACAAGATGAGCGATTGCAAGTATTTTCTTACCAGAATGCTGGTTTAGCTGCTAGTCGTAACCGGGGTTTATCCCACTGTACAGGAAACTTTATTTCTTTTATTGATGCTGATGATCTTTGGACATCTGATAAGCTTGAATCTCAACTCCAAGCATTACAAGAACATCCAAAGGCAGCTGTAGCTTATAGCTGGACTAATTATATTGACACTGAAGGTAAATTTTTGAAATCAGGCACACATATTACTGTTACAGGTGATGTTTATAAACAGCTTGTATTGCGGAATTTTTTAGAAAATGGTTCTAACCCCTTAGTTCGCTCTGATGCACTGAAAGAAGTTGGTGGTTTTGATGAAACACTTCCTGCGGCTGAAGATTGGGATATGTGGTTAAGGCTCGCCGCTCGTTACGAATTTGTAGCTGTACCAAAAGCTCAAATATTATATCGATTATCTGCTAACTCGATGTCTACTAAACTAAAAATACAAGAAGCTGCATCTCTAAAAGTCATTGAACGTGCTTTTAGTAATCAGAAAGCTGAATCTCTATCTCATTTGAAAAGATATAGTATTGCTTATCTTTACAAATACCTAGCATTTAAAGCCCTGGAGTCACCAAAACAGTTTAAAAAAAGCTGGCTATCTGCTAAATTTCTCTGGAATTATGTTAAGCATGATCCATCTGCGTTACGGCAAAGTAGACTGATATTAATTGCCATTTTTAAAATTATTTTTCCTTTGGTTTAATTTTTGATTTTTGAAATACACATAAGCTTTGTTCACCAAAAACTAGATATGGTGGGCTTTGCCCAACCTACTAGGTACGAAAAATCTCTGGAAGTGCGATCGCTTGAAAAAATCTTAATGAATTGTATAGTTTCTTAAAAAATTGTAACTACAAACCACTGGTAGGGAAATCCGAATCATCTCTAGGGGGCAAACAGTGCTGAAAAAACAAGCGATCGCGTCAGCTATACCTTTAAAATCCTAATTGGTATCACGTCCTGCTACATTCTTCGAGTTTACCTCTGCTTTTAGAGGGCTAGGGCGTATTTGCCATAATGATAATTTGAGTTAGTCACATCGAAGATTACCAATCATGTTAGAACAAGGCACTATCAGTATTCATACTGAGAATATTTTCCCAATTATCAAGAAGTCGCTCTACTCAGATCATCAAATCTTCTTGCGAGAATTGGTATCCAATGCTGTAGATGCAATCCAAAAGCTGAACATGGTATCCCGCGCCGGGGAATATGCGGGAGACATCGGTGAACCAGAAATTCAAATTGCCATTGATAAGGATAAAAAGACCGTTTCCATCTCTGACAACGGCATCGGCATGACAGCAGAGGAGATTAAGAAATATATCAATCAGGTTGCTTTCTCTAGTGCCGAAGAATTTATTCAGAAGTATCAAGGCAAATCAGATCAACCGATAATCGGTCACTTTGGTCTTGGCTTCTATTCTTCCTTCATGGTGGCGCAAAAAGTCGAAATCGAGACTCTTTCATACAAAGAAGGAGAATTAGCTGTACATTGGAGTTGCGATGGTTCCCCAGCCTTTACCTTAGAAGAATCACCACGCACCACTCGCGGCACCACCATTACCCTGACTCTGCTACCAGACGAAGAAGAGTATTTAGAATCAGCACGTCTTAAAAATCTTGTCAAGACCTATTGCGACTTCATGCCAGTGCCAATCAAACTGGAAGGTGAAGTTTTAAATAAACAAAAAGCGCCTTGGCGAGAGTCTGCCAACAACCTGACTAAAGAAGAGTATTTAGAATTTTACCGTTACCTGTACCCTTTTCAAGAAGAACCACTGTTGTGGGTGCATCTGAATACAGATTATCCCTTTATCATCAACGGGATTTTGTATTTTCCCAAAATGAAGCCAGATGTCGATGTGACAAAAGGGCAAATCAAGCTATTTTGCAATCAAGTTTTTGTCAGCGACAACTGCGAAGAAATTATCCCGCAATTTCTCACCCCCATGCGCGGTGTAATTGATAGTACTGATATACCCTTGAATGTGTCGCGCAGTGCATTACAAGGCGATCGCACCGTGCGGAAAATCGGCGATTATATAGCTAAGAAAGTAGGCGATCGCCTCAAAGAACTTTACCGCGACAGCCGCGAACAATACGTTAGTGCTTGGAAGGATCTCGGCACTTTTGTGAAATTTGGCGTTCTCAACGACGAGAAATTTAAAAAACAAGTCGAAGACATCATCATCTTTCGTACCACCGCTAAAATTGCAGAAAAAGCTGCCGATACACCAGCAGTTGAGGTACAGTCCCAAGAGGGAGATCTTTGGCAAGATGTCACTCCTAACTCCCAAGACACAACACCCACTACTCCCTACACCACTCTCAAAGAATACCTAGAACGTAATAAAGAACGCCACGAAAATCGCGTTTTCTACAGCACCGATCAAGCCACACAAGCGACTTACGTAGAATTACATAAAAATCAAGGTTTAGAAGTCCTGTTTATGGACTCCTTCATCGACACTCACTTTATCAACTTCCTAGAACGGGAATATCAAGATGTCAAATTTACGCGGGTAGACTCTGACTTAGATAATACCTTGCTGGATCAAGACAAAGCAGGCGAAATAGTTGACCCCAAGACAAACAAAACCCGCACCGAGGTGATCAAAGAGTTATTTGAGAAATCCCTCAACAAACCCAAAGTAAACATTCGCACCGAAGCATTAAAGTCAGACGATCCTCAAGGTACACCACCAGCGATCGTATTGCTACCAGAAATTCTGCGTCGCCTGCGGGAGATGAACGCCATGATGCAACAGCAAAATGCAGAGTTTCCCGAAGACCACATTTTGCTAGTCAATACCGCCCATCCCCTGATTCAAAATCTAGCCAATCTCAGCCAAGGTAGTATTATTCAAGGTGATGGTCAGTCACCGACAACCCAATTGGTGAATATGATTTGCCAACACGTCTACGATTTAGCGCTGATGTCTCAAAAAGGGTTTGATGCCGAAGGAATGAAATCCTTTGTCGAACGCTCAAATGACGTACTCACAAAGCTGACAGAACAAGCTAGCAAATAAATTAAGAGTTAGGAGTGAGGAGTTAGGAGTTAGGAGTGAGGAGTTAGGAGTTATTCTCCCTCATCTCCCTCATCCCCCCTGCTCCCCTGCTCCCCTGCTCCCCTGCTCCCCTGCTCCCTCATCCCCCTCATCTCCCCATCTCCCCACCTAAGCCCTAAAATAGAAAGGTTGTAATAAAAGCCAAGCAATCTGGAGAAACTTGTTATGTCTCGTCGCTGTGAATTAACTGGTAAAAAGGCAAATAACGCCTTTGCAATTTCTCACTCTCACCGCCGTACCAAACGCCTTCAGCACGCCAACCTGCAAAACAAGCGCGTTTGGTGGGAAAGTGGAAATCGCTGGGTAAAACTGAAGCTATCTACCAAAGCCATCAAAACCCTAGAAATCAAAGGGTTAGAAGCAATGGCTAAAGAAGCAGGGATTAACCTCAATCATTACTAAGTTTCTGAACTAAGAGATTGTTTGGAAAGTCGCTAAGTATACTAGAAACCCCGCTTCCATTCCTCTCCCCTCAACGGAGAGAGGCTTTGAATTCCCCCCTTCCCGCGTCGGGAAGGGGGTCAGGGGGTTAGGTCTTTAATTACTTTGATGTTTCCCATAATACTTTTAGAACATCATATAAGGCATGTATTACCAGCCTTAGACTTTGGAAAGCGAGAATATTTACACCGTTAGCCTCCCCATTTCGGGAGGTTTTTAATTACTTAATATTATTTAGCACCTGACTGATATGTTTGCTTTAACAAGTGGGTAGTATAACCTTACTTCCCTAACTATATCTTCATGAAGTTGCCTTCAGGTGAGATACATTTTGAAAAAATTCATGTGAAGTTATGGTGTTATATCATGTCCAGTTGATTAGTTGTCATTGCGTTGGCGGAACGCCTTCCCGTAGGGTACAAAGCGATCTTCGTAGTGAAGCAATCGCAAAGTCTTTAGGATTGCTTTGCTACCCTTCTCCTTCGGAGACGCTAACGCGAACGGGAAGCCGCTTTGCGTCTACACTTCGTTGCGATCGCTGCGGACATATCATAAGTAATAAGCAAAGGACATGATATTACTAAACTTTTGTGGCTACGAGTTAATTGCATAAAAAATCAGTATTTCTGGTAAATCAAAAAATCTGAAAAATGAGATAACTGAAAAACATTTTTAATTTTTGCTGTATTTGGTAGCAGGTGAAACCCTGTATTTACATAAGTAAAACCCCTCATTTTGTCTGTAAAGCAAATTTACAGATATAGGTTTAAATTGCAAAAAAAACAATTGGCATCAACTTACTTGACAGGAAAGCAGCTATGTTTAGAAAACGTCGGCTAGCCAAGACAATAAAAATAATATTCAAACAATTTAGTAAGAATTTTTTATCCTTAATTAAAAAACAACTTATTTGGCTATTGCGAACTTTGTTTGTCACCAAAAGACGACGAGGCTCGCTCAATGCTGGTTTTGTCTTGCCAACAGTAGTAATGGTATCGCTAGTAGTTGTACTGTTAACTACAGCAATTTTATTTAGGTCTTTTGAACGCTCTAAAAATGCTAGCAATGTCCGTGTAAACGAAACCGTTTTAAGAGCAGCAGCACCAGCCCTTGACCGCGCCAAAGCAAAATTAGAAAAGCTATTTCAAGACCCTAGATTACCACGTTCAACACCCTCAGATTTTTCATTAAGTCAGGTAATTACCGATAATATTGCCGAATATACTTTTGGTGATGAGATACAGTTGAAATTGGTTAAGGATGTTAACGCTGATGGCACTATTCTAGAGGATGAAACTTCTAAATCAGTCTGGAAATATCCTGTTGATACTGATAATGACGGCAAATTTGATAGTTTTGCTCTGTACGGTATTTATTTTAAGACTCCTACCACTAATAGGGCTAGAAGCCCACTAGAGGCAAGAGCGCAACCAATGGATGAAGGTCTTTCAGCTGGTCGATGTTCAACTAATGTTGCGACTAGTGCGGATTTGGTGGGTAGTCAGGGTTGGTATAAAGTTGCTGGCAAACTGAAAAGAAGTATTTTTGTTTATACGACTACTGTGCCGATTACTAAAGAGCCAGATTTAGAAACATTTGGTACTGATTATACGAAGTATCAGGAATTTAAAGGCAATAAAAGCTTTGCCGCTCTAGAGTATCAGCAAGACCGGGAAAGAGTGCCACTCACCAATAATGCCGTAATTTATGAAAATGATTTAGAGATTTCGCCTGGAGGCGGACTCAGAATTAATGGACGTATCTTTACCAACGGTAATTTGCTAACAAGAAATTCAGTGAGATTTTTTCAAGTTAGTAGTCCTTACTCTTGTTATTACACAGAGGAAAACAGCAAAATTGTTGTTGCGGGCAATGTGATCAACACCCGAATAAGTGAAACCACAGATACATCTAGTGCTACTAGTGTAGTAGTAGATTTCTTTAAAGATGTCAAACCCCACACTCCTTCTACTAGTAGTTCCCCCAAAACAGCTGATAATATTAACAACACTAATAAGAGTGTACCTACAGCTGTTTACGGAAATCAAGCAGGTTTTAACGACGCGGCGTATGCTCAACGAATTAATCGCTTAGTAGATGCAGCTAGTAGTATGGCTCTGACATCCCTGCCTAGAGAAGTTCAAGATGGAATTACCTCTGCTCAACAGGCTGATGCCACACTTTCAGACGCCGATGCAAAGACACAGCAGCTCACGACTTACTTCAAGAAGCGGACACGGCGTGTTCCCTACGCAGAGGTGCCTGTCGGTGGGGATGGGTTAGTAAGAACTGGAACCGGAGCTTATGACTACACAACGACTAGCCCACTTCAAGACAGTGGTGACGCTCTTAGACCAGTGGATGTGTGGGCTTTTCCCTTCGCTCCCAGTGATGGTACTACTGAGACTGATGGTTATGCTGGGATAGGGATTCAAACGCAGAGCGATCCTAATAAGATTTATTTACAAGCAACAGATCCAGGTGTTTTGAGAAATCTGACTACGCGACAAGAACTACTAATTGGCGATCGCGTTTTAGTAGGCAATAACTTACCACAATACTGGTACAGTGGCGGCAAATTTGTCAGTTCAGAACAAGGACAGAACATTGTTGGTAAGCAATGGGATAACAATAGCAATATTCGCCAGCGTTTCACCCAAGCTATTCAATTAGATGATTTGGGGTCTACAGAACGGGGTGGTTTCTGGGAAAAGGTAGCATCTGAAAAACCTACAGGCCCCCTCGATGTCGTTGGCGGTTTGCGAGTTATCACTGGCGCAGGAATTTACTTGCCTGATAATCGTACTCCTACCAGCACTGCAACTGACTTTGATGCCGATCTTGACCTTACAAACGCTACAGATAAAGGTACAGATAAAGTGTGGTCTGATAGGATGCCGATGGGCGTTACAAGCACTAGTGATGGCTTACCCAACGCTCACACACCTTATCTAAAAATGCGGGCTACAGTAGTCTATCACTACCAAAATTCATTTTACGATCCTAAGACACCAAGCACTTATCAAACTCCCATAGCCTGTGTTGCTAGTTACTATGACCCCACCAACAGCGATACAGCACAGAACAGAGATACAGATTTTGGAGGTAATGCTCTGACAGGCTTAACAGGAGTATCCAAAATTGATCCTGATAGTCCTGCCAATACAGCTAACAAATCTCTTAACGGTATTGTCTACTCAGCTTCTGGCTTATCAACAAGTGGTTATACAGCAGCATTAAACTACCAAAAAGACCTGAAATATCCCAATGGACGCTGGGTAAATAAGCCACTGAGAGATGCTTTAGCTAATACCGGAGATCTTAGCCTTTCTGAACAATCAGCGATTGATTCTGCCGTCTGTGCCTTGAAAATTTTGGATGGTAGTATTGGAGCGCCTACAAATGCCGCAGTTCCACATGGTGCTATTAGAGAAGTAACTTTCCTTGATGCTAGGCAGATTAAGGCGGTTGAGAAACTGAACCCTAACAAGGCCACAACATACAATTATGATTTGGATGTAGAATTTCGTCAGCCTTTAGAAATTCGTACCACCGTCTTGGATTTGAATTTACTCAGAACAACATCTAGGACTGATGGAGAGTTTCTATTCCCCAATAGTGGCATTATTTACGCTACTCGTGATGATGCCCTACCAGATGTCAGCAGCGCTGGCGATCCAAATGCTGCCACTATTGCAGAAATAGATTTAAGTTCCAAAGACTTTAAGCTAGACCCTACTCGGCGACCTAACGGCATTATGCTGATTAATGGTAGTAATTTAAGCCGTAACTCAACCTATAAAGCAGAGGAAAAAGGTTTAATTTTAGCATCTGACCTGCCTGTATATATCAAGGGTAATTTTAATCGACACACTAAGGAAGAATTTTTGGCAACTTTAAACAGCGGTTGGGCTAACTTTTATACTCGTGGTAATAGTGTTGCAAGTGGTCTGGACTCTAATTTTGCCTGTCGCAAAGATCAATTTTCCAGTTGTAGTACTGGTGAATCATGGCGGTCAGCAACGGTACTTGCTGATGCTATTACTGTGTTGTCTGGTAACTTTCAAGAAGGCTGGCGCAATGAAGGAAACTACGAACTGAATGATAATTATGGTAATTATCCTGTAGGTTTTGATTTTGATGGCGATGGCAAAATTAAGGCAGCAACAACAGTAAAACTTAATGAAACAGCCATTAGATTTGATGCCAACGGCAATGGTAATATGACTGATCCGGAAGTCACTCAGCTTGATGAAACAGTAATTAAAGCTGATCTGAATGGTAACGGTAATATGCTTGACACGGCTGTCGATATAAATGAAAGCAACATCACCGCAACTGTAGCAGCTAGATTAAGCGGTTTCTGGAATAACAACTTCGTTACTAGCCGTGACTTTCAAGATAGTACTTACTCAAGAGATAATAGTACTGACCCACCAATATATAAGACTTCAGGAAGTCTATCTTCTGATTTTTATTCTTCTTACTTCAACAACTTTGTTACTCCAGTTCAGCGTCGGGTAACATTTTCTGAGTATGTAATGGAAATATGCCGCAAACCAACAGTAACAGCTTGCAAAGCTAGTGATTGGGTAGTTGGTTATGACGTGAACAATAATGGCAATTTAGACGATTTGGCTGGATATGACTTTAACAGTGATGGCGATTTAGACGACACTGAAGCAGAATTGGATCTAGATTTTAATGGTGACACTGTTAAAGCTCCCACTTTTAAGGAAAGGGATTTAAACAACGATAGCTACCTAAATAATGCTATCTATGACAAGAATGGTGATGGTGATTTAGATGACAGTGAAACAGATGCAGATGTAAATACTGACCTTGACGGCGACGGGATTAAAACAGCTGATGTCAAGGAACAAGACATCAAAACAAAGCAACGAATCACAGAAAAAAACCTCAAGGCAAAGGCATTAATTACACAGTCTGATACTCCTGACCCTAATGCTTACGATGCCGTTCGTCTTATTGCAGGGACTACTGCTCAGCCTGCAATGTTAGAAGCCGATAGAAATTATCCTCGTCGGGTTGCTTTTGTCAGAGAAGGAAACAACTTGAAACTAGACCCCACTAGTAGAAGACCTATTCCTATAGGGATTAGCACTACTAGTACTGGAAAAGTAAACTACTATCCATATTCTACTCTATCCATAAACGGTAAGACATACAGTGCCTTCAGTACTAGTAATGTAGATAAGCGACCACGCACCCAAAGTAACGCTCTGTGGTTTAGAACATGGAAAACTCTTACAAGTGCTACAGACAGAAACTACGCTGCTACATTTCCACTGAAGATTGACAACATTAGCAGCCTAAGTGAAACAACAAATCAACCTCTGTTAGTGCCAGTATTGCAAATTCAGTTTCCCTTTCAAACACCATCTGACATAAATACTCTCCGGGAAACTGAGGACGGTAATAGAGTCATTAATAACGGTGATTGGTTTCAACGCGCTACAGCCACAGAAACAAATGTTGTATTTGCTCAAGGTGATACACCAAGTCGCCCACCAACTCCAGGAGCTACAGCAGGCACTTTTGCTGATACTGGTGAACTTGGTGGTGGTTTAGAAAACTTTATACGTTTCCTAGAAAATTGGTCAGGGAGAGATTTGACAGCTCGTGGCTCTTTTATTCAGTTTAAACGTAGCTCCTATGCCACAGCACCTTGGCAAGGGATGATTGGTAACTTTAACTTGACTAACAGGGATGCAGGGTACAGTCCTTCGGGAACAACAATTTTTGGCTATCCACAAGGTTATCGAGTTAACTCAAATAACGTTACTGGTGAAAACCAAGGTCGTTCACCTTTCTACGTTACACCTACCCGTGCTTGGGGTTTTGATGTTGCTTTGTTAACACAGCTACCTGACTTGTTCTCTCAGCGCTTTACCTCACCAGCACTCAATCCTCCCAATGAGTTTTACAGAGAAGTACCGCGAGATGACAAGTGGGTGAAAAGTTTGTTATGTGCTGCTCAAGATAATAGAACTGGTGGCTACGACGACGCTGATCCTAAATATAACGATGCAGTGAGGTACAAATACGCTGTTAGATCAGACCAACGTCCTAGTGATCTATGTCCTAAATCTTGATAAGTGGTCAGATCCCTGACTTCTTCAAGAAGTCGGGGATCTCGCAGCCCATCACTAGTTGCCTTTGATATAACCTATCTAAATTGCTGAATTATGATTGCTCACAAACAGCAACAAGCATCTTTATCTAGTCAATCAGGTTTCACCATCGTTGAATCATTGGTAGCTATTATAGTTGTTGCCATTTTACTGGCAGCCGTCGCACCTGTGATTGTCTTTTCTGTGGCAACACGGGTGCAAGCAAAGCGTATTGAAACAGCCACCGATGCTGCTAAAAACTACATAGATGGTCTTCGTTCTGGAATAATTACAGCACCTGCATCTCCGATTACAGGCACAATTGACGAATTTGCAATATCTAACTATGATCCTCCTGCTGTGGGAAGCTTAACCTGTACGGCAAATAGTTACTGTTCTTCACCAGCAGACAATTTGTATTGTGTCTCATTGGATGGCAAGAACTGTACCACCACTAATCCCAGCAACTTTGTAATTCAAGCGATTCGCTATAACAAAGGTACTGTAACTAGCGGCGGAAGCACCACCAATATTGTTGAGGCTGCAAAGGGGTATCAGTTGGGGATACGTGTTTATAGGGCAGATGGCTTTGCTGGTAGCATTCCTTTGAAAAAAACAAGAGCAACTCCTCCTAATACTGATCCTAATCCAAAACAACCAACTTTTGCAGCGGGATTAGGCGATCGCAAAACGCCATTAGTAGAGATTACTACAGAAGTCACCAAAGGAGTAAAATTCCGTGATTTGTGCGATCGTTTGAAACAACCTACTCCAACTCCCACTCCAACCCCTAGCTCTACTCCCACTGCTCAATCTCAGTGCTAAAAATCTGCAACTCTAAAAGGAAAACTCAGTATTATGAGTCCACTTAAATGGCTTTTAAGTAATCAGCTAAAACGCTCAAGAGTGAAACAAACAAACGGTGGTTTTACCCTCATTGAGTTACTGGTAGGTATCATTTTAGCTTTTTTGGTCATCACTCCTTTGATGGGATTTATGATCAGCATCATGGATAGCGATCGTAAAGAGCAAGCTAAAGCAAATACTGAGCAAGATATTAAGGCAGCACTTGACTATATCGCACGAGATTTACAGCAGGCAGTCTACATATATGATGCTACTGGGATAGCTGCCATTAGAAGTCAACTACCTAAGTCATCTACCGCAGACGAGAAGAACACATTTTTTCCTGTACTTGTGTTTTGGAAACGACAGTTTATTCCAGGGGGACTTAGTGTCGGTAGTGGTGCTACCCTTGGAACTGATGATACCTTCGTTTATTCCCTAGTTGCCTATTATCTCATTAAAGACAATGACTCTACATGGTCTAATGCTGCCCGTATTGGTAGATTTCAAATCAGTAATGGCTATGGCAGTAGTGAGACTGATATCGACAACACTAGAGATCGTGGATTTCAAATGTTTAAATTGCAAGATGAAGGCAATCTTGCAACCAAAATGAATAAATGGGTCAAGAAGAGTGGTGAGGGATACACACAAGACATCTTGCCTCTTATTGATTATGTTGACCAAACTACAATAGATACAACCACTAACCCAGCACCAACAAACTGTTCAACTGAAAAGATGGTTCCACAATATTCAGGAACAGGAGATGCTGTTGCTACAAACAATGTAAAAACACGCGGTTTCTACGTTTGTGTAGACTCAAATAAAACTGTCGCAGAAGTTTATTTACGTGGCAATGCTTTAGCTAGAATCAAAAGCAATAATATCAATTTTAATCAAACAATTGAGTTTGAGTGGCAAAAAATTTATTTTCCTCAAGCTAGTATTCGAGTGCAAGGAATTGGATTATTATTTACTCAATAATTAATTTTTAATTAAAAAATAATAATTATTTTGCAATTGAGAATTATTCATTTAAATACAAGGTAACTTTGCTATGTATAACTTAGTTTTAGGTAAAAAATTACAGAAAATACCTCTAAAACTATTATTAAAATTAAATAATGATTCTCAAACGAAGCAAAAAAATGATGGATTTAGCTTGATTGAACTACTGGTAGTAGTAATTATGTTGGGAGTTTTAGCAACAATTGCTGCTCCTAGTTGGTTTGCATTTGTCAATAGACAACGAGTAAATAAAGCTAACGATTTTATTTTGTCAGCACTCCAAGAAGCTCAACGAGAAGCTAAAAAACAAAAACTCAGTTATAGTGTTAGCTTTAGAACTTATAATAACATTCCGCAAGTTGCTATATATTCCAAAGGCTCTGATTCCAGTAATTTTTTATGGCGTGATTTAGGCGGAGATTTAGGAATTAAAGCAGGACAAATTGTCATTGGGACAAATATAACTAATGAAAATACTGCAAGCAGTATCATCACTTATGCGTCTACCCCCACTTTCACCACTAGTAAGCCACAAACAATTACTTATGACTATACAGGTGCATTAGATTTATTAGTAAAGACTAATACTAATGGTTTAACAGCTGTGCAGAATGATAAGATTGGCACTAAAGGCTTAGTTGTAGCAGTGGCCATAGCTAAACCTGGAAGTCCTAGTCAAGCTACTAGCGTGAAGCGTTGTATAATTGTAAAAACCCTTTTAGGTTCAACAAAAATTGGTAAAGATACAGAATGTAACTAAAAATATTAATACCAAAAAATCTAGATTCAATTCCTGATATGAATTTAAATTTAGTAAAATAATCAAACATAAAATTTTTTCATTAGTTGAGTTTGTATATCTTGTGTAATGAAATTAGACCTTGACTTGACTGTAGCTATACCAACTTATAATGGGGCAAGCCGCTTGCCTGAATTGCTAGAAAAATTACGAAATCAAATTTATACTGAACACTTTTCATGGGAAATTATTGTTGTCGATAACAATAGTAATGATGATACAGCGAAAGTTGTACAAAGCTATCAAGAAAATTGGCAATGTCCTTATCCCTTGAAATATTGTTTTGAACAGCAACAGGGAGCAGCTTATGCCCGAAAAAGAGCAGTTCAAGAAGCTAAAGGTAAATTAATTGCTTTTCTAGATGATGATAACTATCCAGAGCCAAACTGGATAGCAGCAGCTTATGCTTTTGGTCAAAAGTACCCTCAAGCAGGGGCTTATGGCAGTCAAATACATGCTCAATGGGAAGTAAAACCACCAGAAAACTTTCAGCGGATTGCTCCATTTTTGGCAATTACAGAGCGAGGTGATTTGCCTTTGCTGTATGAACCATCCAAAAAATTATTACCACCCTCTGCTGGTCTTGTTGTTCGCCGACAAGCTTGGTTAGACAGCGTACCTAATCAGCCTATTTTAACTGGTAGAGTTACTGGCAATATGCTAACTAGTGAAGACTTAGAAATGTTGTCTTATATCCAAAAATCTGGGTGGGAGATTTGGTATAATCCAGAAATGGAAATTTATCATAAAATTCCAGAGTCACGCTTAAAAAAGGAGTATTTAATTCCATTTTTTCGAGGTATTGGGTTGAGTCGTTATGTAACTCGAATGGTGAATACAAAACCTTGGGCTAAACCCGTGGTTTTATTGGCTTATATGAGCAACGATTTACGAAAAATTTTATTACATCTAATCAAATATAAATTTAAGCTGAAAACAGATTTGGTTGCGGCTTGTGAAATGCAATTATTTTTCACTAGTCTGATTAGTCCTTTTTATCTTTGGAGAAATGGTTATTTGAATAAATAAAATTAAAAGACCTCTGTCAGAAATATTTTTTATCTCACGCAAAGGCGCAAAGGCGCAAAGGCGCAAAGAATAATATGAAAAGGACTAAGAAAAATTAAGAGTTATGTAGCCTGCATAGGTGAGCTTTGTTCTTGTAGCTGCAATCTTAATCGAAGGCGTGCAAGATATAAATTAGTTAATTTGGGTGCATCAGACTTAGGAAAGTATTCTAGTGCGTTTTCTGCCTTTAGTTAATAGTAAAAATATTTTTAAACGTGACTCTAGCAGTGGCTTCACGCTGGTAGAGATGTTAGTAGTGATTATGGCAATTGGGGTATTAGCTGGTCTAGCATTACCTAACTGGCTAGCTTTTGTGGACACTCGCCGCCTGACTAATGCTCAAGAAGAAGTTTATCGTGCTATGCAACAAGCTAAAAGTCAAGCTACTAAAGAAAAATTAACTTGGCGATTCAGCTTTCGTGAACAAAATGGTATCCTTCAATGGGTGGTTCATCCTGCTACAGTCAACCCATTGAGTCTTAATTGGAATAATTTAGATTCCCATGTACGCCTTGATCCTGAGACAACCTTACAACTGTCAAGTGGTATAGGCAAAATTGAATTTGATTACATGGGTAATCCTAATGTGCTTAGAAGGATCACCCTATCTAGTAAGTATGGTGGTAAAGCTAAGCGTTGTATTTATGTCTCGACACTCATAGGGGCTATGCGAACAGCAAAAGAGCATAGTAGGGCTAACAGGGATCGTGATTATTGCTATTAAGATATTTTTAGTTAAGTTAAATAAGCTATTAGACCTCTTGCAAAAGTCTCCTAACACCCCACCCCCAGCCCCTCCCCGCAAGCGGGGAGGGGAGACTTTGACGTAAGTCAAAGGCGGGGTGGGGTTCTTTTTTTGATTTATGCAACAAGTCTATTGTCTGCTGCAATTATTCATGAATTTAAAACAGCACCTGATTATTTTCACTCGCTATCCAGAACCAGGGAAGACAAAAACCCGGCTGATACCTGCTTTGGGTACTCTTGGTGCTGCAAATCTGCAACGGCAGATGACTGAATATACAGTATCTCAAGTTAAAGAATTGCAGAAAGCAACTGGCATATCTCTAGAAGTACGATTTACTGGTGGCAATTTACAACTAATGCAAGATTGGTTGGGGCTTAGTCTAGTTTACCAGTCTCAAGGTGAAGGGGATCTAGGTTCGCGGATGGCGCGATCGCTTAGAAATGCTTTTCAATCTGGCATAGAACAAGTAATTATCATTGGTACTGATTGTCCTGGCGTCAATTCCCAGATTCTCACTCAAGCCTTTGAACAACTGCATACCTTTGATCTCGTGCTTGGGCCAGCCATTGATGGTGGTTATTATTTGATTGGTTTACGTCGCCTCATCCCGGAATTATTCGCTAACATCGATTGGGGAACTTCTCAAGTATTGCAACAAACTGTGGATATTGCGAAGGAACTCAACATCTCACTTGTATATTTGCCTGCTTTAGCTGATGTTGACCTTCCAGAGGATCTGCCGATTTGGGAACAAGTTTTTAAGGGAGAAGTCGGGCTGTAAGACGATAGAGAGGTGAAAAATCACAAAGACAAATTCAAAATGCCTTTGTATATTTTTGTACATATTTTTACACTGGATTGATCCTAACTTCGTATATTTGAACACGATGTCATTCCTGAAGACACGGAAGATAACAAATGCTACCGTGGTGTAGTTTCAAACTAAGAGGCAAAAAATCGGTACTATGTACTATATATTGCATCTGCTTTTTGTTTCTACATAATAGCCAGCTTTATGGACTAGGCAGAGTCGTGGGAACAATATTCAAGTAACTTTAAATAGGACATCACTTTGATTTACTACAAGTTTGAAAAATTATGACTAACCGTGTTGCCTCTGTTAACGCTCCCCTCACCCTAAAAGTGGTGGGAATAATCTTAATTTTGTCCTTTTTTCTTGACTTTTTGATTCTGTCGTTACCTTTTCAACCAACTGATCGAGGATGGCAAATCAACGTAGTAACACAACTGGTTGATAGGGGAATTGTACCTCTACTTGGTTTGGCGATGTTGTTTGTCGCTTATTGGATTGATGAAGCCAGTGATGGCGATCGCTCACAAGCTTTTGATTTAAGATTTCCGGCTTTGATCATAGCTAGCATTTTAGGGTTACTCTTCTTGCTGTTTTTTCCCCTGCACCTTAACAATGTGAATCAAGCTAAGGGTCAGGTAATAAATCAAATTAATCAAAGAGCCAATGCACAAGAAAACCAACTCAAAGCACAGCTTAATCAATTACAGGCGCAACTGAACACAGACCAAGGGAAAGCTCAGTTAGAACAGTTGCGTAACCAACGGAAAGCTCTTTTAACTGGAATTCTCCAAGATGAGCAGAGATATAAGCAAATCACAGAAAATCCTCAGGCACCAGCAGAGCTGAAAGATTTACTCAAAAAAGCCAAAGCAAATCCCCAAGAACTGGACAAAGCGATCGACAGGCAATTTGATCTTCCAACGTTACAAAATCAACAGTTGAGCCTAATTCGCTCTCAAAAGGAACAAGATGAAAAACAAGCTAAAGATAACGCTTGGAAATCTGGATTGCGTATTGGTATTAGCAGCCTGCTGTTGTCCATTGGTTACATTATCATCGGCTGGACAGGATTACGAAGTATCACTGCTTTAAAAGGTAGTGGACGCAAAGCTGCGGCGCGTTAATTCTCAGGGGAGATGGGGGGATGGGGGGATGGGGTGCAGGGGTGCAGGGGTGCAGGGGTGCAGGGGTGCAGGGGAGATAAAGAAAATGACCACTGACAACTGACCACTGACCACTGACAACTAACTCCTAACTCCTAACTTTTAATTATCAACTATTAACTAAAATTTAAAAATGTTTTCAATTTACATATTGACATATAACGAAGAAATAGATATCGCTGCTTGTATTGAGTCGGCAATGCTATCGGATGACATCATTGTTGTAGACTCATGCAGTAGCGATCGCACTGTGGAAATTGCTAGTCGTTATCCTGTTCGCGTCTTCCAACACCCTTTTGAAAGCCACGGAAAGCAACGCACCTGGATGTTAGAGTCTATCCCAGTGAAACATGAGTGGGTATATATTCTTGAGGCTGATGAGCGCATGACACCAGAATTGTTTGCTGAATGCGAACAGGTAAGCCAGAATCCAGACTACATCGGCTACTACGCCGCTGAACGTGTGATGTTCATGAATCATTGGATTCGTTACAGCACTCAATATCCCCGTTACCAATTGCGTCTCTTCCGCCACGGGAAAGTCTGGTTTACAGACTACGGTCACACTGAACGGGAAGTTTGTGACGGTGCTACTAGTTTTTTAAAAGAAACCTACCCTCATTACACTTGCAGTAAGGGTTTTAGCCGCTGGATTGAAAAACACAACCGTTATTCTACAGATGAAGCTCAAGAAACCCTGTATCAGTTAAAACAGGGTAGTGTGAACTGGCGAGATTTGTTTGTAGGCAAGTCTGAAGTTGAAAGACGCCGCGCCCTCAAGGATTTGTCTTTGCGCTTACCCGCCAGACCTTTGCTACGCTTTTTATATATGTATTTCCTGCTGGGCGGTTGCCTAGATGGACGCGCTGGCTTGGCTTGGTGTACATTGCAAGCCTTCTACGAATATTTAATTTTGCTAAAAGTTTGGGAAATGCAGCATCTACCCATTCCCAGCTTAGAGGCAAAAATATCTCAGAGCGGGGAGAGCGAACCCAAAGCGCATCATCCAACTTCAGAAGCCACGCTTTAAAAATTTGGGTAAAAGTTAACTGCTGACTGTTGACTGTTAAGTCAACAGTCAGCAAGGAACAATTACGGTTATTTTTTTATTTGTTATGTCATGTCCGGTTAATTAGTTATGATTCCCCCAGTCATTGCACCCCACCCCCTACCCCTCCCCGTTCACGGGGAGGGGAAACAAAGCATAGCTTTGGTGGGGTGGGGTTCTTTGGTTTTTAGAAGTAATAAGCAAAGGACATGATATTAGTCCCTAATTTTTCCGTATTTTATATGTAATATAGGCTACTCTTGGATCTCAAGTATTCATGAAAATTATCTAAATTTAACATTTTGAATTTTTCACAAAACTTTTTCATAAAAATCACCGCTACCTGGTTACAAGTCAATAGCCGGATAAAATTCCTACTTTGGTCGTATACTCATGGTTTTAATAGCGTGAGCAGCTTTTGATTGAGCGCGGTAGGATTAGAAATATCTCACAGACTTGCAACAATCATTTACAAGTCGTACAAAGAAAAGTAACATCCACTAAGACAAACTAGCCAAAATTTTGGTTGGTACATGTTTATGTACTGGTTGCTTGAAAAACAGCTGTTTTTCAAGCAACCAGTGGGTATTTTCATCGCAGTAGCCCGACTACTTGCAACTTTCAGTAGTACTTATTAGTAGCAAAAAATACATTCATCTTCGATGTGATTTGACAACTCTGCTGGTATGAATACCAATAATCAAAGTTCCACTAGCCTCAAAAAGGAGAATAAGGGCTTGGGAATTGATCGCCTAAAACAAGATTTGAAAAACGACCTGATTGCAGGTTTGTTAGTGGTGATTCCCTTAGCAACCACCATTTGGCTAACGATTACTATTGCTAATTGGGTAATCAACTTTCTCACCCAAATACCCAAACAAGTGAATCCCTTTGATGGGCTAGACCCTATACTAGTAAATATACTGAATCTAGCAGTAGGACTAGCTGTACCACTGTTGAGCATTCTTTTGATTGGGTTGATGGCTCGAAATATTGCTGGGCGGTGGTTGCTAGATTTTGGTGAACGGGTATTGCAGGCGATTCCCTTAGCAGGACAAGTATACAAAACCCTGAAGCAACTTTTGGAGACACTACTAAAAGATTCTAATGGTAGGTTTCGCCGTGTAGTTTTAGTAGAGTATCCCAGACGGGGGGTGTGGGCGATCGCTTTCGTAACGGGTGTGATGGCTAGTGAAATTCAAGCCCATATGTCTCGCCCCATGCTGAGTGTATTCATTCCCACCACCCCAAATCCAACTACAGGATGGTATGCAATAGTACCAGAGGAAGAGGTGGTAAACATATCCATGTCGGTAGAAGATGCCTTTAAAGTAGTAGTTTCTGGTGGCATTGTCGCCCCCAATACAACCTTACCCCCCTTAATTATCCCCGAAGCACACAATCTCGAAGCACCAACCTTAGAAAACAAGCGACCAATCATCCCTGTAGAAGAAACTTAAAATTAATCCGGCAGAGTTACAAACAATATGGATAAGATGGTTGTCTGACTATACCAAAATTGATAAATTCCTAACTCCTTAATTAGTGCTGAGACACTTACTTTTATGCAAGACCGAAAACCCCAACAAATTGCTCGTGAACTGGCACTTTTAAGTCTGAGCCAGTTACCCGTAAATCCCAAGAAATTGACAGAAGAACATCTGCCAAAGTTGGTACTAGCGACTGTACGCACCCTGAGAACAGAAGTGCAAGATACCCTAGACAACGCTGCTGCGGAACTGCAACGCAGTAACGATCGCCTTTTAACTAGCGAAACTCGGGCCTCAGACCTCAATACTGCTAGAAATATGCTCAAAGAGGCGATTGAATACACCCAGACGGCAATTAATCAGTTAGGTGCAGCAGTAGAGTTTCCAGAATTAATTCAGCTGGCAAATCAAGATAAAGGAGTGGGCAGGTATGCTATCCAACTTGTCAAAGTAGTCAACGAAGAACGAGATATGATCGATGAACGCATAGCCTCTGCCTTAGTAGATTGGCAAGTGACTCGCCTTGCCCAAATTGACCGAGATATTCTGCGAATTGCTGTAGGAGAAATGCTGTTTTTCGGTCTTCCAGACAGCGTGGCGATTAATGAAGCTGTGCTACTAGCAAAACGCTACAGTGGAGATGAAAGTCATCGTTTTATTAATGGTGTTCTGCGCCGGGTGACAGAGCAAAAAAAGACTGCGTAGCATTTCGTTCTAAGCTTTGCAATCATTATGAGTGGCAAGTTGTGAGTTGAGAATGAGGACTAGCGTCGCCAAGGACATGTAGACACGAATGCAGGTAACTGCAAAGCGTGAATCTTTGCCCAACAGGCGACGGCTTCTTGAAAAATAAAAATAACAGGTTCAAAGAGTTCTTGCATCAGTTCTGCCCCAATTGGGATGAGAGGTGAGGATAACCTGGAGGTTTTCACCCCAGGAAAGAGTGAACAGTTAAATTAAACTCATAACTTATAACTCATAATCCACATAACAACTAATACCTGAAGCTGCAATGGTTTTTAATTGGTTCCGTCGTCAATATAACGATTCCTCTGATACTCCCTCCCAAAACAAACAGGAACAAACTCCAAAAGCAAAAGAACCCCAACCAGAACCAGCCGAAACGTCAACCCCAACGGCAGAAACTGCACAAGACTCGACGGCAGACTTGTTGGCATTTGCGAAAGCTGCATATAAAAATATCCAGCAAAAACAACAATCCCAGGAAGTAGAAACTCCATCTGACTCAGCAACTGCACAAGCCCCAGAAAAACCTGAAACTCTAGAAACAGCAACCACTGAAATAGAATCTGTACAAACTCCAAAAGCAGATGCAACTGTTTTAGAGCAACCTGTAGAAGTTATAGAAGCGACACAGCTAGAAACAGCCGAAATAAATGTTTCTGCTCACCCTGTGGAAATTACTGAAGCGACATTAGAAGCAGCAGAGACAAATGTCGTCCAAACAACTACTGAAGAGGTTTCTGCATCTTCAACGGAGGTTTTGCCAGTAGCAGAAGTTACTGATGAGCTAGTAACCCCTAGTTTAGAACTAACACCAGGTGAGGCAGAATCAGCATCTACTGCATCTTCTGCCACAACCGAGTCAACACAGCCAACAACTCTATCTTTTTTAGAACGAGCAGCGGCAGAACGGCTAGCCAAGCAAGAACGACTGATAGCGACTGCCATTGAAGTACCCGAAGTAGAAAAGCCAGCAGCAGCCACTGCGGCATCGACCACCACGCCAGAAACAGCACAGGAAATTCTCGGACTGGCTTTTGATGAAGGATTTGTGTGGTCAGCGGAAGTATTGGCAGCCCAAGGTAGGCGACCAGAAGACGTTTCCATTGAAGAAATTACTTGGCTCAAAAAGCTACGACAAGGTTTAGATAAAACCCGTCGTAGTATCTTGAACCAATTGAAGGCAATTGTTGGGCAAGGGCCGCTGAACCAAGCAGCAGTGACAGAAATTGAGTCTGTGCTTCTGCAAGCCGATGTAGGCGTAGAAGCAACAGATTACATTATCAGTTCACTTCAGAAAAAACTGCGAGAAGAAGTAACTGCTCCAGAAGAGGCGATCGCTTACTTAAAAGAAATTCTGCGGGATATGTTGGATGAACCGCTGAAAAAATCCGCCCTAGTTAGCTTTGCCCCAGAAAAAGAAACCTTAAATATTTGGTTAATCACTGGAGTCAATGGTGCTGGTAAAACCACTACCATCGGCAAAATCTCTCACCTAGCACAAAAATCTGGTTATAAATGCTTGATTGGTGCAGCAGACACTTTCCGCGCTGCTGCTGTGGAACAGGTGAAGGTTTGGGGGCAAAGAAGCGGTGTAGAAGTAATTGCCAATCCTGGTAAAAATACAGATCCAGCAGCAGTGGTGTTTGATGCGATCGCTGCCGCCCAAGCTAGAGAAACCGAATTACTTTTAGTGGATACTGCTGGGCGATTGCAAAATAAGAAAAACTTAATGGACGAACTCAGTAAAATCCGTCGAATTATTGACAAAAAAGCCCCTAATGCCAAAATAGAATCTTTATTGGTTTTAGATGCTACTTTAGGTCAAAATGGACTGCGGCAAGCTGAAGTTTTTTCCCAAGCAGCCCAACTCAGTGGTGTGGTATTAACTAAGCTGGACGGCACAGCCAAAGGAGGCGTTGCCCTTGCTGTAGTGCAGCAGTTAGGTTTACCCATTCGCTTTATTGGTGCTGGTGAAGGCATCGAAGACTTGCGTCCCTTTTCTAGCTACGAGTTTGTTGAAGCTTTATTGAGTGGCTAGTCCAAGAAGGCAGGGGTGCAGGGGTGCAGGGGTGCAGGGGTGCAGGGGTGCAGGGGTGCAGGGGGGCAGGGGAGATGGGGAGAAATAACTCCTAACTCCTAACTTCTACCTCCTAACTCCCTATCCTTAACCGTAGTTTGCTACACGGTCTAGGTAAACTTTGCTAAAATTTCACTCTAATACTGTTTTTGTCATACTCTATACGGAGTTGTCAGATTTAGCAGCATAGACATTCGGTTGCGTCAGGAACCTGTCAGGCGGCAGGCAGCCTGACTCCATGTGTCTACACTATTACAGCACAGCAACAAGATGGATACTATTCAAAAAAGCACAAAAGCCCACAATAAAAGCCTTTTGACCCCTTCGGGGTTCACCCTTCAAGTTAAGCAGTTCCTCATGGAGAATGACTTTGCCCTTAGTGGTTCTGAGTTGACTCTAAGTGTTTACTTACGAAAGGACTTACAAATATTTTTAGTCAGCACATCAAATTAGATGTTTAAAATGTAACGGTCAAACTACAACATATAGTTTAACTTTGAAATTTCAGGTTTTGGGGTATGGTTTTTCTTAATTGTGTGTCACTAGCTTTCTGATTCTTTTTTGAGTAAGCTAAAGTGCATGTTAAATTTACTTATTTTTAGTCTAGGGTATGAGTGTTAGCTTTTTTGTTTCCCCAGTTACATATCATAATAGCCATCAGCACTCAGGTGGTAAGCTGATCAGCTTCCATCAGTATCTCACAGAATTATTTTCTCATGAAAGGATTTATTTATGCCTCAAGATGTATGATTTACTGATTAAGTTATGAAAACATAAATGGCTTTCTACTTGCTGGCAGGAATTTGTGACTTTTATCAAGCAGAGCATGACTAAAAATACGCTCATAGAAGCTACTATATATAGCCAGAAATGTCAGAAGCAAATGCAATACTTATATCAACTTGTGTCTTACGTCTTTCTACTCTTGCTAAAGTGACAAATCTTGTCCAATATGGTTTAGCAATGCCACAAACAAAGAATTTACCATTAATCTAAAATCTGTTGTTTTCAAGTGTAATATTATCTTTACTGTGTCTCAAGTGCCTTCTCAACCCACTGATAGTAATAGTAGTGCTGCGACGGATGTCACACCAGTCGTGGCACTAAAAGAACTCGTGGCAAGACTGCATCGAGAACAGAACAAAATCCAAGATTTGCTGAGTTCTTTAGGATTTGCCCTTAGAAGCTTCAATAATTTGAATCAGTTCTTAGAGCTGATTCCACTGATGGCAACAAGAGTAACAGATGCAGATGGCAGCGCTCTGTTTCTCTATAAGCCTAATGGTCAAGTTAGGTTAGAACAGCTACATTGGCAGGATAGTGGTCAGCGCAAGAATATCCGCAAAGCCCTAGAAACAGCTAGCAGTCAAATTTCGCTTTTACCGAATACAGCGCCTTTAGCAACTGCCACAGGGATGTTGGATGATCAGATGCATCGCTACTTGGGGCCAGATGTGCAAATCTTTGGTACGGCGATTCTTGTAAAACACACAGAACGGGGCTGGCTCTATGTTTTGAGCCGCGATCCGGAATATAGTTGGACAGACACTAGGCAAAAATTAGTCAGATTGGTAGCAGACCAAACAGCAGTAGCGATTGAAAACGATGAATTAGCGGTAGAACTGAGGAAAAAAGAACGCTTAGACCAAGAATTAGAAATTGGGGCAGAAATTCAACGGCGACTTTTGCCACGCCAATGTCCTAATATTCCTGGTGCAGTTCTAGCTGCACGCTGCAAACCTGCCAATCGGGTTGGGGGAGACTACTACGACTTTATTCCCACTAATCATAATCAAATTCAACCAAACAGCAAAGTTACTCAAGAAGTTGGTCGCTGGGGTTTGGTAATTGGGGATGTGATGGGTAAGGGTGTCCCCGCAGGGCTGATTATGACGATGATGCGGGGAATGCTAAAAGGAGAGGTATTGCATGGTAATTCCCCAGCGGGAATTTTGCAAAACTTGAACAGAGTTATGTATGCGGATTTAGAAAATTCTCACCGCTTTGTGACTTTGTTTTACTCAGAATATAATCCCCACACTCGGATTTTATCTTATAGCAATGCGGCACATAATCCTCCGTTGTGGTGGCACGCAGCCACAAAAACTGTGACTCAGTTGGATACTTTAGGAATGCTTATTGGTTTGGATGCTAATAGCCAATATGAAGATGCCCAGGCACAGTTAGAACCAGGAGATACAGTAATTTATTATACAGACGGTCTGACTGATGCTGCGGCTGCAAGTGGCGATCGCTTCGATGAAGAAAATTTTGTCGCCGCTTTCAATACGGCTTGCTGCTACTACAATGCACCACAGGAGATTGTAGATTATCTATTTGACCAAGTTCAGAAATTCATTGGTAATGAACAGCAAAACACCGATGATATGACGCTAGTTGTTCTACAAATTTTATGAAAATGGTATTGCGTAACCTAAAGTTTGCTCTGGGCTAATGCTGCGTTGGGGAATTTTCGGCATAGTTTCAGTATATATTTGGAAATGTGTATTAGTTGCAAGCAAATGCAATCAGGAGAAAAAGGTGGACTCTGACCCAATTAGAGACTTAGAAATTATTGCCCATGTGATGACAATTGCTAAAACTCATAAAATTACTACCAAGGAAGCTTTACAGTTTTATATCAAAAAATTGGAATTTGAACTTGAACAAAAAAAGGAAAAAAAGGAAAAAGACACAAGTTTATCTTCCAGATTACAAGCAAGTTTAAGTCCAGAAAAATGGGAATCATTGATGAGGTATGTACGTCATCATCTTAGCAGTGAAGAACTGTCACAAGCCTACTACCAAGCTAAAAATGAGGGTAAGTTGAAGCCGGCTAAACTTTTAATTGGTGGGAATTTTTACTTTAGAAATTCTGATTTTGTGGGTAGTAAGTATCTTGCACCAGGCATTACGGTGGAAGCGGAAGTGTTCGATGACACAATCTGTCATATTTGGTTCTCACCAATTGAGTGCGAATTTGTTTTTATAGATGAAGTAGAATTTCTTTAAAATTTGCTCGATAGTAACCTCAAGCCTACTTTCACATCTAAGATTCCGTCCCATCAGTTGTTGTTGCGGATTTCGTCAAACTTTGCACGCACCGCCTGTATATCCTGCCACATCAACCATTTAGGCGCACCTTTTTCCTTAGAAGGA
Organism: Nostoc sp. UHCC 0702; assembly: GCA_017164015.1. GTDB lineage: Bacteria > Cyanobacteriota > Cyanobacteriia > Cyanobacteriales > Nostocaceae > Amazonocrinis. Next base: position 1,457,808 of record CP071065.1, read on the forward strand.
TTACGCAGTAAGTAGGAGGGATGAAAAATCGGCATACACAAACGCTCTTCCCACTCTAGCCACTGTCCGCGAATTTTAGTAATCCCTCGCTTATCACCAGTTATTCCTTTGACCGCAGTTGCACCTGTTAACAAAATAATTTTGGGGTCAACTAAGCGAATTTGCTCTAATAAGTAAGGTTTACAAGCTGCCATTTCGTCAGGAGTGGGCACTCGGTTATTAGGCGGACGGCATTTGTTGATGTTAGCAATGTATATATCTTCCTCAGTACTCAGGTTCACTGATGCTAAAATTTTCTCTAGCAACTGCCCTGATTTGCCTACAAATGGTAAACCTGTTTCGTCTTCGTTTTGACCTGGGGCTTCCCCAACAATCATGATTAGTGCTTTGAGGTTCCCGCGTCCCACAACAGCATGAGTACGAGTTTTTCCCAATTCACAGCGGTGGCACTGATTGCAATGCTGTGCCAATTCGGCCATATTGGTGTAGGTTCCGGGAGTTATGGGAATTTTAGAGTCTGTGGGAATGAGCTTTTGTTGGTTATTGTTGGAGTTATCGAAGAGGCTGAGTTGAATTTCGCTAGTCATGAAAATTGCGCTTGTTGGGATCAGCACCAGCTCTTGGTTGCTGAATACTGTGATGGGCACGATTTTTATTGTATCAGTGAATTGTAGCCAAAATTCAGTAGGCATCTGAAATTATAAAAATGTTTAGATCCCCGACTGAAGAAGTCGGGGATCTGGGCGTTCGCTTAAATACTATTTCTAACTATTTGTAGATGTATTCTGCTGGTATTGCATAGCTTTTGCGTAATCGCCCAAAGCATAGCAAGCAACTTTCAGACTGGCGAGGGCTTGTTCTTCAATACGGCGGTCTTTGATGGTTCTGGCTAACAGTAAACGTTCTTCATAGTATTTAATTGCTTTGGTATAGTCCCCCAAGGCTTCACAAGCAACACCCAAACTGCCCAGAGACTGTTCTTCACTACGCTTGTCTTTGAGTTCTTTGGCGAGTTGTAAACGCTCCTCATAATAAATAACAGCTTTGGCATAATTGCCTATGGCATAACAAGCATTGCCCAAATTCTTGAGTACTTGAGAAGCACTACGAGCATTGTTGAGGGAGCGTGCTATTTTGACACATTGTTCATAGTAGGCGATCGCTTTTTGGTAATTGTCTAAAGCATACCAAGCATTACCAAGATTTTTGAGTACCTGTTCTATACCCCAGTTATCTTGAAGTTCTTGGACTATTTCTAAGCTTTGCTCTTGATAGGCGATCGCCCGTGTAAAGTTTCCTGAAGCTTTGTACACCAATCCCAGATTATTCAATGCAGCAACCTGACTTCGCTTGTCTTGCAATTTTTGCGTTATTTTTAAACACTCTTCCAGATACTCAATTGCCTTGTTATGTTCGTTCAGGTGACGGTAAGCATTACCTAAGTGAGACAGTGCTTGCATCTGAACCAATAAATCTGGAGTGGTCTTGTCCAAAGCTAGGCATTGCAGGGAGTAAGAAATAACACCTTTGTAATCCCCTGAGGCGTAAGCTACTAGTGCCAAAAAAGAAAGTGCTTGTTCTTGTTGTTGTATATCCCCAAATAGCCGAAATAACTCTAGGGATTGTTGCAATGACTTTAAGGCCGCGATTAATTCACCAGCTTGCTGCTGTTGAACTCCCAGTCGCAGCAGCTTGGATGCTTCTGATAATTGATCATTAGTTTCCTGTGAAAGTAGCTCCTCTTCTGACGGATTTTGGTCAAATTCATGGGTAATTGTGTTCCGCCTGATTTGTTTCAGGTATGTTGCAGGTAGTTGCACCGGAAATGTACTTTTGATTCTGTGGTTCGATTCACCGTTCGACATCGACCAATTCCTGATAAGTTTGGTGATAAATCTAGTGTTCCCAAAACCACAGTCCATCTCTCAGAGTGAATCGAGAGAGGGATAATGCAAAGACTGAGCCAGAATTTATGGATAGGTTATTGAAGTCACTGATGATGATGCGATGGACTTCACTGAGATAAATACTGCTTTGCTCAAGAGGCGATCGCCCTCGGTGCAACAGAAAAATTATTATAGCATTTTCTCCACGCCGCACTCACACTCTTATGAGGTGAATCACTTAATTTCTACGGTTTATTTACTTTGGGTGAAGGTTTATCAATCAGCGCGATCGCACTTTGCACAGATCAACAAGGCTCGACTGATCAAGGATGAAAATACAAGAGCGATCGCACTTGATTTTTATGCTTGAGATTTCGCGTGTTTCTCAACTTTACCCAGCCTGTTTCATCATATTCATTGGCATTTTTGTATCCCAGACTTGTTCAAATTCAGCTTTGCTAATGCCAAATTCTTGGATATCTTGTTCACCTAATGGTTTATCGCATAACATTCCATAATTATCTGTCAAGTGGCTCCTATCATAAAACAACACGTTGCCGTTTTCATAAACCTCTATTTGTCTAACAGCACGTAAATTAACACCCACTTCCATCAAGTAGGTACAAGTTCCCCAGGCATCATACTCACCGCCAAGAGTTTCATCCCAAAACCATTTGCAGTATTTCTTGATTTTTTTTGATAGTGACATAATTTATTCACTCCTTTAGGGGGTTGCTATTTTTAATTAATTGTGCATTAATCAATTTTCTTGAGTCTAGCTGAGCGGATTTTTGTACATTAAATCTGGCAAAATGCTTTTGCAAGACAACATACTACTAAAAGCTGGTATTTATTAAGATTCATTTCACGCTTTGAGATTGATTTTACTTGATTACCTATTTTAGGCATTTACAATAATCAGCATTTAGAGTAACACTATTATTTTACAATACTATTCTCAATATCTGCACCGTTTGCATAACGAAGTATGTCTCGCACTTCCATTAATATTATGCCTAATCGGTTTTTACCACTACCATCAGTTCCGCAACCCCAGTAATAATCAATGGGTGAATTCTCAACAATTTCCTCATTGCCTGTAGAAAGTAAAATTTCCCCGATATCTGCATGGGTTTCAAATTTGCGTAGCACAGCTTTTCGCATAATCTCGTCTTTTACTTGTTCCCAATTTTGACGCAGAGGACGGGTTCTTTCACGCCCCATTCTGGCTGCATCTTTAGGAGATTTGACAAGACGGATTTGTTCTACATGAAATGTACCAATAAACTTTTGTGCTTGAAAATAATGTTCACTTGTATACCAATACAAATCATCCAACTCAAAACCGTGGGGTGAAAAGTTAGAGAAACACCCATATTGTTCACGAGTACTATAAAAATAAATAGCCATCTGTAAACCTCAGCTTTTTAGCCAAAACCTGTTTTTAGCAACTCGCGTTCTTCAATTCTTCTGATGATACTTAAAAGTAGCATTCACAAGATGCAGAAGGTTTTTAAATTCATTGCAACAATCGCTTTTAGAATTTTAATTACTTAAACTCTATTTTCACTACCAGCCAATTCCTTTGGTTCATAGTGACGACAACCTTGACAGGGGCCACTGGGGTTAACAGCACAGCGGATATAACCAGACTTGGCATTAAATTTACAACTGATATCGCCTATGAGGTAGCCTACCCCATCTAGATAGTAGCGATCGCCTTCAACAGGTGGAATGTTTTGCCGTATCCTTACCCCTGACAAACTCATGGCTGCTTGTCTCATCCGTGAACGTGTTCGTAAATGGGTTTTACGAATCATCCACAGGGAAAACAGGGACGGTAAAAAACCAACGATAATTACCAAAAGTGTCTTTAACACCTTCTTTTACCTCTTTTATACGCTGATTGATTGATCGTCCCTGATATTGCACTCTCGTTGTTTCCAATAGTGCAACGCTTAGGGCAATTACGCCTTTTTGCTTCTGCAAGCAGCTCTTCCCACTGTTGAGAAGTTGGGAGAGTGGTTGCGGATTACTATGGCAGTGTGGCATCCAGCGACTGAAAAAAAGTACTGACTACCACTTTAACCAGCATAACTGTTACAGCCTAAGATGTGACCTATGATTGAGTCTTCAAAGTTTTAAGATTTGTTGATTAGTGTTCTTGTCAGCATCAGCCTTACTCTTGTTTTTTCTGTGTCGCTGCGATGCCAATCTTTTTGTGTAAGGTATTTTAGCAGTATTTAGTACATATGTACTAAATACTGTATTAATCACATCACTAACTGCATGTTGTGAAGTCAAGCGATCGCCCTTCACTCACCATCATTGAACCTGAGATCATCAATAGACCTCTTGCAAAAGTCGTTCTTTGCGATCTTTTCTTTGCGCCTTTGCGCCGGCAGTCGCTTCAACGGGGGGAACCCCCGCAACGCGCTGCCTCGCCTTTGCGTGAGACAAAAAAATATTTATGCAAGAGGTCTAATGTTGCACCTCAAAGCTTGGAGTTTCGAGTTAAAAGCTAGAAATTTCGAGTTCTGAACGCCAAAACAGCACTTCAAAGCTAGAAGTTTGAAGTTGCGATCTCTAAATTCCGAGTTTTGATCTCGAAGTTTCAAGTTGCGATCTTGAAGGTTTGAGTTCTCAGCTTCAAACTTGCAGATTCAAAGTCTATTTTTCCTGAATTTTGAAATTCCCCAGTCCCCAGTCCCTAGTACCCAGTCCCCAGTACCCAGTCCCCAGTCCCTTTTACCCAGTACTAATTCTCTCTAATCCAGTGTAAATATTAAACCTTTCCCCACGCAGAAAGCCAATTAAAGTAATGCCAAATTCTTCAGCTACAGACACCGCCAAACTGCTAGGAGCAGAAACAGAACAGACAATAGGAACTCCAGCAGCGGTAGATTTTTGCAAAATCTCAAAGCTAGAGCGTCCGCTCACCATTACAATATGATTATTGAAAGGCAACTCATTAGCAAGCAATGCTGAACCGATTAATTTATCTAAGGCATTGTGCCGTCCAATATCTTCTTGCAGGTTTAACAGTTGTCCTTGAGTATCGAATACAGCCGCAGCGTGCAAACCTCCTGTAGCGGTAAAGATACCTTGAGCAGCCCGGAGTTTATCAGGTAAGCTGTAGATAATCTCAGGTGTTACCACCGGGCCATTAGGAATCACCGGACAACCCCGTAGACGCAAAGCCTCAAGACTGGCTTTACCACAAACTCCGCAAGCGCTATTAGTGTAAAAGTGACGTTCCAAAGGTTGTAAATCTGGAATTAACCCTTGCCGTAATTCTACGTTGACAATGTTGTAGCGTTGTTCACCGTCAATCAATTCATCCACACAATAGCTGATGCGTTGGATATCTTCCCTACAGGTAATTACTCCTTCGCTGTAAAGAAAACCAGCAGCTAGTTCAAAATCTGCTCCTGGTGTTCGCATAGTCACAGCTACCGTTTTCTTTTGAGGTACGAGGCGAATTTCTAAAGGTTCTTCAGTAGTGAGATGGTCTTGTCGAAAACGCTTTTTGCCATTTTCGACTACCCAAACTTGCGCTTTAATTTTGCTTTTAGTGGGTGTTTTCATTAATGACTATTGGTATAATTTGTATTGACAAAGGACAAATGACTAATGACAAGCTTAACCAAACAGTTTTTTTGCCACTAATCAAAATATCACCTTGTAATATCATGTCCGTTTAAACACTTATGATATCTGTGGAGGTCGGTAATTGGGAATTGGTAATTGGTAATTGGTAATTGGGAATTGGTAATTGGTAATTGGTAATTGGGAATTGGTAATTGGTAATTGGTAATTGGGAATTGGTAATTGGTAATTGGTAATTGGTAATTGGTAATTGGTAATTGGTAATTGGTAATTGGGAATTGGTAATTGGTAATTGGTAATTGGGAATTGGTAATTGGGAATTGGGAATTGGGAATTGGGAATTGGGAATTGGGAATTGGGAATTGGGAATTGGGAATTGGGAATTGGTAATTGGTAATTGGTAATTGGTAATTGGTAATTGGTAATTGGTAATTGGTAATTGGGAATTGGGAATTGGGAATTGGGAATTGGGAATTGGGAATTGGGAATTGGGAATTGGGAATTGGGAATTGGTAATTGGTAATTGGGAATTGGTAATTGGGAATTGGTAATTGGTAATTGGTAATTGGTAATTGGTAATTGGTTTTGAGTATTACCTATTACATCATGTCCGTTTAAACACTTATGATATCTGTGGAGGTCGGTAATTGGGAATTGGGAATTGGTAATTGGTAATTGGTTTTGAGTATTACCTATTACCTATTACCCATTACCTATTACCCATTACCTATTACCCATTACCCATTACCCATTACCCATTACCTATTACCAAGCAAACCGACTATATCGTAAGTAATTAGCCGAACTTGATATCAGTCACCAAAACAAAGTTGATAATCCTCTGGAGTAATATTAGGGTTGGTTGTGAGATAATCGTGCAGGCGATCGCAAGCATGGGTGACTAACTGATCGACATCCAAAGTTTGCAGTTCTATCTTCTCCAGGTTCCACAGTTTGACTGTTGCATCTTGACCACCCGAAACCATCATTTTGCCGTTGGGACTAAAACTAACGCTTCTGACACCACCGCTATGTCCTTGTAAAGTTTTCAGCAAAACACCATTGGCAACACTCCAGAGTTTGATTGTACCGTCATCGCTAGCCGAGGCAATCATCTTGCTGTCGGGTGAAAAACTGACATTGGAAACTAAATCAATATGCCCTTGCAAGGTTTCGAGGAGAGAACCATCCTGATTCCAAAGTTTAACAGTTTTATCCTGACTGGCTGAGGCTATAGTTTTGCCATCGGGAGCAAAGCTAATACCCCACACACTAGCACTATGACCTTGTAAGGTTTTGAGCAGACGACCGTCAAGACTCCAGAGTTTGATAGTTTTGTCTGCACTGGCAGAGGCAATTGTTTTGCCGTCTGGGCTAAATTTAACGTTAGTCACCCAACCATTATGCCCAGTCAGGGTTTTGAGCAGGCGACCGTCTAAACTCCAGAGTTTGATAGTTTTGTCTGCACTAGCGGAGGCTAATATCTGATTATCAGGGCTGAAACTCATGCTCATTACCCAATTGCCGTGACCCCCAAAGGTATGAAGCAAAGTGCCGTCTGGTTTGCGAATTTGAATAGTCTGGTCTGCACTTGCTAGGGCAACTACTTTACCATCTGAAGAAAAGCTAACGCTGGTGACATCATTAATTGGCGAAGGCAATGTTTTGAGCAACTGACCATCTAAGCTCCAGATTTTCATGGTGTTATCAGCACTGAGCGAGGCAATGGCATTACCATCAGAAATGAAGCTGACATGATTCACATTACCTGTGTGACCATAAAAAGTTTTTGGCTGCGTTGTGTCCAGGTTCCACAGTCTGATGGTGTTGTCGTCACTAGCTGAGGCCAGTGTTTTGTTATCTGGGCTAAAACTCACACTATTAACCTCATGGCTATGCCCTTGGAGTGTACCCAGTAGATTACCTGCACGAGTCCAGAGTTTGACAGTTTTATCAGCGCTAGCAGTAGCAATTGTATTACCGTCATGGGAAAAAATCACTTTCCAGACACCAGCGCTATGCCCTTCTATAGTTCTAAGCATTGTACCATTACGACTCCAAAGTTTCACGGTATGGTCGGCACTAGCGGAGGCAATTGTTTGACCATCCTGGCTAAAACTGACACTCAAAACTTCTCTAGTGTGTGCTGGTATGGTTGTCAGTAGCCGACCATCCAAACTCCAAAGCTTAACTTTACCGTCATCACTAGCAGAGGCAATGGTGTCACCTGACGGCGAAAAGCTGATGCTGTTCACTCTTTGGCTATGTCCGCTGAAAGTTGCAAGTAACTTGCCGTCAACACTCCAGACTTTAATGGTATTGTCATTGCTACCAGAGGCTATAAGCTTGCCATTAGGTGAAAAACTAACGCTATTCACCCCATCCCTATGTCCTAAAAGAGTGGTGAGTAAGTCGCCGTTGCGACTCCAGAGTTTGATTGTATTGTCAGTACTAGCAGAAGCAAGTATCTGGCTATCTGGTGAAAAACTGACACTATTTACCGCATCACTATGGCCTGTAAGAGTTTTCAGTAACTTGCCATCAAAACTCCAAAGTTTAATTGTGTTGTCAGCGCTAGCAGAGGCAAGTATTTGCCCATCAGGTGAGAAAGTGACGCTTGTCACCCAAGAATTATTATCTAAGCGATTGCGTTCTTGAGTTCCATAAACTGCCTGTTGTAAAATAGTTGCCGTTTGAGTTTGGATCTTTACGGGGATTCCCGGAGCAAAATTTTGTAATTCCTTGCCTGCCCGGACGCTAGTTAGTAATGCTTCTAGCTGCTGATGTGAGAGGAGAAAGTTTTCTGATAAAGAATTTAGAGCTTGTAATTCTTGTAACTGAGCTTTTTGGGTTTGCTGGTAAGCCAAAACAGCTAAACCAAAAGCAGTCAGTCCCAAAATACTCATAATTCCTACAGTTCTTTGAGCTTGTCTGAGTCTAGTTTCTTCTTTTTGTTTTTGTTGTCGTCTTTCTTTTAAACAAGCTTCAATAAAACTTTGGACATCAACAGATAATTCATCAACGTAATTAATATAAATTTCTTCTGCTTCTGCCAGTCGAACACCGCGCAATAAAAAATCAGGTTGTTCATGGTTGTGTTTCCACAAAGCTGCTGCTTGTTCAATTTGACGATGCGATCGCAACCTAGCACGATTTTCCTCCAGCCACCAGCGTAGTGTTGACCAGTGACGAATTAGGATTTCGTGGGCTACTTCGATAGTGATGGGGGATGAGGGGGATGAGGGAGATGAGGGAGATGAGGGAGATGAGGAAGATGATGGAAAAGATTTGCTCAAGAGCTCCCCTGCACCCCTGCTCCCCTGCACCCCTGCTCCCCTGCTCCCCTGCTCCCCCGCTCCCCTGCTCAAGAGTTCATCTTCCAGATTAACTACCACTAACTTGGCAGTAATTAACGCTTGTAACGTGCTTTCTACCAAGTTAACTGGATATTTTTTGACAATTAACTCAGATTTAACTACCCTTCTTCGGGTATCTTCTGTACCTTCACCTAGCTGCGTCAGCGACAAGAAAATCCAACGGGCGCACTCTTGAGCTTCTGGATCTAAACTTTCATAAACCGCTTGGGCTTTACTCTCCAATGCCCCTTTAATCCCACCTAAATGCTGTTGGTACGCCTGTAAAGTGAGGACACTATTTTCACGGTATTCCCATAACTGCTCTAGTACAAATTCTAACACTGGTAAATCACCAGGAGAGTGATGCAACTCCTGCACCAGCACCTCCACCAGTTCCCCATCTACTGTTAAACCAACTTGTTCGGCTGGCTCAATAATGATGCGGCGATATTCTTCTGGAGTTAAGCAGGGAGGTAGCAGCATACTCGACTCCTGCAAAAGCTTTGCCAATGTTGGTACTTCTAAACAAGGAGCAATAAAATCTGCCCGCAAAGTAATAATTAATTTAAATTTATCTGGTGCATATTCCAGCGCCCCCAAGACAATTTCTAAAAAACGCTGTCTATCTTCACTGGGTGCAAGGCTGAATAATTCCTCAAATTGGTCTATGACCAAAACTACCATTGGTTCTGGCCGCTTCATCACCCAGTGAGCAAATCCTTCTACCCCCTGATACAACACTCCTTCGAGTTGCATTTGCTCTTTAGCTTTTTCTCGTTCAGTACCGCTATCTACCAAGCGGTGTGATAAAGATTCCAAGGGCTTTGCATCAGGACGAAAGCTTCTGAGCCACCAATCTTGGCTACCTGGTAGTTGTTTACCTTGTCGTAGTTGGGCCATTAAACCCGCCTGCACCACGGAAGATTTACCACTCCCAGAGGCTCCCACTACGGCAATAAATGACTTCATAGCCAAGTCGCTAATTAGTTGCTGTGTTACAGTCTCTCTACCGTAAAAATACTGAGTATTTGCTTCTGTAAAAGCTCGCAATCCTTGGTAGGGGCAAATTCCTAAATCGATCGCTCCTCGATGTTGAATACTCCTATTGCTACCACTGGCTGGTATAACTTCAATTACACCTCGCGTACCAGATAGCCATATATGCAGTGGTAATGTATTTGCACAGAACAATTGCAGTTGGTTAATCCAAGCGGCTGCTGAGAAGCTAGGTTGTTGCTGGGCTGTTTGGAGGGTAGAATATAACGCCTGAGCGAATTGTTCAGGATTATCTTTGGAAGAAGTAGCAGCAATTATACATTGTCCTTGCTCAGACCCAAGTTGCAAGTCTTCTACCCAATCTTGTAGGGGCGGACAGCTGTCCGCCCCTACTTGCGCCCCTACAGTACAATCTAAAATGATGATTTGTTGAGCATAAGGAGAATGCCGTAGCTGTTGTCTTAACCAGGAACGGCTGAGCCGGATATCTTCTGCTAATATTAACGCGGCCTCGTCGGCTTCGAGTTGCTCAAGTCGCCCACGCAGATATAAAAGTACTGTGGCAAAAGTTTCGAGGTTGGGTTGAGTAGGGGCGTACAGCTGTACGCCCCTACTTTGTAAACACAGTTGAATAGCTACGCGTAAATCTTTAGCTGTATTGTTATGCCGCGGCCAATACTCTAACTCGAAACCACCGACAGCCCCTAATAGTTTGCTAAAAGCAAGGGTGGTCTGATTGGTGTTAAGTCCCTCTATAATTAGCGCCTGTCGCGGATGGGATGATTTGACAAACGCTGGTTTTAATCCCAAGATAACTTCTCCGACTCCTTCAACAATTCGCTTGGGAGTTTGCTGGGGATATTCAAAGTAAAGCTTGGTGTCGCCTCTGGTTTTATTTTGTTGATTAATCAGCCGTAATTGCTGATTAGTTTGTTCAATATATTGCCGCGTCTGATGATAAACATAACGGTAAAGTCCATCAGCATCAATTATGCCTTGTGCATCAGCTGCTTCACCTCGCAACCCACGCATTAAATAATAAGTAAATACTCCATGTCCCAGTTCGGGAAATTCCCAGGATTGTTGATTAGTATCACAGGAAAGCAAAGCATAAAATCCCTTGCTTTGTTTTGCCCGTTGGCGTAATAATTCCACTATCTGGGGTGTAGGGTTGGGTAAAGACTGTACTGTTGTATTACTTCTAGCTCCTCGGAATGTCATGCTACCACTATGACAAGCATCCAGCCAGACTAACTGAGTTTGTACTTTACTCTTTCCTAAGAACTGCAACAGCTCTTGTAACCCTAAACTTGTGTGAAGTAAATTGTCTGTTTGAGTATCTGTGAGACACAAAACTGCTTGCTGCGAATTTGGCTCTAGCATCCCGTGTCCAGAGAAATAAAATAAAATCGTGTCTTGTGGTTGAGCAGCAGCACTAATTTTGTCTAAACTAGCACGCACATTGGAAAGCGTAGGTAGATGAGCAGCAAAATCGTGGTGAACCCACTTTTGGGTTTGGGGAAATCCTAAAGTTGCATCTGCTAAAGCTGCTGCTAAACCCTGACAATCAACAGCTGAGTATAACAGGGAAGGTAGTCTCTCATCTTGGTATTGATTGACTCCCACCAGCAACAGCCAAAGTTTTGTTTCCCCTATTTCTAGAATATGAGTCGAGTGACTGGTAGCAACACCGAGTGGAGACATACCGATTTGGGATTAAGAATTGGTAACTGAAATAATACTAAAATTTACTCACGATAACTTCTTTATTGCTCCTGAATTGTTGAATAAACAATGAAATTAACGTAAGTTTAATAAATGTTGTAATAATTTATTTGACAAATAGAGGGAGTAAAAACTTGATTTTTACCTCATTTTATCTTCAATTTTAGCGTACTTATACTAATTCTATGTGAGCAGGGGGGCAGGGGAGCAGGGGGGCAGGGGGGCAGGGGGGCAGGGGGGCAGGGGGCAGGGGAGATAATTCTTAATTTCCCATGCCCAATGCCCAACGCCCAATTCCTCTAAAAAAACAGCCAATTTGGCTACATGCATTAGATTGTCTCTGCTACAGTATTAACTGTAAATGAATTGCGGGCTTGATTGTCCAAGGTTCATTACACTGAACAGAGCATTTAAAGCAATCTTCACATAGTGAATTCTGCTTGGTCTGCTCTGTTAAGAGTTTGCTGCTGCTCTTGTGGTAGCAATAGTCATAACTCCTCCTTCCCTCAAAAGTAACGACTAGTATAAGTCCTTGTTGGTTTACATATTTTTTTACCTTGTCTATTTTGATGTAGACAAGGTATTTTTATTTGAGGCGATCGCTATCATAATTTTCAGCCTGAACTAGACCAGCATTGTTAAAAAATCTCAACAAAAGGGAACAATAAGATTTAAAGATTAACAAGGGTATAAACAGTCAGTGAGTAGTTCTACAATCAAGTTTCACAAAACAGTTTCCCTGCGTTTAGTTTTGGTAGTACCGTTCATACTGCAAGTATTTGCTGCGGTTGGGGTGATAGGATGGCTGTCTATACGCAGCGGGCAACAAGCTGTAAATGACGTTGCAACTCAATTGCGGAGTGAGACAAGCGATCGCATTAAACAGCAAATTGAGAGTTATTTGAACGAACCTCGGCGGATTAATGAAGTCACTGCCGCTAGTATCAAGAGCGGTGGAATTAGTTTAACCGATTATTCAGTCTTAGAGCGTTACTTCTGGCGTTTGGTACAAGAAAATACAGTACAATTCATCCAATTTAGTAACCCTCAAGGCGATTCTGTGGGTATTGAACGTGAGGTAAATGGTCAAATGATTCTCAAATATCGAGACAAAACCACAGCGCCTAACCTAAATATTTATAGCCTTGATAGTCAAGGCAGACGAATTAAGTTGATTGCGGTAAAAGAGTTCGATGCCCGGAATCGACCGTGGTACAAAGCTGTGATGAAAATGAAGAAACCTGTATGGTCTCCAGTATTTAACCGTATTACTGATTCGTCTATAGCAACTTCTTTAACCCATCCAATCTACAGTGAAACTGGTCAGCTTGTAGGAGTTATCAACAACTTATTTGATATTCAAAAAATTCATCAATTCCTCAAAAAACTAAAAATTGGTCGCACCGGACAGACATTTATCATCGAACGTTCTGGAGATTTGATAGCTAGTTCAATTATTCAAAAATCATTTGCAATCAAAGGTGATAATTTAGAGCGCATCAAGGCTGAAAAAGCCAACAATCTAATAATTAGCTCTACAGCCCAATACTTGCAACATTCTATCAACCTCAGCACCATTGACCACAGCCAACAACTAGAATTTAAGTTAAATGGTGAACGGCAATTTGTGCAAGTACTACCTTTACGAGATGGTAAAGGTATTGATTGGCTGATTGTTGTGGTAGTGCCAGAATCGGATTTTATGGAACACATTTATGCCAATACCCATAGCACAATTTTACTGTGTTTAGGAGCTTTAGGACTGGCTTGTGTTGTTGGTATCTTCACCTCTCGTTGGATTAGCCATCCGATTCTACGCTTAAATGCGGCTTCAGCTGCGATCGCTAATGGGGAATTAGACCAAACTGTTGAAATTGGACAAATAACAGAACTGGGAATGTTAGCAAAGTCTTTCAACCAAATGGCACAGCAGTTGCGTCAATCTTTTACTGACTTAGCAAAGACTAATCAAGAACTAGAACAGCGTGTTGAACTACGCACACTAGAACTGAAAGCAGCTAAAGAAGCAGCAGATGCCGCCAGTAGCGCCAAAAGTGAATTTTTGGCAAATATGAGTCACGAACTACGCACACCCATGAATGGTATTTTAGGATATGCCCAAATTCTCCGCCGTTCAGAACCTTTAACAGAAAAAGGTTATAGAGGAATCGAAATCATATATCAATGTGGTTCTCATTTACTAACATTAATTAACGATATTTTAGACCTATCAAAAATCGAAGCTCGGAAAATGGAACTCTATCCTCAAGATTTCCATTTTCTTGCTTTTCTCCAAGGGGTTGCAGAAATTTGTCGCATTCGTGCTGAACAAAAAGGCATAGAATTTATTTATCAAGCAGATTCTCAACTGCCGCAAGGTGTCTGTGCAGATGAAAAACGATTGCGTCAGGTTTTAATTAACTTACTCGGTAATGCCATTAAGTTTACTGATGCAGGTAAAGTAACGTTTATTATCAAAGTACTTGAAAAGCAAGAAATTCAACAAGAAAAAAACCTTATTACACCAACTTGGATAATTCGCTTTCAAATCCAAGATACAGGTGTAGGCATGACAAAAGAAGAATTACAGACTATATTTCTTCCCTTTGAACAAGTAGGTGATATCAAAAAACAAGGTGAAGGAACTGGTTTAGGATTAGCAATTAGCCACAAAATTATCTCACTCTTTGATAGTAAATTAGAAGTAAAAAGTGAACCTGACAAGGGAAGCACTTTTTGGTTTGATATCCCATTAAATGAAGCACAAGAGTGGACAGAAACATCAAGACTTTCCCTTTACGGTACTATTGTTGGCTATCAGGGAGCTAAACGAAGAGTGTTAGTAGTTGATGATAAATGGGAAAATCGCTCTGTGATTGTCAATCTACTTGAACCAATTGGTTTTATAGTTGCGGAAGCAAGTAACGGGCAAGAAGGTTTAGAGCAAGCTAAAACATTTCAACCCGACATCATTATCACCGATTTGGTAATGCCTGTAATGCACGGTTTTGAGTTAATTAAACAGTTACGCCAGTCTGCTGAATTGAAAAAAGTGATAGCAATTGCATCTTCTGCTAGTGTATTTGATGCTGACCAATTTAAGAGTCTGGAAGCTGGTGCTAATGAGTTTCTGCCAAAGCCGGTGCAGGCTGATAGCTTAATCAAAGCTATCCACAAATATCTACAAGTAGAATGGATTTATGAAGATACGCCAGAAAGTATTTTCAGCAACGATGAAACACAAACAAATTCCCCACTTGACTATTCTGAAATTATACCCCCTTCAACAGAGATACTTACTCAACTCAATGACCTTGCCCAAAAAGGTGATTTAGATGAAATTACAGCAATAGCAGAACAGCTAAAAGAGCAAGATATCAAATTTATCTCGTTTGTAGAAAAATTGATTCAAATGTCCGATGCTTGTCAGGTGAAACAAGTTCAAGATTTTATTTTAAAATATATCAAAAACTGCTAGATTATATTTAATTTAATACTCATTTTTTTAATAATTTGAATTTTTAAGGTTTAAAAGCATGAATTTAACATCGACCACAGAATTTATCTTAATTGTGGACGACAATCTCACCAATTTATCTGTTCTGAAAGAATCATTGAAAAGTGCAGGTTTGAAAGTGCGGCTAGCTGTTGATGGTGAAAGTGCTATCAAGCAAATAAAACAAGAACATCCTGCTTTGATCCTCCTAGATGTAGAAATGCCAGGAATCAATGGATTTGAAACCTGTAATTTGTTAAAAGCAGATCCTTTAACTCAAGCCATTCCAATAATTTTTATGACTGCTTTGACCGACACAGATAGCAAGGTCAAAGGGCTATCTTTAGGAGCCATAGATTATATTACTAAACCTTTTGAGCAAGAAGAAGTAATAGCACGAGTCAAGGTACATTTACAAGTACGAGAACTCACGAAAATCCTTGGAGAAAAAAATACTCAATTAGTGCAGCTAACTGAAGATTTGGAGGAGCGAGTTACAGAACGTACCGCAGCTTTACAAAAGGCTCAAGTACAGCTTGTACAACAAGAGAAGTTATCTATGCTTGGTCAGTTAATTGCAGGGGTAGCACATGAAGTAAATAATCCTCTTAGCTGCATTATTAGTAATCTTGCTCCTGCTTATGAATATGTAGATTCTCTAATCCAAGCTGTGAAACTTTACCAACAACATTGTCCAGAAATACCGATAATTCAGCAAGAACTCGAAGAACTTGATATTGAATTTGTACTTGAAGATTTACCGAAATTACTCGATTCCATGAACTTAAGTACTGAGCGAATTAAAGAGATTTCCATATCGCTGAGAAACTTTTCACGCTTGGATGCCGATACAAAAGTTTTTGCTGATTTACATTTAGGACTTGATAGTACTCTAGTAATTTTACGGCATCGGCTCAAAGCCGTAGGAAGTCGTCCTGAAATTGGAATTATTAAACAATATGGCAGGTTGCCAGAAGTCGAATGCTATCCTGGGCAAATTAATCAGGTATTTATGAACTTGCTTGCTAATGCCATTGATGCAGTTGAAGAACATCTAGAAAAATCTGAACATAAATTTCAGCCTTGGATCAAAATTACAACTGAACAGCCTGATGATAAAAGTGTAATTATTCGTATTGCTGATAATGGCACAGGAATGACAGAAGATGTCAAACAGCAGCTTTTTCAGCCATTATTTACTACTAAACCAGTTAGTAAAGGAACAGGATTAGGTTTATCAATTGCTCATCAAATTATTGTAGATAAGCATGGTGGTAAGCTCAGCTTTGTTTCCTGTTCTGAGGAAGGAACTGAATTTCTCATTGAACTACCTTGCCAGTAGCTAGTAAAGTATGCGCTGTAGGGGCAATTAATGAATTGCGCCTATGTGAATAAAATGCAATAAGTAGATCAACTTTTAAAAACGTAAAATAGAGTTTTTGTGATTACTTCGCTACACTTCGTTGCGCTAGTAATGACATTTCACGTTGAATTAGGTTGAGCTACTTATCACATCAAATGATATCATGTCCGTTTAAACACTTATGATACCTGTGGGGGTTGGTAATGGGTAATGGGTAATGGGTAATAGTAAAAAACAATCACCCAACGGGAGAGCCAGTCGCTCATGGGGGAAACCCCCTGTCCCCGCGCTGGCTCACCAATTACCAATTACCTATTACCAGGCAAACCGACTATATCGTAAGTAATTAGCCGAACTTGATATGAGTCTTACTATTAATCAGCAAGAAAATTTATTTTCCAGAATTTAAACCAATTACCCCTATGATGATTAAACTCATGGATACAAATTTGCTCAGTGTCATAGATTCACGAAATAAAATAATACCAATGCTAGCAATTAGGGTAGCTCCTAATCCTGCCCAAACAGAATAAGCAACACTCACTTCAAATCTTTTGAGAGAAAGAGTTAAAAGACTAAAAGAAATTCCATAAAATACAAATATTAATATTGAAGGAATTATTTTAGTGAATCCTTCTGATAACTTCATACAAGTTGTACCAGACACTTCAAAAATAATTGCGAGAATGAGGTAAATCCAACTAGTTAACATGTTTGTTATGGATGTTTGATTAGTATGTAGTGCAAGCAGTAAGATTTTATAATCTCTGCTAAATAAAATCTACAGTTAACCAACTAATTATTTCTGCTATTTCTACAACAACTAGATTTTATTTGCTCCAGATGAAATTAACTATAGCTTTTTTCATAAGTACGCTACGTATACCTCGCAGGTAATTTATACCAATAATGTCAATAACCCAACTGGTGCAAGATATAAACACTACAGCTTGTAGTAATACAACTTTACTTTTGTCGAGTTTACCGAACCATAAAGATATTATTTACCCTACCTAATATTTTGTGTTTATTCTTGTTCGGCAATCATCATAAAGTGGGTGAAAAAAACCGAATTTACACCAGATAATTTCTTGAATAAGATGAAATCAATAAAACAAATACTGCTTATATGAGGTAGAGATATGGTACTGGTACGGTGGAATCCCTGGCAAGAAATCAATACACTGCAACACCAACTTAATCGTTTATTTGATGAGGATATGCTACAATCTGCGTTTGTTGAAAGAGGTTTATCTAGAGTTCCCGCTGCTGAGTTAGAAGAAACTGAAAATGCGATTAATCTCAAACTAGAACTTCCAGGTATGCAAGCCAAAGACTTGGATGTGCAAGTTACAGAGAAAGCAGTATATGTCAGTGGTGAACGGAAGTCTGAAACTAAAACTGAAGAAAAAGGTGTGATTAAGAGCGAATTCCAATATGGTAAATTCGAGCGTATTATTCCTTTACAGACTCGAATTCAAAATACCAAAGTTTCCGCAGAATATAAAGATGGTATTTTGCATCTGACACTGCCTAAAGCTGAAGAAGAAAAGAACAAAGTTGTGAAAGTTAATCTAGCATCAGCTGGCTAATTGTCACTTTAACTAAATAAAAAGCGCTACCCTTAAAAGGGTAGCGCTTTTTATTGCCAACCACTTGTACTTATTAGAGGATGTTTCTTAAGTCTAATTTATTACTTGCCTTTGCGACTTCCAGTCGCACGCCACTAGCTACAAGTCGGGGAACCGCGATAGCGCAGTGGCTTGGCTACACATACAAAACCCACCTGCGTGGGTTCAAAAAGCTTGATTTTCGGTTAGTCCACCCCCGTGGGCGGCTTTGCCGACTTGAGGAGAGTGGCGTGAGTCAGTGCGTTCAGTCCCCAGACAGCCCCGCGACCGCCCTCATTGGGAATAGGATTTTTTATTTTGAATGCAGAGTACAAAATTCGGCGATCGCGTCTGCAAAACCCTCAAATGAACTATAATCTTTTGACAAGATGGAAACATTTACACCCAACTTGCGGGCATTAGCAGCTGTATAAGGGCCAAAACAAGCAATAACACAGTCTTTATAATCGCTTGGTGAGTTGAACATTCTCAAAAAACTTTCGATTTCTGCTGTACTACTAAAAGCAATTATATCTATCATTCCTTGACGGATTAGCTTTAATTCAACTGTATAAATATTTTTATCTAAACTCTGTGTAATATATGTAGAAACGCGAGTTACTTCCATGCCTAATTTCTGCAAATCTGAAACTAAGTTTGGGATAACATTAGGTTCAGGTATTCCAACAAATTCTGGTGCTGGTATCAGCACTTTTTGCCCTTGAATTTGAGGTATTTTGACTAATTCTGATACAATCCCTCTGGGACTAGGTTCTGCTGGTATTAAATCTACTTTATTGCAAAAAGATAATAAGCTTTCTGAGTCTTTTCCTAAAGCAGACAATTGGCAATTTTTTAGCACGGATGTGGGAATACCCAAATCATGCATACGATGAAAAAATGCAGTGATACCATTTCTACTTGTGAAGACAATCCAATCAAATGTGTCGATTTTGCTGAGGACAGTATCTAATTCAGTGTAATTTGGTAGATAACAGGTTTCAATAGTGGGCAATAAAATTGGGAGACCACCTTTTTGAATAATTTTTTCAGACAATCTGGAAGCATAATTTCTTGGTGCTGTGACTAAAATTCTCTTGCTATATAAAGGCAATTTACTAGTTAAAGTTAGGAAATTTCTTTCTAATTCTCTGAAATTGGGGTACATTATTATTTAGTATACTTTTGAGTTGATGATTATTATTGTATAAGTAATACCTGTTTGCTCTCAAATGCTTACATCAACTTTTTTTTGAAAATTACTATCAGTAGGAATGTCAATCAAAAATTCGCTGTACATACAGATAGAAACTATGCTCATAATCGCTTATAGCGGTTCTTAAACTAGTGAGGTACAATTTTGACCTCTCTCCAAACCTCTCTCCTAAAAGGAGAGAGGCTTTGAATTGTTCCCCCTTCCCGCTTCGGGAAGGGGGTTAGGGGGTTAGGTCTATTTGCATACCTGTACCTCACCGGATTGAAAATGGCTATATAATTGCTAGATCCCATGCTTAGTAAATATTTCTAACTTTGTCAATCTTTAAATGAAGTACTGATAACAAATTGGAAAGCATGTATTCTTTCACGAACAGGATAAAAGTTGGATTACTGATTTTAACAACCTTTTGGAAGTAGTTTTAATTAGGAATTAGTATGAGCATATCACCAGTAAACCGAGCCGCAATTTTTGATATGGATGGTTTGCTTTTTGATACAGAAAGCATTGCTCGCTGGGCTTGGAAGCAGGCTCTAGATAGTCATGGCTATGTGATGGATAATGATTTATACAATGAATTTATCGGTCGAGATTTGTCATGGCGAGAAAAAATCTTAAAAAAAAGATATGGAGAAGACTTTCCTTTTGAGTCTGTGACAGCACAACGTATTAAAATTGGTGATGAGCGAGAAATACGAGAAGGTCTGCCAACTAAAGCAGGTGTATTAGATTTGCTAAATAGGCTGAGCAACTTGGGGGTGATTATAGGGTTAGCAACCGGAACATCTCGCGTTAGAACAATCCGACGCTTAACCGATGCTGCTATTGACCAATACTTTACAACAATTGTAACGAGTGAAGATGTTGCTTTTGGCAAGCCTGCCCCAGATATTTTTCTAGAAGTTAGCCGCAGAATTAATGTTGCACCTTTGGAATGTGTGGTTTTTGAAGATTCATCTGTAGGTGTGGAAGCAGCTTTTACGGCTGGGATGTGTACTATTATGGTTCCCGATATAGAACAGCCATCTTCTCAAATCACAAGTTTGGCTTACCGAGTTTTGAATTCTTTAGAGCAAGTAAGCGAATTAATAGAAGAACTATTTGGTGAAACAATCAAGAACCTGTCCCATTAATAATATAATGTTTTGAGTTTGACCTATCAAGTAAGAGATAGAGATGGTGTGGTTGTGAACGATGATTAGTACATACTTTATTTTATACCTATTTGTAAATAATTGATACAACGTGGGCGAAACATTAAACCCAGGCTAATTACAAATATACTAAATAGCATTGGGTTAGTTCTTGGTTCTGGAATTTTTTGCGGTGTTTGGAAGTAACCATTCAAAAAAGCTTGACCTTTTAACGGGACAGCTGGATCTTGATCGAGTGATTCAGTTTCTCTAAAATTCAATATACCTGTAGCACCACTAAACCTGCCTGTACCACCAGTGATAGTTATAGTCCCAAAACCAATTAATTGGCGGTTGATAAAATCAAATGAGGCAGTAGCACTACTGCTACCAAATAATTTATCATCGCTACTACCAAAAAACTCATCTCTACCAACGGGCAAGCCTGGTAAACCAAATATTTCTGGATCTTGAACGAATACTAAGTTACCTGTATTGGGATCAATGCGGCTGTAGTTATTTATGCTTAAAAAGTTAGTCAGACCGTATGGAGCGCTGGGATTAAAGCCTGAGACAAATGCTGTTGAAACGTCGGCCGATGGGATAGGTGTGAGAGTGACTTCCGTATCGTATACTACATCAAATGGATAAATGGTTTGAGCGATCGCTTTTGTCGTACTTGCACCTACACTAATTAAAGACAAAACTAACCCAACAAGATATATATTTCGCAATTGCAGTGTCATAGTTAGGTATCTCTCCTTTTTTGTTTTTCTGCTTTGATGTATTGGTCATCGTTTAATAGTCGCTGCTGATAAGTGCTATTGGTCATGCCCAAAGGCTCAAGACTAATTCACGCATAATTTCTGGAAAAGGTTGCCCGAGCAAATCAACCAATATTTACCTCTACTGTTTCAGTATTAGCAGGAAGTTCTCAATGGTGAACTTGAATAAATGTTGGCAATGGGACTGAGTTGGAATAGCCGAGAAAGCCATGTATCGCCAAGCCAGCAGTATGGCTCAACAACTGGCGTAACGTTATCCGAGGTTGCCGATCGCTGACCTTTGGCACACGCCATGAAGTTAAATAAGTAACATCTTCATCAATATCTATGCGTCCTTCTTGTGCCAAACGCATAACTGCTAAAGCGAAGACAGGTTTGCTGATGGAGTTCGTGAATTGACCAAGGTATTGTAACTTAATATAAGCTTGAAAAACTGTACTATGTCAATTATTGGCTATTTTTAGTCAATAAGCATATTATCCAGAAATAGCTCAAGTCGAGTATGAAACAAATTGTTAATTTTAACAAACGAAAAGGTTACAATTTATTTAGGATTACTGTAAGTGTTTTTGGCTGTAATTTCTTTTGGTTCTAACTATGAAGCAAAGTTCAATTTGATTGAGGGGTTAAGAGCGCTGAGTCAACAGGTAAAAATATTAGCTATATCTCCAGTATACGAAAACCCAGCCGTTGGTAAAGTTGGTAGCCCACCGTATCTTAATGGAATTTGCCTAGTAGAAACAAATCTATCACCACTCGACCTACACGAGCAAGTGTTGCGTTCCATAGAAGATAGTTTAGGGCGAATTCGAGGAGAGGCAGGTAAAGTTAAATGTAGTTTTGATTTAGACCTTTTACTTTACAATCAAGAGATTCTGTCAACGCAAGAGCTAGAATTACCAGCCGCACATATCCTGCGCTACGCTTATGTAGCTGTACCCCTAGCGCTTTTGGTGCCTAATTGGATTCATCCAGTCACAAAACATACAATGGTTCAAATCGCCAAGAGATTTTCTCAACAGAAAGCTAGTTTTTACCACCGAGTAGACGTGAATACTGCGATCGCACAAGTCCTACACCTGAAGCAGGGGGATGAAACTCCAGTTTCAGTAGGGTGTTTGGGAACTACACAAGCGATCGCAGGCGAAAGATTTAGCCAGGTATCAATTATGAAACGGGTACAACCTTGGTATTGGCGCAAGTTACCTCTAACTCAACGCAGTGGTTCACAAGTTTTTGCAGCACTATTTCTCAATGACAGTAAAAATACTGAATCATTACCTGGTAATTCTCGTCAAAACATTGCCACCCTCTTAGAAAGTCCAGGGACACCAAACACCTCGTTAGCTCGGTATTCCATTTGTGCAGGTTCTCCTCGCTACATCAATGGTCAACCGCAGCTATGGACACCGCCTGTAGGAGAAATTTTACCTTTCCTTCGCCGTCTGCTCAACACTCAACCCCAACAAGCAGCGGACTCGATTATACCTTTTGAACTTCCCTTTACAGGTGGTTGGCTGGGATGGCTGGGATATGATTTAGCATGGGAAATCGAGCAAATCCCCCAACTCAAAGCTGATCCGCTTCCTTTCCCAATTGCTTACTGGTATGAACCAGAATCATTTGCAGTGCTGGATCATCAGCAACAAATTCTCTGGTTAGCCACAACAAATGCTGCTCAACTCGACGCTATGGAATGTCAGCTAAAGCAAGGAGATCGAGATAGAAAAATCCAGTATTTCCCACCAGCCGATCAAACTCAACCTGTGACACCCATTTTGCAAATGTCTCAGGAAGAATATATTAAAGCGGTGCAGCAAGCTAAAAAATATATTCAAGCTGGTGATATATTTCAGGCTAATTTATCATTGCGGTTTGAAGCGCATACTTCTGTTGATAGCTGGTCAATTTATCAAGCTTTGCAGCAAATCAATCCTTCTCCCTTTGCGAGTTACTGGCGAACACCTTGGGGAGCAATTATCAGTTGTTCGCCAGAACGGTTAATTGAGTTATCAGGAAGGAAAGTTCAGACTAGACCAATTGCGGGAACGCGATCGCGTGGTGCTACCCCCACCCAAGATGAACAGCTAGCGCAAGAATTAATCACCAACACCAAGGAAAGAGCCGAACATATTATGCTTGTGGACTTAGAGCGTAATGATATCGGTAGAGTTTGCGAGTGGGGAACTGTAAAGGTTGATGAACTCCTCACAATTGAACGTTACAGCCATGTCATGCATCTTGTTAGCAACGTCATTGGTACACTCAACCCAAACTATAACGCGGTAGATTTGATTCGAGCAGTATTTCCTGGAGGTACAATTACAGGTTGTCCTAAAGTTCGTTGTCTGGAAATTATTGAAGAACTCGAACCAGTAAAACGCAATTTATTTTACGGTTCTTGCGGTTATCTAGATTGGCGGGGAAACCTCGACTTAAATATTTTGATTCGCACGCTTCTATATACTAATGTCAGTGATTCTACACCAGATGCAATTGTTTGGGGACAAGTTGGCGCTGGCATTGTTGCAGATAGCGACCCACAAAAAGAATGGCATGAGTCTCTCAATAAAGCACAAGCACAACTCAAAGCGCTAGAGTTAGCTTTAAATATTTCAAATAAATAAATATAAATAACAAATTTACTGATTAACAACTCATATCAAGTTCGGCTAATTACTTACGATATAGTCGGTTTGCTTGGTAATAGGTAATGGGTAATGGGTAATAGGTAATACTCAAAACCAATTACCAATTACCAATTCCCAATTACCAATTACCGACCTCCACAGTTATCATAAGTATTTAAACGGACATGATATCAAGGCTTGTAACATTTTTTTAAACATTTCGACGATGATAGCTTCGCTATTATTTCTAATAAAAATATCAAAATTAGGGTGAGAGTTAATTTCAATTAACCAATATTTACCATTTTTATCTAGAGCTATATCAAACCCACCATAATCTATTGAAAAATCTTGATAAATTGGTTTAATAAAGTTTTTAATAGCAGAAATTAGCTTTTTTTCTGTTATGTGTATAGCTTTTGCACCTTCCCAGTGTAAGGGAGATAAGTTGCCAACATATTTAGCTTCAGCTTTACTTTTTTCATACAGTAGCAGCAGTTCGTTTTTAAAAATAATTGCTCGATATTCATGAGCTATATCAATATATTCTTGAGCCAGGGCAACGTCATCATAATCTTTACTTTTAACATCAAAAATTTGTTTAAGAGATAATTTGATATCCTCTTCAGTTTGACATAAAAATACATTATTTCCACTACTGCCTGAATTTCTTTTGACGATTATAGGCATCAATAAGGTTTGTTTTATTACTTCTAATATAGAGTCAATATCTTGGTATACCAAATATGTTTTATATTTTTCGTCACAGAAAGGAGATAAAAAAGCCTTAGTTGTAGGCACAGAAACTTTATCTTTCAAAAGGGAATAAGTGTAATCTTTGTCTTTAAAAATTTGACTAATTGATTGAGAAAGAAAAGGTGTACAGAAATTAGTAAAATAATAGGGCTTTTCATTAATGAATACTCTCATTAAATTATGGTTAGCATGTAATATTTCAAATTTCATATTTAACTGTTCGCAAGCTGCTATCAAAAGTCTAATATTTGTATTCATCAATTAAGAGATTTTCTTGTTGAATAAACCATAAATTTAGTCTAATTTTAGATGAAAGTCAATAATTAGCGCAATGACTCCCCATGAGTGACAGCCGCACAACTGTCGTACATTAGTAGGGGCGGATTGATGAATATTGACACTTGATAGTGTAAGGATATTTGTGAACCCGCCTCTACTCCAACTGGGATAATTTATTCCTTAGAGTTACCTTAAGCTGTTTAACATTTTTTTTAACATTTCTATTATAATTGCTTCACTATTGTCTCTAATAAAGAGATCAAACTTAGGGCAAGAATTTATTTCAATTAACCAATATTTACCATTTTTATCTAGAGCTATATCAAACCCACCATAAGTAATTGCAATTTCTTGAAATATTGGTTTAATAAAGTTTTCAATAGCAGAAATTACCTTTTTTTCTGTTATGTGTACAGCTTTTGCACCTTCCCAATGCAGGGGAGAGAGATTACCGACAAATTTAGCCTCAGCTTTACTTTTTTCATACAGTAGCAGCAGTTCGTTATTAAAAATAATGGCTCGATATTCATGGGCTATGTCAATATATTCTTGAGCCAGCGCAATATCATCAGAATTTTTACTTTTAATATCAAAAATTTGTTTAAGAGATAATTTAATTTCCTCTTCATTTTGGCATAAAAATACATTAGTACCACCACTACCTGAATTTCTTTTGATAATTAAAGGCATCAAAAAATCTTTTTGTATTTCTTTTAAAATAGAGGTAATATCTTCAAAAAGCAAATATTTTTTGAGTGTGGTTTCGCTAAAAGGAGATAAAAAAGCCTTGCTTTTAGGCATATTGATTCTATTTTTTAATAAATAATAAGTATAATCCTTATCTTTAAACATTCTACCAATTGAAGAATCAGTTATAAAAGGTGTACAAGAATTATAAAAATAAAAGTATTTATGATTAATCATTATACTCAGTAAGTTCTGAGTGGGATGGAGTATTTCAAAACAGATATTTAACTCTTTACAAGCTTCAATCAACAGTCTGATATTATTATTCATAGGAGAGTAAATTGATGATATTTTTACCAATCGATAAATTTAACTTAGTTTTTTATGATAGTCAATACTTTAGTAAAAACAGCATCTTTTAGCTGAGTATGTATTTATATAATATATTTTTTGTGATTCTGCAAAATGCTCAAGAAACACATTCATTTAAATTTTTACTTAATAAAATTAGAGGATAATTATTCCTTACTTAAACTCATTAACATTTTTTTAAACATTTCTACTATAATGACTTCACTATTATTATTGATAAAATTATCAAAATTAGGATGAGGAATTATTTTAGTTAACCAATATTTACCGTTTTTATCCAAAACTACATTGAATTGGCCATAATTTATGGGAAATTTTTTTAAAATTGGTTGAATAAAATTAATAATATCAAAAATTACTTTTTCTTCCGTTATGTATACAGATTTTGAATCTTTCCATTCTAATGGAGATAGATAACTGTTCAATTGAGGCTCTGCTTGACTTTTTTCATATAGTAAAAACAATTCCTTATTACAAAAAACAGACCTATATTCATGGGTGATATCAATATATTCCGAAGCCAGCGCAAAGTAATTATATTTGTCACTATCAATTTGATATATTTTTTCTAGAGTTAACCTGATATTATCTCTACCGTGGCATATAAATACATTATTAACCGAAGAATTGGCAGTTTTTTTAATAATAACTGGCAAAAAAAACGTTTTGTTTATTTCTTCTATAATAGAGTCAATATCTCTGTATTCAGAGTATGCCCAATCTTTATATAGTGGATCTTGGCAAAAAGGGGATAAAAAAGCCTTTGTTTTAGGCACATTGACTAGATCTTTTAAAAGATGATAAGTGTAGTCCCTATATTGAAACATTTCAGTAATAATTTTAGGTACAAAAGGTGTATCATAATTAGCAAAATAATAATTTTTATTATTTATTATTACTTTAACTAAGTTCTGATTAGGATGAATAATTTCAAAATCAATTTCTAACTCTTTGCAAGCTTCAATCCAAAGTCTAATGTTATTAATCATAAAACAGTAAATAAATTATATTTAACCAAAAAAATCAAATTAGTTGATTACAAAGTTTTGGGCGAATATAATTCGCTACTACACAGGCAAAGTCCCTTCGGGTTCGGGGGTGACGCTCCTTCGTCGCTAACGCTTCGCTAACGCAATCGACGGGAACCGGAGCCACTCCGGTCTTGGGGTCTCCCCAAGTGGAGGATGTGGCGTCCAAGACTGCGACCCCCTCACCGCCTGCGCGGACTAAGACAAAATCAATGCTTTCAAACCCACGGAGGTGGGTTTCGTCTGTATAGACGCGATTTCCAATCGCCCAGGTGAGTAACATATTAGACTTTTCAAACAACCTCTTAGTATCCCACAGAATGGTTGTTTTACTTCTGCCACTCAGTACTAGCCATTTTTCTAGGGTGAATTCTCCCCTTTTTTCTGATGCCGTCTATAAGCATAAAACGGCAAGATATGAGCATCTAGGAACTTTGGCGGAGAATTTTTATGTCCTCATTACTGGCTTTGTCCAACAGTTTAGCTGACACCGTAGAACAAGCTGGAAGTTCTGTGGTTGCAGTTAACGCTGGTACACGAGTTTCCCCAAGTGGCATTCACTGGCGTCAGGGTATCATTGTTACCTCTGACGAATCGCTTCAGCGTTATGACGAAATCTCTATTACTTTAGGAGATGGGCGCAATTTACCTGTAACGCTTGTAGGGCGTGACTCAAGCACTGATATAGCTGTCTTCCAACTAGAAAACGCAGATATACCTGTGGCGAAAATTGGCGATGCTACTACACTCAAAGTCGGTCATTTGGTACTGGGACTGGCAAGAAGTAGCGAAGGCGACTTGCGGGCAGCGATGGGTGCGGTGAGTGTGGTGAGTGGCGCTTGGCGGAGTATGAGTGGCGGAAATATCGACCAATTCATCCGTCCAGACATTTCTCTTTACTCTGGCTTTGCAGGCGGCCCACTGGTAGATGCTGCGGGTAATGTGGTAGGCATGAATACATCAGGGCGGCGCGGTACGGCTTTGACTATCCCTGTGTCTACAGTCGATCGCGTGGTTAAGCAATTGCAAACTAAAGGACACATTGCACGGGGCTATCTGGGTGTAGGTATGCAACCTGTGCGTTTGCCCAAAAACCTGAAAACAGCCCTGAATTTATCTGCTGCTACTGGGGTGATTGTCGTCAATGTCGAACCTTCGGGGCCTGCTGACAATGCTGGTGTGTTGCTGGGTGATGTTTTGGTGACATTTGATAGCATTGCCGTCAGCGATACAGGTGATGTGCTAGCACTACTCAATAGTAGCGATCGCATTGGTCAAACTGTCCCTGTACAGATTATACGAGGTGGGGCGTTAGTTGAGTTAGCGATCGCAGTTGGCGAAAGACCTGCTGAGTAATTGAAAATTCGTTCATACAAAAATATGACTAGCATAACTACCAACATAGCTGATGAATTAGCACTGTTAGCTACAAAGCTACGCCATCACACTGTGAAAGTGAAAAATGGTTCTTTGGAAGTCGGTTCTGGTGTGATTTGGCAAAGTGACGGATTAATTATTACTAACGCCCATGTGGCAACCAGCAACCAAGCAACCGTAGAATTGTTTGATGGACGGGTATTTGCAGCTGTGCGTACCCACTTTGACCCACAACAGGATTTAGCAGCCCTGAAAATTGCCACCACAGACCTCAACACTGCAACCATCGGTGATTCTAATGCGCTGCGAGTGGGTGAGTTAGTCTTAGCTGTGGGTAATCCCTTGGGTGACACTGGCGCTGTGACTACCGGGATTATTTCTGCAAATAATCCGCGTGTGGTCATGGCTGATATTACACTCTATCCTGGCAATTCTGGGGGGCCGCTAGCTGACTGTCTCGGTCGAGTCGTGGGAATTAACACGATGATTGCTAATAATTTAGCTGTGGCTGTACCTAGCAAGATTGTCAACCGCTTTTTAAGTGGTAATCAGCGCCCGCAACTGGGGGTGTCTCTGCAACCTGTGCTGTTAGGCAGACGCAGTTTAGGTTTGTTGGTGTTGTCTGTGCTATCTGACAGTGCGGCGGAAACTGCCGGTTTGCAAGTTGGTGATATTTTAATGGGGGTTTCAGGACGGTTATTCACTAAACCTGATGACTTAGCTAGATATCTCCACAACGCTAACAAATCAATAGCACTACAAATCCAGCGCGGCAAGCAGCAATTCGTTGTTGATGTTCTCTTGCAAAGTGGGAAACCTGCTGTGGAGGCGAGATGATTCGGGTGATGGTAGTTGCTACTTCCCCTGTAGTCAGGGCGGGGTTATCAGCTGTGGTGAGTGGTAATCCTCAGTTGGCGGTTGTGGGGAGTGCATCCAATTTGGATGAACTGACAAGGGAAGTTGAGCAATTACAACCTGATGTGGTGTTGTTAGATTTAAGCAATAATCCTCAGCTAGTTTGGGAAAAATTGCTACTCATCCAAGAACAGCAATACCCATTAGGAATGATCGTCATTGTTGAGGAACTCGATAGTATTGACTTGGAGGCGGCGTTACGTTCCGGTGTGCGGGGTATATTGCCTAGTACCAGCACAGAGTCGGAAATTGTTGCGGCTGTGGAGGCGATCGCTTTTGGTTTGGTGGTGCTGCACCCGGATATGATAGAATTGCTACCTATGCGGGAAAAGGTCCTGGCAAACCCCGTGCAAACCTTGACCCCAAGGGAGATAGAGGTTTTAGGTATGCTTGGTTTTGGCTTAGGGAATAAAGCGATCGCTAAACGCCTCCATATCTCAGAACATACAGTTAAATTTCACGTTTCTTCTATTTTTCAGAAACTCGGTGTCTCGACCCGCACCGAGGCTGTGACTGTTGGTGTGCGGCTGGGTTTGATTATGCTTTGATGGAGGAGTAGGGGAACAGAAGGTTAAAAGTTAAATCCTCCAAATCATGTTACTGCCAGTAAGTAGCTCAACCCAATTAAACGTCATATCATGTCCGTTTAAGCATTTATGATATCTGTGGAGGTCGGTAATTGGGAATTGGTAATTGGTAATTGGTTTTGAGTATTACCTATTACCCATTACCTATTACCTATTACCAAGCAAACCGACTAGATCGTAAGTAATTAGCCGAACTTGGTATCAAATGTCTAAAGCGAGGTAACGCAGTGTAGACGCAAACCCCAAGGGCTTCTTGAAGGGTAGCGAAGTAATCGCAAAGACTCTATTTAACGTTTCTTTTTCAAGGTTGACCTACTTACCAGTATATTTTGTGGAGTTAAAAACTAAGTTCTTGCTATAGGTAGTTTTAGTCGCACCATAGACGTTATTAACTAATCCATTAGGCTTGGCTTGCATGATGTTGTTAAAAACCTTGACGTTAGAACTGCCAATAGCATCTATCTCACCCGCTGTTTTAGCAAATTCAGGACTTTGGCCATTTTGGTAAGTGGTGTTATTAACAATATCAACATTAGAGCTACGGAGAGCTACAATTCCTGAGCCTCCATTATTGTAGACAATGTTATTAGAGATTAAAGTTTTTCCTGTATAAGGGATATTAACAGAGTCTACTTGAGTTTGTTTGGAGGAGTCTATCATAATACCATGACCCTCGGTGATTACTGGTCTGCCATCCCAAGGAATAAAACTGCGGTTATTATAAACCACATTTCCTCTAATTATAAATTTATAATCAGTTGTATTATTATCAAAGTTTAAATTATTCAGCATGGTCATGCCTTGGGCACCTTGTGATGTATACCAAGCATTTTCTGACACTATATTATTTTCAATAGTAATGTAATCACTGAGGTTTACGCCTATACCATTGGAACAAAATTTGGATATATTGTTATTACGAATTACTATGTGATGGGCACGCCTATCTATTGCCTTGGTTCCTTTCACAAGAGTAGAAGTGACTACAATACCTGAGCTACCAGCAAGAGGGTCGTTAAACACATCTTTTTTTTCTTGTGCATACTTTAAAGTAACACTATCTTTATTGCCTATAAGTGTAAATCCTTCTATATTAATGTAGGAAGAGCCACTGATCAAAATAGCCCAGAGATTATTTGACTTGAGAATTGGCTTGTGACCGGGGTAAGCCTTAAGGGTGATAGGTGCTGTAGGAGTGCCGTCCTTATGGTAAAAGAAAACAATTCTATTAGACCCCTTTGCTTGTGTGTATGTGCCATTCATGACATACACAGTGTCGCCTGCTTTAGCAGCGTCTACTGCTTTTTGTATAGTCTGAAATGGCTTATCTTTTGTGAGGCCGTTATTGTTGTTATTACCAGTTGCAGACACGTAATATGTCTTCCCACGAGTACTAGTAGTCTGAGCCAGTAATGTAGAATTTGTGCTATTGCTTTCTAAGCCAGTTTTATAGAAGAAATCAGCGCTTGGCGCTGCATTAAACAGCACTCCCACCATCAAAGATATCACAATCATTTTAGAAGACATGATTTACTCCAGATTTTGTGAAAATTCCGTATAAATATGTAGCCTACTTACATAGTAATACTTCAGCCCAAATTTTTCACAAATGCAAAAATATCTGTCATCAGAGTTGTATTAATGATTTCACAACTGAGAAAACCTAGCTATTCCCCATTCTCCTTACTTTATTTCCTTAAAATACTCACGACCAGTCGGTGCATTTGGATCTTTACTAGCAAAGGCGCAATATGCTTTTGGATTGTTTATTCCATAAGTTTTGAGGAAATCAATACAACTAGGGCGGTCTTTAAATGTAACCACATAAACTACAAATAAAGGTTGATCTGAGAAATTAGGATATTCTCGTATCCAGAACACACCTGATTTAGCATAACCCTCAGCCTGTAAAGTTTTAAATCGTTCTAGAGCAGTTTGCAGATTTGGCACAGTCGAATCAGGGATGAAATAAAAAGAATTAGGTAGATTAGCGCTATTTACAATTGGTGATTTAGGAGTTGCACTTGTTTGGGGATGTGGAGTTATAGATGGAGAAGGAGGTAATAAAAAAGGATTTCCTGAAATTTGTTGTTTTGGGAGTAAGGAAGATGCAGCTTCCCTATAGGAACGAGGTTGATAAGAATTTGCCAACAAAAGACCAATAATCACACAACCACCTATTAATCCACCTGTGACTAAAGTACTGCCAAGAAAAATCGCGTTTTGTCTACTGCTTTGAACAGCAGGTTCTTGGATAGCAGAATTAGGCAAACTAGACAGTTGGTTAAAAGCAGATATTTTTGGTGCAGTCGAATTTGCAATAGTCTGCAAAGCATTGAGCATCGCTTTTGCACTAGGGTAGCGTTCCCTAACATCAAATCGAGTTGCTTTATTTAATATTGCTGCTAAATTCGGACTGATAGCATTCCGATCCCAGATACTCTCTCCACTATAGGCATCTGTAGTCAATTCGTGCGGCAATTTACCTGTCAATAGGTAAATTGCTGTTAACCCTAAACTATACAAGTCACTGGCAAAAACTGGGCGTCCTGCTGCTTGTTCATTAGCCATAAACCCTGGTGTACCAATGACAATTGAACTGGTGACATTTCCTTCATAATTGATCACTGTTGCCATAGTTTCTCGCACAGCGCCAAAATCAATTAAAATCGGTTTGCCATCCGAGGCGCGCAGAATAATGTTGTCTGGCTTAATATCGCGGTGGATAATGCCTTTGCTATGGATAAAATCCAGCACATTTAGCAGACTCATTAAGATGGGGATGACTTCACTCTCGCTTAAACAACCATTTTGTTTGACTATTTGGCTGAGGGTTTGTCCAAAAATCCATTCCTGCACTAAATAGAATTGCCCAGATACCTGAAAATAGGCATATAGGTTGGGAATTTGAGGACTAGATCCTCCAAGTTCTTCTAAAATAGCAGCTTCTCTTTGAAATCGCCTTTGTACCAGATGGTGAACCTGATGGTTATCATTAATCGGTTTGAGTTGCTTAATTACACAACGTCGTCCCGAAGGCATTTGTGTATCTTCGGCTAAGAATGTTTCACAAAATCCACCAGTTCCAAGTACGCTAATAATGCGATAGCGATCGCTCAAAAGTGTTGCATTCATTCCTTGTTCTTTACTTAGGTTTATTTGGAAGCACTCTTTACCAAAGAAGCGAAGGGGAAAAGGAACAAGAAACTATATCAGCACTGTTCCTTTCACCTTTACCTTTCTTATTCATCATTGACAGACTACAAACGCCAGTTAGTACAAAGTTGATTAGGCTATAATTGAGTATAATTTAGTACTTTATATTTAGATCGACGCTTAAGAATCTAGCTACATACTGTTTTTTTACTATACCAGTAGGAGGATATCATAAATTGCTGCTTTTAGTAACATAATCAAGCATATATAAATAAAAAAATTTACTGGTTCTGAAAAAATTAGATGAAATTATTAAAAGTAATTTTGTAGGATAAAAAGTAAGAAAAGTGGGAAAAAGAGAAAAATAAATTAAAAAATTAAGAATATTGGTTGGAAAAATAGCTATAACAGTCTATCCAAGCGACTTGGGCGATTCAAAAAGTCATATTTGAGAGCCACCTTTCCTGAACCTACTACTGATTGAAACTGAATTAGCCCCAAATAGCCGATGAGGGCTTAATTATCTAATCATGCCTTTTTAAAATACAGGAAGATACTGCTGTAACAGCAATAAAGAAAAAATCTCTAAATGCTCGCAAATAACACCATCAATAAATTGAGCTATTCTTTGTTAAAATATGAGGCTATATCATGTCCGCCTAATCACTTACATTAAGTCAATTGCGAGCGCAACGAAGGCGAGCGAAGCAACCGCAAAGACTTTGGGATTGCTTCGCTTCGTACCCTGCGCTCAGGCTTCCGCCAATGCAATTAACTTCTATTTAACCGGACATGATATTACGGTCAAAAGTCAATAGTCCAAAAACCCTGATTTTTGACCCTTGACTATTGACTGCCATCGCAGAAAATATGTGTGCCAGTTGCGTAAGTCCTGAAAAAATAAGAATTAACAAGGAGTTAAGAGTTAGAAGTAATTTTATTACTGTTCCCCATTCCCTATTCCCCAAGCTATGAGTAGCACATATGACCCGCGCCTGATAGCGCTTTCGATTGTGATTGCAGTTCTGGCCTCATACACTGCTTTTGATTTGGCTGCGCGGGTGACAGCAGCCAAATCATGGGCTAAACTCGCTTGGTGGATTGGCGGCGCCATCGTCATGGGTATCGGTATCTGGTCGATGCACTTTGTGGCCATGCTAGCCCTGAGTCTGCCGATGCAGATGGCTTATGATATGTTGACTGTGCTAATCTCTATGCTGCCTGCCATCTTCGCTTGGGCGGGCGCATTTTACATTGTCAGTCGCCCAGTCTTAAATGTTTGGCAATTGCTGATTGGTGGAACCTTGATAGGTATTGGTCTGGCTGCCATGCACTACATTGGAATCCTGGCGATACGCATAGAAGCAACGATTCAATATAATCCTGTACTATTTGTACTTTGTGTTGCGATCGCTATTTGGGCATCTATTGCCAGCCTATGGATTTCCTTCCAACTACGAATGCAGACTGGCAAAACTTTGCGGTGGTCTAAAATCGGCAGTGCTATTTTAATAGGAGTAGCCATTGCTGGAATGCACTACACAGGAATGGCTAGCGTCATATTTACGCCAATTAACCCCAAAGCATTGTCTGCAAATGAGACAATTAATAGTTCCCTAAGTTGGCTGGCTGTATCCATCGGTATTGCCAGCTTGTTCATTCTCGGTTTTGCACTGATGACTTCGTTTGTAGATCGGCGTTTGGCTGCCCAAATCAAGCTTTTAGAACAACAAGAAGCTCAAGCCAAACGCTCACATCTATTTACACAGATTACCTTGCAAATCCGGCGATCGCTAAACTTGGATAATGTGTTCAACACAACTGTCCACGAAATTCGGCAAGCATTGAAAGCTGATCGTGTGGTTATATATCGTTTCAATGCTGATTGGAGTGGTACTATTATCGCCGAGTCAGTAGCAGCGGGTTGGATGAAAACCTTGGGGACAACAGTTAATGACCCCTTCCAAGAAAATTACATTGAAATGTACAAAAATGGTAGAGTCAGAGCTACTAACAATGTTGACAAAGCCGGTTTTACAGATTGCCACAGAGAAATTCTTGAAGGTTTTCAAATCAAGGCCAATTTGATTGCACCGATTATCACCAATAATCAACTTGTCAGCTTATTGTGTGTTCATCAATGCTCTCAACCTCGGTATTGGCAAAACTTTGAAATAGATTTATTGAGACAACTAGCAATTCAAGTTGGCACTGCCTTACAACAAGCCAGTCTGCTGCATGAACTAGAACAAGCACAGAAAAGCTTGCGAATACGCGATCGCGCCATTGCCGCAGCCAGTAAAGCCATCTTCATTACTGACCCACGTCAACCAGAAAATCCAATTATATATTGCAATGCTGCTTTTGAAAAAATTACAGGCTACCCACCAGAAGAAGCACTAGGACGCAACTACCAATTTCTGCAAGGAACCGACACAGAAAAAGCTGCACTTGAACAATTAGATAACGCGGTGCGTGATTTAAGCGAATGCCAAGTTATACTCAAAGTTTACTGCAAGGATGAAAGCCAGTTCTGTGGTGAATTAACAATTTCTCCAGTGCGAGACACATTTGGGCAAGTCATAAATTTTATTGGTGTACTAGATGAAATTACTTCACCCCAACCAGAAGAAGAAGAATTAAAGCGTGCTAAAGAAGACCTGCAAAGCCAGGCACTACAACTTCTGAGTGAAGTTGAACAAGCAGTTAAAGGAGATTTAACTGTTCGTCTGACAAACAGCGAAATTAACCTAGTCGCTGATGCTTTTAACAGCATCATCGACAACTTACGACAGATGATCATTCAAGTCAAAAAAACAGCCCAGCAGGTAAATGTTTCCCTTGGCAACAACTCTGATGCCATACAGCAATTGACAGATGAAACGCTCAAACAAGCCCAAGAAATTAGCTACGCCCTTGAAGAAGTAGATCAGATGAATCACTCGATTCAAGCAGTGGCAGATAGCGCCCATCAAGCAGAGGAAGTAGTCAACACTACCTCTGATACAGCACAAATAGCCAAGGCAGCCATCGATTCTACTGTTGAAAGTATCTTGAATTGGCAACAGACAAATACACAAATAGCGAAAAAAGTCAAAGATTTAGGTCAATCTTCTCAAAAAATTGCCCTTGTTGCCTCCTTGATTAAGGAAATTGCCGTACAAACCAACTTGTTAGCTAGCGACGCTAATGTTGAAATCGCCTGGATGGGTAATCAAGGTAGAGGTTTTGCTACCCTAGTGGAACAAATCGCTCAATTGGCTGTGCAGTCTGGAGAAGCAATACAAGAAATTCAGCACATATTAAAGAATATCGAATTGCAAACTACTGAAGTTGTCAAAATTGTCGAATTAGAAACTACCGAAGTACTAGAAAGAGCTAATGTTGTGCAAAATACCAAGCTGAGCTTAGAGAATATTATAGATGCGTCCCAGCAAATTAATCATTTAGTGCAGTCAATTTCCACAGCCACGGCATCTCAGGCGAAAACTTCGCAAGCGATCGCATCGTTAATCAAACAAATTGCCGAAGTCTCAAAATACACCGCAGATTCATCTGGCATTGTATCTGACTCTCTACAACAAACATTAGAATTAGCACAGCAACTACAAGCATCTGTCGATACATTTAAAATTGGGGAATAGGGAATTGGGAATGGGGCATGGGGCATTGGTTACTAATTATTCCCCCTCATCTCTCCTGCTCCCCTGCTTTGGTGCTTCAATTGATGAATTGGCAGATGCTATACGAGCCAGTGCTGCTGGGCATTCATATGTTGTCTACAGAGGCAATTGAGGCTTTATATCAAGTTCGGCTAATTACTTACGATCTAGTCGGTTTGCTTGGTAATAGGTAATAGGTAATGGGTAATAGGTAATACTCAAAACCAATTACCAATTACCAATACTTCGGCTTGCGAGAGTACAAGTTCCCAATTACGCGTAAAAACATAGAAGTATCGGTATGTTGCAAGAGGAAATTTTCTAACAACACTTCATCGCCAGGTTGTAGAGTTCTCAAGTTAAGCACAAAAATTCCTCAGCAAGGGCACTACCCAATAACGTATCTTGGCTTTTTGTCTATTTAAGATATATTTTCCTTGCTCACTCATGGTATCAAACCACTCAAATCCATAAAAGCCCATATCTGTTATCAGTATAATTGTCATTCAACAAACCCCGAAACTACTATTGCTACAGCCTGTAGTTTGTAGTTATGACCACAAAGTATATGTCTAAAAAATAGACTTAAAGAATTAACTCTTCAGAAAACATCTATAAAATTAATTCGTGTCTATGGCATTTTTGCGACTAATATATAGCAGATGTGTAACATTTATAAATTTTGTCTATTTTTTTATTGTTACAAAAATTAAATTTTTCAGTTAATATTTTATTTTGGTCAATCTCATATTATTATGAATAATCTCCCATTATTCATTACCTAACATAGTGACATCTCCTACACTTACTGCGAAGCAGTAAGTGTAGGCTTCCAAGACAATCCGGCTATCGCTTAGGAGACTCTTGGCTTTAAGAACGGGATGCCCCACCGCTCTGTTTTTTATATTTATTGCTGCATTATGGTCACGGTCAAGACTGCATCCACAATTGGGGCAGTTATGCCATCTCTCATGCAGCTTTTTAGGAACTTTGACACCACAATTAGAACAATCTTGACTTGTACCGGATGCTTTAACAGGGATAACCAACAAACCAGCATTTTCGGCTTTGAAAGTCAGTATCGACAGAAAGCTTGACCATCCAGCATCAAGTACAGATTTTGCCAATCGGGTACGTGCAAGTCCTTTAACATTCAAATCTTCAACTGCAACAACATCATATTTTTTCAATAAGTTGTTAGCAGTTTTGAAATGAAAATCTTTACGTTTATCAGCAACCTTTTTATGTTGTCTACCCAACTGTTTTACTGCTTTTAATCTTCGATTACTAGCTTTTTTACGACGGTAAACACGTTTTTGAATAACCCGTAAACGTTTTTGGGCTTTGCGGTAGTGTTGGGGAATTGCAACTGTATCTCCCTCGGAAGTGGTTAAGAACTCCTTCAATCCCACGTCAATACCAGTTATCGAATTAGGATTGAAATCAAGCTTGATTTCGGGAACTGTCGCATCTTCCAGGCTGAGAGTTAAATAGTAGCCATCAGCTTTCTTAGTTACAGAAGCGGTTTTAATTTTGAAACCGTCAGGAATAGGTCGATGAACAATAACTTTTACATCTCCTATCTTGGACAGCGTAATTTTATTGTTGATAAAATGATGCTGCTTAAATTGTGAATAGGTGAACGTTTTGTATTGACCCTTGCCTTGAAATCGAGGTCTACCAGATTTTTTACCATTAACATCCCCGGACAACCATCTATCAAAAGTTTTTTCAACTCTCTTAGGGACTTCCTGTAGCACTTGAGAGTGAATATCTTTGTACCAAGGTCTATCCACTTTCAGTTGAACTAGCGAGGCTTTTTGACTGTAATAGTTAGGCTTATCCTTTAGTTCAGGTATATGGCAAATTAATGGACATCTATCAATAGGACAGCGATTCATTTCATACCAATCAAACCTTTGAGCAAGTAGATAGTTGTACTGACAGCGCAACATCTCCAGTGTTTTATCAATCTTTTCTGCTTGCTGTTTAGTTGGCTTGATTTTGTATTGATATGAAATTCTCATCTTTGTCCTTTGTTTTTTCGACCTTAAAGTAATATTACATAAAATGTATTCATTGTATAACCAGGATGAAAAACAAACAATTACGATTAAGAATGTCTGAGCGCAGATTTAATAAGCTCAAGCAATATGCAGAGTACGCAGATAAAACAATGACTCAAGTGATAGATGAGCTTGTTGATACGTTACCAAACATAAAAAATGGCGACTCCGACGCGGGAGTACCCGCTAACGCTTCGCTATCATCGACCAACAACCAACTCAATCCGCAGGATTGAGTTGGTTGTTGGTCAATTCGTCGTCGCCCAAAAATTCATCCCACACTGCCCTTCGGGTCAGATGTGGGGCTTCTTTTTGATTTAGCTAAAAAATTAGCAAGAAGAATAAAAAAGTATCTTCAGTTCTAACTTGTACAAATCTGCTCACATATAAAACTAATAATTGCACGGCTGCTGGGAAACCCGTCGAACCCAGCGGCTGCACAAGACTGGACTGCCTCACTACATGACTGGCTTTTTTTGACTTTTTACTTCTAAGGCAACGGTATTAGGCTGGCTTTTAACATTATAAGTCGAGTTGCTAATCAGGCTTAATTCTCATCAGTTTGGTATAAGCAACATTACATAAAACCTTAACCTAAATTTGTACTAATTTTAACTCAACCTTTGCTTTTACTATCTGCCTTAGTAAGAAGATTGTGAAGTGTATATGATAAAATACTGTAATTCTATCGGGATTTAGATGTATAAAGACCATCAACCTAAAGCCAGAAACCAGATTAGAAGCACTCACAAGTTGCTATTCCCTACATTAAGGATCGTAGATTCATGAAACTACAACTTCCTAAATTATTCTGAGCCGAACTAGCTGAAGCGTAGACCTACGAGACGCACAGCGGTTGCTGGCAAAGTAGAAAAACTAGGTGTCTACGTCTACACCATCATATCTGCTTTTTTCTGTGGAGTTTTGTTACTGAACGTGAGGATTATAAATGCTTGAGGCTATCGCTGTTGCTTGGCTATTACTCTTTTTTGGAGATTTCTTGTCTACTTTTTGTTACCACGTACCTGAGCATGTTTTTGGTAGCCTCCACCTAAAAACGCACCATTCTTGGAAGAAGGATTTTCGCCACTACGCTATTTTGACATTTAATCCCCAGGTTCTTTTGGACGGTATTTTAGGGGCTTTGCCTTATCTAATAATGGCAGTAGTTTTGTGGCCTTTCTCTCCTATTGGCGTTATTTGTGGACTACTGCTTGGCCAGTTTCATGTGTGGTGGAGACACATAAGTGTCTTGGGTTGGCAAACTCCAAAGCTTGTGAATGTTTTGTGCCAGGTTCTATTCATCACTACTCCTGAAAGACACTGGTTACATCATCACAAAACTAACCTTGGTTTCGGCGATATTTTCACGTTCTTTGAACAACCGGCACAAATTTGGTTACGCTGGCTTAGGCTGCTAAGGGTTCATCTGCGTTCCTCTCGCATCTCATTGGGGTGAAAAAAGTTAGCAGTTGTCAGTTGTCAGTTGTCAGTTGTCAGTTGTCAGTGGTATATTCTCCCCATCCCCCCATCTCCCTTGCTTCAATAAAAACTTGATTCCGTATAATCTCACATACGGTTATGAAGAAGCGTTAATTATTTACTTAGTCGGCAAAATGGAGATTAAACTACATTTTGCTGAAGTACTACTACAGGATGCGGATGAGTTCATTGACAAGCGGCTTGTAGATGGCACGAAATCCAATGCTGTAGAAGCTTCCATACCTGTTGCTGAAGCCAAAGCCTTTACCTAAAGGAGTCATCTGAATGGTAACAGTTCTTAAAGAATCAACAGACTTCCTCACGATCGCTACTACCTTAGCAGAAGAATTTGCCAAAACAGCTGTTTTACGTGATGCCAAGGGAGGAACCCCCACTGAGGAACTCAAAAAGTTACGTGACAGTGGTCTGTTAAACCTGGTAATACCGAAAGAATATGGTGGAATTGGTGAAACTTGGCCTAATGTTTTCAAAGTAATCCGAGAAATTGCCAAAGCCGATGGTTCTGTGGGGCAATTGTTGGGCTATCACTATTTCAATAGTGCCATACCACGATTTTTTGGCACACCAGAACAGTATGCCGAATTTTCAACAGCTAGTGTGCGCCACAATTGGTTTTGGTCAGATGCTGCAAATCCACGTGACCCTGATTCAATTTTGACACCAGACGGGGAAAACTTTCGTCTTAATGGGTTAAAGAACTTTGCCACAGGCACAAAATGCTCAGATGTGGTACTAGTTGGGGGAAGGCGCGAAGACTTGGGTAATGTGGTGTATGCAGTTATTCCTAGCGATCGCGAGGGTGTACAAATCAACGATGATTGGAATTATATTGGTCAGCGTCAAACTGAAAGTGGCAGTGTCGTCTTTGACAACGTTTTGATACGTAGAGACGAGATACTAGGAAATCCCGACTCTAATGATGACCCTAGACCGTTTGCTACCTTGTTTACTCCCCTTGGTCAATTAGTTTTTGTCCATTTATATTTAGGAATTGCTCTCGGAGCATTTGCGGAAGCAAAACAGTATACACATACACACACTCGACCTTGGATAATATCTCCCGCAGAAACAGCGGCTCAAGACCCCTACATTATTGAGCAATATGGCAATATGTGGGTTGACTTAGCAGCCACCATTAGCCATGCTGACCATGTAACATCGTTGGCGCAAGCAGCTTGGGAAAAGGGAGAAGAACTCACCGCTGCTGAACGCGGAGAACTTGCTGTTAGTGTTGCTTCTGCTAAAGTTTTGAGTACGAGAGTAGCATTAGATGTTACTAGCAAGATTTTTGAGGTGACAGGCGCACGTTCTGCCGCGAATAAGTATCGTTTTGACCGCTACTGGCGGAATGTTCGCACACACACTTTGCATGATCCTGTGGCTTACAAGGTGTTTGAGGTTGGTAATTGGGTATTGAATGGAGAGATACCGAATTTTACACTTTATACCTAATTGAGCAGGGGGCAGGGGTGCAGGGGGGCAGGGGGGCAGGGGTGCAGGGGGGCAGGGGGAGAGTTGTAAGTTGAAGTATTAGGCTCAAAGACTGATTTATCTCCCTCAAAGACTCATGCGCGAATATCAAAGATTCGTGCGCGAATATCAAAGATTCGTGCGCGAATATCAAAGATTCGTGCGTGAATATCAAAGATTCGTGCGCGAATATCAAAGATTCGTGCGCGAATATCAAAGATTCGTGCGTGAATATCAAAGACTCATGCGCGAATATCAAAGACTCATGCGCGAATATCAAAGATTCGTGCATGAATATCAAAGATTCGTGCGCGGATATCAAAGACTCGTTTATATTATTTCGATTAAATAACCGTCATTGCGACCGAAGGGAAGCAATCCCAAAAACCTTGCGATCGCGTCGTCTGTTTTCGTTACACTCGCAATGACATATTAGTGATTTGTCGGTTATCATCTGATACCATTTCACTCAATTAGTGACACAAATCCTTGCTCCCCCGCCCCCCTGCTCCCCTGCTCCCCCGCTCCGAAAGCTCCCCCGCCCCCCTGCTCCCCTGCCCCCCCGCTCCGAAAGCTCCCCCGCTCCGAAAGCTCCCTAAAAATTCACTGCCGCAGTTGGTGCAACACTGACCCCAATGTGGTAATTCCTTCTACAATCTTTTCAGGTGGCTGAAAGCTAAAAGATAGCCTGATGGCGTCGTCTCCTTGGCCGTTGGCATAGCAGCGAGTTCCGGGTAGGAAGGTAACGCCGTGTTCACTGGCGGCAGTTAGGAGAGTTTTGGCGCTGATATCTGGTGGCAATTTACACCAGACGAAAAAACCACCGTCGGGACGCAAAGCAATGACATCACTGGGAAACTCACGAGCGATCGCATCTAATAACAAATCACATTTATGCTGATAGTTGGCGATTAATTTCTGGATGTGACCATCTAATTTACCTGTAGCACAGTAACGGGCAACCACATGACTGACAAACGGCCCTACAGGCCCTTCACTTTTGAACATTGCTAACCGTTCAATAATTGTCGGGTCGCCACAAGCCCAACCTAACCGCACACCAGGAGCGATAATTTTAGAGAACGTACTGACGTATAACACCCACCCTTCATTGTCGAGGGATGCTAAAGAAGGCACAACTTCGCCACGGAAGCGCAAATCACTGTAAGCATCATCTTCCACCACCAAAACACCATACTCAGCGGCTAATGCTACCAGCTTTTTGCGGCGAGACAACGGCATGGTAACGCCTGTGGGATTGTGAAAGGTGGGGATGGTATAAATAAATCGAGGTCTGATGCCTTGTTGTTTCAAGTCGCGTAAAGTTGCTTCTAGCGCGTCTACATCCATTCCCAATTCATCTACAGGAATGGTAATTATTTTAGCGCCAGCTTGGGCGAATCTCGTAACTACACCTAGAAAGGTAGGCCCTTCAACGATTACCACATCACCAGGTTCGACAAAGACATCGGGGAGTAAGCCTAAGATTTGTCCAGAACCGTAGCCAATGAGAACAGAATTGCGATCGCCTGCAATTCCTTGAGCTTGCAAACGTGAGATAATCTGCTCATAAAGTAGGGCTGCGGGTGGGCCGTAGTTGAGAACTGTGGGGGCTTGTTCTGCAAGTACAGCGACAGTGGCAGCAGCTAAATCTGCGTGGGGAAACAGAGTAGGATCAGCTAGACCGTAGGCAAAGCTAACAGTGATAATCTTGGTTAACTCAGTCCCGTAGGTTGGCGGTGCTATGTCTTTTGCTCGTTCGGCGAACAAATCAGCAATTTGGTAGGCAGACATTGATTTAATTCGTAATTCGTAATTCGTAATTCGTAATTATTGAATACCAATTTGGTATAAAACAGGCAATTACACTTGATTATCTAGAAAAACGTATTATAGCGGGTTTCACTAAGTTGCACTTGAAACCCCACCCCGCCAAAGCTGCGCTTTTGCTCCCCTCCCTGCAAGCGGGGAGGGGTTGGGGGTGGGGTGCAATGAATGTAGGAATCATAACTAATTAACCGGACATGGTATCTATGCCTGATATCAAATGGGTTCTATAGCGGTTTGCAGTTGAGTCAAATACAGACCTAACCCCCAACCCCTTCCCTACAAGGGAAGGGGAGTAAGAGTCAAAGCCTCTCTCCTTGTAGGAGAGGTTAAAACTGTAATGCACCCAACCGAGAACCGCTATATAATTACGTGAGATCGACGGTTCTAAAAACCCCACTTCCATTCCTCTCCCTGTGAGGGAGAGAGGCTTTGAAACCCTGATTTTTCGTTGAAAACTAAGAATATTTCTGCCCCTCTCCGCGTCGGAGAGGGGTTGGGGAGAGGTTCATCGGCCTCACGTTATAATTGGGTTTTTGTCGGGTGGATTTTTGGGTGAAAAATCGGGTTATCGAGTCGATTACCATGATGGTGTACCTACTTGTGATTGTGCGTATCGACTACGTACTGATGTGGTAATGTAGGTATGTTTGGTAAGCAAAAGGGAAAAGCATTGTTAAGCGAATATCATAGAAAAAAGTTACTGCATCACTTTTACTGTCTGGATGCCGATAATTCAGGCTTCATTGGGAAAGAAGATGCTGAGATTTTTGCTGAGAGGTTCGCCAACATCCGTAGCGCAGAGGTTGGTTCAGAGATTCACAAAGATTTGTTGTTTAAGTGGCTTCATGTTTGGGAAAATTTTTGGTCTAAAGCGGATTTGGATGGAGATGGTAAGGTAAGTCCCGAAGAATTTTGTCAGGGTATAGAGCAAGTGGTTTCAAATCCAGATTACAACGACCCTTTAATAGAGACTTTGTTTGATATTGTTGATTTAGACAGTGATGGTCACATATCACAACAAGAGCATCGTCTCTTCTTCAGTGTGTTTGAACTAGATGCTGAAAAATCAGCTTTTGTCTTCTCCAAGCTTGATATCGATAATGACGGCATCCTCTCTAAAAAAGAGTTTGTTTCTGCTAAGAGAGAATTTCTCACTGAAAAGGAACCTGGTGCTGTAGGCAACTGGTTTTGGGGTTCTGTGGAGTAATGCACGCCATGATTTCGCGGGATTCCTTGCAAAGACGCAAAGAATTATTTTTCAATTACTACCAAATTCCACAGCGCATCAATCCCACTGCTTACATATTCTGAATCTTGGTGTTGTGAAATCCATTCGGCGACAGCAGCAGTAATATTGCTGGAGTTTTTGCCCAACTTGCCCAATGCCTCAGCAGCAGAGTTACGTGCATTACTGTAACTCTCATTTTTGAGTAAAGCCAGGAGTGCTTCAACTACCTGCGGCG
The DNA here is from genome assembly GCA_017164015.1 of Nostoc sp. UHCC 0702. GTDB lineage: Bacteria > Cyanobacteriota > Cyanobacteriia > Cyanobacteriales > Nostocaceae > Amazonocrinis. Next base: position 1,502,764 of record CP071065.1, read on the forward strand.
ACGCGTTGCCCAACTTGCCTAATGCCTTAGCAGCAGAGTCACGCACATGACTGTCACTCTCATCTTTGAGTAAACCCAGCACTGCTTCAACTACCTGCGGCGAGGCATTGCCCAACTTGCCCAATGCCTCAGCAGCAGAGTAACGCACTCCGTAACTCTCATCTTTGAGTGAAGCCAGCACTGCTTCAACTACCTGCGGCGAGGCGTTGCCCAACTTGCCTAATGCCTCAGCAGCAGAGTTACGCACTCTGTAACTCTCATCTTTGAGTGAAGCCAGCAGTGCTTCAACTACCTGCGGCGAGGCGTTGCCCAACTTGCCTAATGCCTTAGCAGCAGAGTCACGCACTCTGTAACTCTCATTTTTGAGTAAAGCCAGCAGTGCTGCAACTACCTGCGGCAAGGCGTTGCCCAAGTTGCCCAATTCCCAAGCAGCAGAGTAACGCACAATCTCACTCTCATCTTTGAGTGAAGCCAGCAGTGCTTCAATTACCTGCGGCGAGGCGTTGCCCAACTTGCCCAATGCCTCAACAGCAGAGTCACGCACTCTGTAACTCTCATTTTTGAGTAAAACTAGCAGTGCTTCAACTACCTGGGGCGAGGCCTTGCCCAACTTGCCTAATGCCCAAGCAGCAGAGTTACGCACAATCAGACTCTCATCTTTGAGTAAAGCCAGCAGTGCTTCAACTACCTGCGGCGAGGCGTTGCCCAACTTGCCCAATGCCCAAACAGCAGAGTAACGCACAATCTCACTCTCATCTTTGAGTAAAGCCAGCAGTTCTCGCAATGCTTCCTCTTCTTCACCTAAAGCCGCCAGATATTCTAGCAGTCGGGTTTTATTTATCAAATCTGCTGATGCTTTCAACAATTGTAATGCTTGAGCTTGAAATTTGGTTTCATTTAAATTGCAAAGAATTTGAAAAACCTGTGATTTAACTTTGTCACCTACTCGTTGTTTATCGCTAACTTCAAGCTTAACTAATCGCTGCAAAATATCTGTAATCAATTTGCTATCAGATAATTCTAAATCTTCAGCTAAACAAGTACCCGCAAATAAAAGATTACGGTGCAGCCATTCTTCATAAGGAGTCTCTTGTTGCAGAATTGCTTCAATCACTTTTTTCGGGTTGCTACGTTTTTGTTGAGCTATTAACAACAGCAACACCTCTCGCCAGTGAGAATTGTGTAAATAGTCTCCAATATGATTTAGTACTTCATTAAAGTCTTCTTCTTGGCGATCGCGTATTTCTTGAGCAGTCAAATATTCTTGAAATGTCTTATGCACAAAGCCATATCTATCTTGACCTTGTTCGTTTAATAAACCACAGCGTTCTGTAATATGCTCAACTAAGCGTTTTGCTTCAGCTTGAGCTTGATGTTTCTCAACCTGATATTTTAATTCACGAATATATTTGCTTAATTGCATAATTAACTCATCTCTATCAATCAGTGTACCACCTTCTTGATTACCAGCTTCCCCTTGAGAATGAATCCAGTAAGCCAGGCGTTGCATCAATGTTTTAATATCATCCAATTGAATATAATTGAACTTCCTAGACTCAATGTCTTTGCTTGCATCCCAGTTAATCAATAGCGTATCTACTGCCTGTTCATAGAGTTTATATCGCTGTCTAGGCAAATGTGCATCATAGCGATGAATTAAAGCAATGATTGTTAGTAATAAAGGATTACGTGCTAACAACTTGATGCGTTCTTGTGTTGCTAATGCTTTTTTTAAGCTTTCTTGACGCTCTTTTGCTTCCTCTGGCTTGTTTGGCAATCTGCTGTTGTACCACTGCTGAATAAATAAATCAATTTGACTGTCATCAAATTTTTCTAGCTGGTAATGAGGAAATTCATCAGTACCAAAAAACTCTCGGCTATAACCTGCTGGACGCGAAGTTATAATGACCCTATTTTGAGAATATTGTCCTATAAAGCTGTGAATTATCTTTACGAATTCAGAGCGATCGCTTGGTTTAGCAATCTCATCTAAACCATCAAGTAAAATTAACGCTTTGCCATCTTCTAGCCAATGTTCAAAAAAACCTTTAGGCAATTCTTTCACATGAATACTATTTGCAAAATTGCGTATATATTCTAAAATATTCTTCTTGGAAGCTTTGCCTAAATCTCTAATTTTAATCAAAATAGGCAACAAATCTAAATCTGCTGATAAACCAAGTTTTTCAGCCTGCTGTTCAGCCAGCATCACAGCAAAATAACTCATCAAAGTTGTTTTACCAATTCCTGGTTCACCCAAGACAACAAACTTATTACGTGAACTTTCTTTCAGCAATTCTTGGGCTGAAAATCTCTTGCCACTACTTTGTTGTTCCCAAAATAGATTTTGCTGCTGGCGTTCCTGATTGGCTGTCTCTTCTAAAGCCAAATCTCGATTTAATTTTAAACGAATGCTTTCGCTAACTTCCACCTGTTCAGCCACATTAGGCATCACAAAAATTTGTGGTAATTTAACAAATTTTTCTTCTTCTTTAGTTTTTACCTTCAAGCCTACATATTCAACACCATCAAAATAGCGTGACAGTTGTTTGAGATAATCTGTTTTAGCTATTTTGAATTTCAAATATGTATTTGTATGTTCAAAATAAGCATCTACAAACTTTTTCAGCCAATGTTCAATACTCTCATTGGGAAACCTTAACTTTGGCTTTTCTGATTTGATTTTCTGGAATATTTGAATTAAAATTTCTAAATTAGGGTTTGTTTTCTCTGTAAAAGGCTTCTGTAATTCTTCTTGAACTCCTGTATCTTTGAAAAACTGCTCTAAAAATTCTTTCGCTGGCTTTTCTTCACAATGATAAAATAACTGCTGTTCATAAGGTTGCTTATTATCCCATTCATCAGCAGATTTAACACCCGCTTTCAAAGCTTTTTCTAAGTCTGTAGGATTTAATGCACTATTAATTTTTTTAACAACTTCTGGAAATACTGCTTTCCCTACTGAGCCGGCAATGGTTAATAATTCTGCACTCATATTGCTTGGGATACATAGTTTTTATATATACTACACCTTTGCTAAGGTTAATACCATTTCACGAAATACATAATACAGATACATGGGTAGGGGCGTACAGCTGTACGCCCCTACAGTCGATTTATATATTGCAAATATTTTTGGAAATGGTATAAGAGGTTGTTTGAAAAGTTATTGAAGAATTATGAAACCTAACCCCCTACCCCCTTCCCTGCGAGGGAAAGGGGAAATTTCAAAGCCTCTCTCCCTTTGGGGGATAGGTTTGGAGAGGGGTTTCCTAGATACTTTGGAAACCAATAAGTATATATAATAATGCGTTCTCTATGAATTATTAGAGAACTTCAGTATTCTTTAAATAAAGTGTTTTGTTTAAAAAATAGGTGTGTCTGTGAAATTGCTAAAATTCAAGTGGCAGCAAATAATTCTTGGTTTAGGCTGTTTGCTACTGATTATTGCTTGTCAAAGTTCTCGCCCATCTACCAATGCAGGTGCTAAACTTCTCAAAGTAGCCACAGACCCTACTTTTATTCCTTTTGAAATTCAGAAGGCTGACGGGAAGCTAGAAGGCTTTGATATTGATTTGATGAATGCGATCGCAGCGAGTGCAGGTTTTACGGTACAGTTTGAAAGTCTACCCTTTGACGGCATGATTTCCACTTTGCAAGCTGGCAATGTTGATGCTGCAATTAGTGGAATCAGTATTACTGCTGAACGCTTGAAAACAATTTCTTTTTCACGACCTTATTTTAAAGCCGGACTAGCGATCGCAGTTCGAGAAAACAACCAAGATATTCAAAATCTTAACAGTCTTAAAGGCAGAAAAATTGGTGTACAAATTGGTTCAACAGGTGCAGATTTGGCTAAAACTATCCCTAATGCCAAAATTACTACCTTTAATTCTGGGCCAGAATTTTTCCAAGATTTGCTTAATGGCAATGTTGATGCTGTCATTAACGATGCTTTCGCTACTTTGTATGCAATTAACAATGGCCAGCTAAAAGGTATCAAAGTGGTTGCAGATCTACTTACCGAAGAATACTACGGAATTGCTACACCGAAAAATTCTCCCCACCTGGATGCAATTAATAATGCTATAGCTACTTTGTTAGCCAATGGCACTTACAAGCAAATTTACCAAAAATGGTTTAAAGCTGAGCCTCCGCAATTACCTGATTCTCCACCATTAGGCAAAGTCAAGCACTTAAATGCAGCAACGGCTTTTTACCAGTCTTGAAGAATTGATGACTGATGACTGATGGCTGATGACTATTGACTATTGACTATTGACTATTGACTATTGACTGATGACTATTGACTATTGACTATTGACTATTGACTATTGACTATTGACTGATGACTATTGACTATTGACTATTGACTGATGACTATTGACTGATTACTGTTTGTAAAAAACGATTCTTATTCTCTTTATTGTATCATTCAGCACTTGAGACATAGCCTTGCGATGTCCAAATCTATTTCTTCAGAAATTTGCCGTTTGGAAATTGATGATTTAAAGTAGTGCTGAGTTTTTAAAGGATAATTCATCAATGACAACGACACAGACTAGTACAATTACACAAGACAAAAGATCAGCTAAGAAGAAACTGTCTTTTCCTGCTATGGATATTGGTACTCCAAAAGTACCACTCCGCAAACACAAAAAAATCAAACAAGAGTATGAGTTACTGAGTGATTGGGATCATGCAAGTTAATTTAGAACTTATACCTTAGATATAATGTGATCTCGTTTGCTGCTTTTTACTGACTGGGATTGAGAAGAACGATAATTTCTGCTAGCCTGATTCCCAAAGGTTGCCAGTGAGGATTGCTAGCATAAAAAGTGCGATCGCCTGATACTGCTTTATAATCATTAGGATATTTCTGGGCAGCATTAGCAGCAGCGTTAACTCGCAAGATGAGTTTGCCTTGATAGCGGGATAATCGGCTACTTTCCAACAAAATAGTACCGCCATAGTCCCAAGCCAACCCAAAGAGTTTAAAGTTGCCTAATTTCTTGCGTAACTCACTTAATGAAGTTCCCACACCAATACCTTCACGGGTTTTCCAAGCAGAACCCAAGTTACGCACATCTGAGGGTTTAGTACGAGTATTATCACTCCAGACTACCGTTAGCGCTCGCCCTTGATTCAAATTTACTTGGGTAGCAGCAAAACTACCTATTCCTTCAGCACCTGCAATAGTTTTATCAACTAGGCGAGACTTACCAAATAACTTTACTAAATCTTGTCTTGTGGTGTTGCGTGTCACTGGCCCAACTCGTTCGCCAGGAACAATTAAACTATCTGTCAACGGTTGTGATTTAGCTACAGTCACTGGGTAATCAGCTAATCAAGTTATTTATTGGCTGAAAGCACAAGATAGTTATAGCTGTGTTTTTTTCACAAAAAAAGTGTAATTTTTACAAAAAAACTCATCAATTTTGGTATTCAATTCAAAAAATAACTTGACCTGTAACAACTAATCGGTTAGCCTTAGCAATCAGATATGTTTGGTTAGGAAACCAATGAACAAAAAACTAATTCTGAATTTGCTTTCCAGTTCTGCGATTTTTACCTCTATGATGTCTACGCTAGCAGTAGTAAATCCAGCCCATGCTGGTGTCACCACTACTCAGCGATTAATGCACACAGACGATGGTCGTACCTGTATCACTAATCCCCACGGTAACAATAACTTTATCTGTATCCGAGATTCAGAGAGAAATCCTCAAGCTGCTCCTGCACCTAAATCAACAGTGATTACCAATCAGCCATCAGATAGCACTCTTGTAGCACTGAATTTTACTGATGCAGAAAGCGATGCTGCAATTAAGTTATTTGGATGTGACTGTCCATATTGCATCAATTCTTTACGTCAGCTAACTGGTACTGGCAGCTTAGTTTACTAAGATTCGCTAGCATTTACAATTGACAGTTTTAGAGCATATTTGTTTTAGCCCAATTTTTGCATCAAGGGGCAAATACCTGTATAGATAAAATCTGCCCCAAGTGAATTTATTCAACCACTTCATTAACTGGAAATCGATCAATTAATTGCATCGCTCGATAGGCATTGCGCTGCAAGGAATTGGGTAGATTGGGAACGTGGGGTATCTGGGATAATAAATCCAAACTGCGGCGTAAAATTCTTACTACATCACCTTCATCTAAGGTAGTGTTATCGCACAGTTCTGGCCACTCTTTTCCTAATGCCCACTGTTCCACAAGAGCAATTAAATTGATATATCGATTCTCTAAGCCTACAGGCAATGCTACACCATGTCTGTACTGCACCTTCAATACTGAACGGCGGATTGGTTGTAATCTAGTCCAAGCTTGATCTATTTCCGAGGAAAGGTCAAAGTTAACCTTGGTATCGGGACGCGGTGTTTCTGTAACTAAAGCGGCGATAACTGCTGCAAGATGGTGGGGATCTAACTGGTCTAATTCTCCACTAGCAAGTGCTAAACCTAGCCACAATTCATTTTCTCCGCGAATCGCGGCGGCAATTTGTCCTAAGTGTGTTGGCACTAAGTTATCCAAACAGCCAAATTGTTGCAAAATTGTGATTAAATTAAGAAATTCTTCCCAATGACGTTGTGACTGTTGTTCTACTTGAGCTTGTATCTGTTCGAGTTCAGCTTCTAGTTCTACATAACGCGCCCTGCGCTTGAAAAGCGTTGCAGCATTACCTGATTGATGTAAGGGATGAGATTCTAATTGCTCTTGTACAGCGGTTAAACGACTGAGTTGTTCTGCCACTTCCGGTGACATGTACCCAGATTCTGGTGTATCAGGAATGCATTGAGCGATCGCAAATGTTTGTTCATTGCCACGGCGTGACTGCCCTGGTTTGATGGGCATCTCTGGCGGTGGGAAAATATCCTCTGGCACTTCTACGCGCGGCAATTCGGCGTGCAATTCAACGACATCTGAGGTAGTTGCCACATACCAACGATTATCACTACCTAAGCATACCAAGTAAGGCGCTTCACCGGAACCTGGTGATTTGCCTACCAACACCGCTGTTACAGGTGAAGGAACTGTAATATTTTTACCCTTAAGACTTAACAGCGTTCCCGAAACAGCAAAGCTCAACATCATCACCAATTGTTCTTGTTTGTCGTCCTGCGCTTGCTCTTGCAGGGTTTTCAACAATTGGCGTTCTACTTTCAAGCGTTGCCGCAACTTCTCATAAATTAACAATTCATTTTCATCAACTGCGGCGATTTGCTCCTGGAGTTGGGCTAATTGTGCCTGAATTTCGGCTATCTCATCATAATTTGGTCTTAGATGCAACGTTGCCATGTATTGCCCAAAACTGCGTTCGATCAGTTCTTGGGTTTGCTCCAGGGTATGGGTTTGTAGTAAGTTCAAAACCATACCGTAGCTGGGCGTAAACTGACTAACTAACGGGTCTGGTTTAGATGTAGCCAAATACGCTGCTTCTTTAGCTCCTTCAAAGGGAGTTTGTAGTGTCACCACATGACCTTGTTTATCCATCCCCCTACGCCCTGCGCGTCCTGCCATTTGCAGAAATTCGGAAGCGTTCAGCAAGCGGTGTCCGGTGTCGGTACGTTTGGAAAGGGTGGAGATGACGGTTGTCCGAGCAGGCATATTAATTCCTGCGGCTAGAGTTTCCGTGGCGAATACTACTTTAATTAGTCCCTGTTGAAACAATTCTTCTACCAGTACTTTCCAAGCTGGTAAAATGCCGGCATGGTGGGCAGCAATTCCTCGGTAGAGGGGGGCAATTTGTCCAGAACGCCCTGCTTCAGGATTGCGGCTTAAAAATTCATCAATTTGTCGCCGTAAAATCTGAGACTCATCATTATCTACCAGCCATAAATCGCCTACTTCCTCTACTGCTTTATCACATCCCCGGCGGCTGAAGATAAAGTAAATTGCCGGTAGCATATCCCGTTGCTGGAGGTGGCTGAGGGTATAACTTAAACTGGGGGCTTCTGGTCTACCAGCTTTACCTCTGTCTCCTTGTCTCCTTTTTCCCCTGTTAGATAGGCGGGCGTTAATTTTGGTTTTGTCATCATTGAGCAGGGGAAACAGCCCTTTAGGATTACAAAAGTGAAATTCTAAGGGTACTGGGCGAAAATCAGAATAAATTAAATCAGTCGGGCCGTGAACGCGGTTTAACCAATCGGTAAGTTGATCGCTATTGGCAACTGTTGCCGAAAGGGCTGCCAGTTGAACTTCACGAGGACAATAGATAATTGATTCTTCCCAGACTGTACCTCGTTGGCGATCGTTCATGTAGTGGCACTCATCCAGTACCACCGCTTCCACGTCTACAAGTGAGATACCAACTTGCCCAATGGGTGTGCCATAGAGCATATTCCGAAAAATTTCTGTGGTCATCACCAAAATTGGTGCATCCCTGTTAATGGAGGCATCTCCAGTTAACAGTCCCACTTGCTCAAAGCCAAATTTCTCTCGAAAGTCGCGTAATTTTTGATTGGACAGCGCCTTCAAGGGAGTGGTGTAAAACACACGTTTCCCTCGCGAGAGAGCGCGATAAATGGCGTATTCGCCTACCAATGTTTTGCCCGAACCAGTGGGGGCACATACAACTACAGAGCGTCCAGCGTTCAGGGACGCGATCGCTTCTTTTTGGAATTGATCCAGTTCAAAGGGAAATATCAACCCTAAGTCAAGTTCTGGAGACGGCGCGGGATAATTCACTCAATCACATTTGCAACCAGACTGTTTACTATATTAACGGGTCTTTTGTCAACTTCGTTAAGAATGGGGATTGGGTATTGGGTATTGGGTGTTGGGTATTGGGTATTGGGTATTAAGAAGAAATACTAATTTTGTGTAAATTCAATTACTTCCCAGTCCCCAGTCCCCAGTCCCCAGTCCCTAGTCCCTAGTCCCCAGTCCCTAGTCCCCAGTCCCTCATTTTCCCAGTTCTTGAGAGCGTTGTGCAGCAGCTTTGACTGCTTCTATTAAAGCTGAACGAAATCCTGCCCGTTCTAGCTGGGCAATGCCGGCAATTGTTGTGCCGCCAGGACTGGTAACGCGGTCTTTGAGTTCTGCGGGGTGCATTTTGCTTTCCTCTAACAGTCTGGCTGTTCCTAGTACTGTTTGCAGGGCTAGTTGGTTGGCAATTGCTCTAGGTAAACCTGCTGCTACTCCTCCATCAGCTAGTGCTTCCACCATCAAGGCTACATAAGCGGGGCCACTACCAGATAGTCCTGTCACCGCATCCATCAAGGTTTCTGAAACTTCTACAACTTCACCCACCGCCGAAAAAATTTGCTGTGCTGTTTGCTGGTGCTTGCTGTTGGTGTATGCACCTAAACACATGGCGGTCATTCCTGCCCCTACGGTTGCTGGGGTGTTGGGCATGGCTCTGATGATTGGGAATTGGGGAAAAGCTGCTTCTAGCTGACTTAAGGGCACTCCCGCTAAAATAGAAATTACTAAGGGTGAGTGTTCTATCTCGATAATACTTGCTAATTCTTGAGCGATCGCGGTGAACACCTGCGGTTTCACTGCCAAAAATACTACTTCACTGGCTTGGCTGAAAACCAGGCTATTATCTGAAGTGACAGTCACATCATATTGCCGCTGTAAAAAACCCTGCCGTGTTGATAAGGGTTCACTGACTATAACTTCCGATGGTTGATAAATTCCGTGGGCAAGCAAGCGGGATAACAACGCTTCTCCCATTACCCCACCACCAATTAAGCCAAATTTAATAGTCATTAATTATATAGTCAATGGTCAATAGTCAATAGTCAATAGTCAAAAGTATTTGACTTTGGACTATTGACTGTGGACTAACAACTAATTTAACTTTATTGTGCCATCCGGTTGGGTTCGTTGCCCCAAGTTGGGGTGGTATTAGTTGCAGCAGGACGTGAAGGACGAGCCGGTGGTTGTGGTACTTCATGAATAACTCCACCTTGGGTGCTAACTTGCACGCAACTGGGTGTAAACAAAAAGATGCTTTCTCCAATCCGCTCTTGATGTCCATCTAATGCGTAAGTCCCACCTGCGACAAAATCTACTGCCCGTTGTGCTTGGTCGGGATCCATTATAGTTAAATTTAATACTACTGACTTACGCTCACGCAATGCTTGAATTGCCTGGGGCATTTCTTCAAATGTACGTGGTTCAAGTACTAATACTTCTGAAATTCCGTTAATTGCGCCTGGCATACCTATTACATTCCCCATTGTAGACTTTGTTCCGTTTGCTACATCATCACCCATTGTAGGCGCGGGTTCTCGCCAACGTCGATTCTGAGCAGCGGCTTCTGCTGGTGCTGGCTGGGGATTTTCTTGTTGATACAGATTTTGGTAGTTATCTGTATCTGGCTCTTCCTCGTAATATTCGTATTCGACCTGTTCGTTCAGACCTACAAAGTCTCTGAGCTTGGAAAATATATTGTTCATTGTTTACGCTCCTAGTACAAATTACCTTATTGATGTGGTTATTAATTGATGTAGCCAGCTGCTGACGCTACAAAGGGCGGACAATTTAGTAATTTTATCGTTGTTTGTAGCCTCTATTACAGCTATTGGTGATGAAATGACGCTTTTGGGAACGCCTGTAGATTAACCTAGATACAATAATGAGTCAAGATTATATCTTAATGATTGTCCGAAACCAAGACTACTTTAGCGCCTTATTTCTGACTATTTATTTTTATTGATACTAAAATAAATAGTCTTTTAAAGCACCAGTATTTTGGCTTATTTCTCCGTATGCAATCCCTAGCTGTATTAATACCACAACCAAAATCAAAGGACTTCTACACTAAGTGCGCTCGCCGAACAATATAGTTCCTAATCGTACCATCGTTGCCCCAGCTTGCACTGCCAGTTGGTAGTCGCCGGACATTCCCATTGACAATTGCTGGATTTTAATATGAGACCAATTCTGTTCATTGATTTCTTTAGCAAGCTGAAAGGTGCTATTAAATACACTGAAATTTGCCGCATCATTTAATCCTAAAGGCGGAATTGTCATCAAACCTTGAATTTGTAAAGTTTTACACTGGTTGAGTGCAGATAAATCAGCTAATAGTTCTGACACACTCCAACCCGACTTATTGGGGTCTGGGAGAATTTTCACTTGTAGACAAACTTGGGGATGCACTCCTAACTCTTGTGCTAATTGATTTAAGCGCTGTGCGAGCTTTAAATTATCTACAGAGTGAATCCACTGAAATAGTTCAATGGCTTTTTTGGCTTTATTACTTTGCAAATGTCCAATGAAGTGCCAGGTAATATCCGATAAGTCATGCAACTCGGCTTGTTTACTGGCAGCATCTTGGATACGATTTTCGCCGAAATCACGAATTCCGGCGGCATAAGCAGACCGAATGACTTCAGCAGAAACTTGTTTGCTAATAGCAATCAATCGTACTGAAGGCGGAAGTGAGGCGCGAATGGTAGTAATACGTTCGCTAATGGGACTGGTCATTGGAAGGTGCGTTGGAAAACACTCTGAAGCTGATCGTACTCCTGAGATTGACCACTGCGACGCAGGGTACGTAAACGATTTTCCAACAACATTCGAGCTTCTGTACGTCCTATGGGTTGAAATTTAATACCTTTAACATCATTTGCCACCAAAAAAAACAAACGTTGGGCATAAAGTGTAGTGAACAAATCCTGGTTTTCGTCAACCATACAGATTCTATAAAGCAAACCCCAAGTTGGATGATTTATGTAAGTCTCTGAGTTCTCTGGATTCATTTAATAGTCAAGGTAGGAGTATATATCTCTTTTCGCAGTTAAGGGCACATATTCAGACGATAATACCTTTCTTTCGCTGGAATATTTGTGCAAAGTTGTGCGAAATTCAGCAATTTTTGCCGTTTAATAGTGGTTACGAAGACCTTGATCTAGTTCTTAATGGGCAGATGAGGCTAGCAGTGAGGAAAGCGACGGTTTGTATCTTGCCAAGTTTTTTCTTCTACAAAGGGTTTTCCTACTGCAAAAGAACTGGTTCGACAACCGCAGCTGCAAAGCGTGGAGGCATACTGTAAAGCAGAACTCGCAGAGTAGCGGCTTGTCGATAGATATCCCGATTTAGCCTTGGTGATTCATACTCAGTTGCCATTGATGATACAGAAAAATTTCTATACTCTTGCTTGAAGTTCTCAGTGGCAACGAGATATACCTTTTTAAATTTTCCAGGCCAAAAGCCGACTATCATACTTGTTGTTTGCTCTAACTTCTCTCCATGTTGCCATAATTATCGCTTTGTGGAGCAAAATAGCTAAGTTTGTCAGTTGTCAGTTGTCAGTTGTCATTAGTTTTTCTCCTTGTCCCCCATCTCCTCATCCCCCCATCTCCTCATCCCCCCATCTCCCATTCCCTATGCCCAATCTTTAAAATTGATTGCCTAAAACTACCCGCGCTCCCCAAAATAGAGTTAGACTGGCGATCGCTAGCCAGTCCCACGCTTTTAGACGTAATTCATGCCATTTGACTCGATGTTCGTTGGGACTGGTAAAACCACGCACCATCATGGCACTAGCCATTTGTTCTGCTCTTAATAGCAGATTCTCTAACAGTCGCTCTGCTATTATCATCCAAACTTTCACCGCTCCTTTCAACCCTAGCTTTTTCCAGTTAATTGCCCTTGTCATCACAGAACGAATTAAATTTTGCACTTCTTCTAAAACTAGGGGAATAAACCGCAAGGACAAAGTTAAAGTCAGAATAATTTCAGTTATAGGTAACTTCAACCGTCGCAAGGGCTGCATTAAAGTTTCAATGGCAGAAGTAATTTCTTCTGGTGCAGTTGTCAGTAGATAAAGGTTAGTACTGTAAATCACGGTGAACAAAACTGTACTCAGGCGCACCGCTAAATCTAAAGAACCGCGAGTGACTTTGACTGGCCCTTTGTGAAACAAAATATAACTGTACTTTTTATGATCACTTGCTGTCTCTGGGACAATTTGAGAATTCTTAGGGTTTGCTGGCTGAGTCAAGACTTGCTCGCTAGCAGGTAAGCGCGGCTGATAATCTATACCTAGTCCATCAGGACTAATTGCACCAATAATCAAAACTAAAAATGAGAGTGTTAACAGCCACCCCATTTGTTGCTGCCACACTCGCCTGGGTATTCTGGCAAATAAGGTAAAAATAATCAACAGTGCTACCAGTAATATGCGCCATTCGTTGCTGGCGAAACTGTAGCTAGTCAAAAAACTCATCAACCAAGCAATCTTGACTCGTGGGTCTAGTTTATGTAGCCAAGTTTGCGGTTGTTCTAAGTAAAGTCCCAGAGGTAGCGATCGCAGTAAATCCATGTTTTAATTTTAGATTTTAGATTTCGGATTTTGGATTATTGAACTAAACTTTGTCCACGTTGAAAACTGTTGTTTTGGTGTAAGTAGTTCATAATGGCTACTTAAAAGCTACAGCTTTCAGAATGAATAGAGTTTAATTTTAATTATCAAGAATTAGGATTTGAAGCTAGTTTGCCCCAATCTAAAATCTAAAATCCAAAATCCAAAATTCTAGACGCGAGTTGCTCGGTTGACGCTACCACTTTCCACGTCTCGGACTTTTTTGCTACGCCAGAGTAAACGTATGGGAGTACCTTTAAATCCTAGTTGTTGACGAAATTGCCTTTCTATGTATCGGCGGTAGTTATCGTTGAAGCGTTTGGCCTCGTTGACAAATAAAGCGATCGTTGGTGGTTGCGTACTCACTTGCGTGCCATAATAAATTCTACCTTGGCGACCACCGCGCGAGGTTGGGGGTGAGTGCCAACTGACGGCATCCTCCAACACTTCGTTAATCACTGATGTAGTCACACGGCGCTTGTGTGACTCAGCCGCTTGATTGACTAGTTCTAAAATCTTTTCTACCCGTTGTCCTGTTAAGGCACTGACAAAAATGCTTTCTGCCCATTCGGTAAAATGTAGGCGTTCTTGGAGACTTTTTTCGTAATCGTAGATTGTGTAGGAGTCTTTTTCGACTGCATCCCACTTGTTGACAACGATGATACAGGCTCGACCTTCTTCGATAATCCGCCCTGCTAATTTTTGGTCTTGCTCGGTGACTCCATCGAGGGCATCTAATACTAATAAAACCACATCGGCGCGGCGAATCGCTTTGAAGGCACGGTTAATGCTAAAGAATTCTGGGCCGTAGTCTACGTTTTTCTTTTTACGAATGCCTGCGGTGTCAATCAAGCGATAGGTTTGTCCTTCTCGTTCTACTACGGTATCAATTGCATCACGAGTTGTACCAGAAATGGGGCTAACAATGACCCTTTCTTCTCCCACAAAAGTATTTAATAAACTTGATTTGCCGACATTTGGGCGGCCGACAATGGCGACTTTAATTTCATTGGTTTCTGGTATTTCCCCGACGGTGGGAATGTGCTTGATTAACTCGTCGAGTATTTCTCCTGTACCGTTACCATGAATGGCGGAGACAGGGAAAGGTTCACCTAATCCCAGTTCCCAAAATTCGGCGGCTTGAATTAAACCTTGTTCTGGAGATTCACATTTATTCACAACCAGTAAAACGGGTACTGGTTGTTGGCGTAACCATTCGGCTATTTCTAAATCAGCCGAATTGGGGCCAGCTTGACCGTCTACTACAAAAATAGCAGCACAGGCTTCTGCGAGGGCGGCTAATGCTTGTTGACGAATCAGTGGCAGGAATTCGGTATCATCGTTAAATACCAAGCCACCTGTATCTACTACTAAAAATTCGCGATCGCTCCAATAAGCTGGCATGTAAGTGCGATCGCGTGTCACACCCGGTTCATCGTGGACAATCGCCGTTTGTTCCCCGGCGAGACGATTAACCAGGGTGGATTTGCCCACATTCGGGCGTCCGATAATTGCAACAATTGGCAGTCCCATAAACTCAGGATAAGTAAGAGATGTACTATATCACATCTCTTTATTTTAGCGACTTTAATTCTTTATTTAATTTTTAAACTTCCAAGACGATTGTCCGTCAAAGTTAAAGAAATAGCATAACGGAAAACCTGGCAGTCACGTCGAAGGAGATTGTGCCTTGATAAATCGTAAGTGGCTTGAAAAAGCCAGTAAGTCAGCCTGGCGATTTTTAGGATGGTGTCTTCTGTTAGGCTGTTGTACCTTACTATACGCCAAGTTAATTGAACCGAATTGGATTGAGGTTAAATCTTTACAACTGACTCTACCGCACCTTGCACCAGAATTTAATGGCTATCGCATTGTGCAAATCAGCGATATTCATCGAGATAAATGGATGACTCCACAGCGCCTAGGGCGTATTGTTAACTTAGTCAATCGCCAAAAACCCGATTTAGTAGCAATTACAGGCGATTTTATTACTCGTAATTTGCCTAATTTAATTCCTTCTGTTGGGGTTCCCTTAGCTCAATTCACACCCAAAGATAAAACTGTGGCTGTATTAGGCAATCACGATCACGCTAACAACACTGAAGCAATTATACAAGTACTGACGCAAAGCAGTGTATACCCTCTTAATAATCAGGTTTACACACTACAGCGGGGTAGTGCAATGCTGCATATCGCTGGGGTAGATGATGTGGGGGTGGGTAAAGACCGTTTGGATTTAGTTATGCAGCAGTTACCTGATGAAGGAGAAGCTATTTTATTAGCGCACGAACCAGACTTTGCTAATACCAGTGCTGCGACAGAACGGTTTGGCTTACAGTTATCGGGACATTCTCACGGTGGACAAATACGTCTACCTTTTTTCAAGCCGCTGATTTTACCGCCTTTGGGTAAAAAGTATTACGGGGGAAAATATCAAATAGGAAACATGCTTTTGTATACGAATCGTGGGTTAGGAATGACAGGACTGCATTTACGATTTTTTGCGCGTCCTGAAATTACAGTGTTTACCTTGGTTGCACCTACGAAATAGTAGGTATTTGCCAATTGATTTTAGACATCTTCAGTAGTGAGGCTAATAGTCAAACTCAGCTAAAGCTGAATGCAATTGTTGTTTAGTCATCTTCAAGATGACTTTTGCTATTAGCCATAGGTTTCTAACCTATGGCGGGTAATCAGATGAAGGGCGAGATTCCAAATTTAATTGCCGAATCTTAGCTTTTGTGACAAGTCCCGCCTCAGAATTAATTCTGAGGCTAATAGCTAAACTCAGCTAAAGCTGAATGTAATTGTTGTTTAGTCATCTTGAAGATGACTTTTGCTATTAGCCATAGGTTTCTAACCTATGGCGGGTAATCGGTTGAGGCGCGAGATTCTAAATTTAATTGCCGAATCTTGGCTTTTGTGACAAGTCCCGCCTCAGAATTAATTCTGAGGCTAATAGCTAAACTCAGCTAAAGCTGAATGTAATTGTTGTTTAGTCATCTTCAAGATGACTTTTGCTATTAGCCATAGGTTTCTAACCTATGGCGGGTAATCGGTAGAGGCGCGAGATTCTAAATTTAATTGCCGAATCTTGGCTTTTGTGACAAGTCCCGCCTCAGAATGAATTCTGAGGCTAATAGCTAAAGTCAGCTTTAGCTGACTCTAATGAACTAAGTCTTATTAGTTTATATGAGTGGTTTTTGGTGCATCATCTTCGTGATTATAACTTTCCAAAGATGCGATTGTTGTTCCATTTAAATGATGCACTTTTTGATTTTTTACATACATAACAGCTTGTTCAAGTTGTTTGCTTCCTAGAGAAAAAACACCATATCCGCGTTGCCAGCCAAATAAATCTTGTGAAGGCGAGAGATGATTCAGATAATGAGTGCTACTGCCTTTAATATTTTGCACAAAATCAGAGATAGAAAGTTTAGGTGGAATAGAAGCAACTAAATGAATGTGGTTGTCTGTGCCACCGATTGCATGGATAATACAACCAAGTGCATCAGCTTTGCCAATGATATAATTGTAAAGCTGGCTTTCACGTTCGGATATAATTAGTGGCTGACGTTCTTTTGTAGCCCAGATAAGATGATAATAAAGTCGCCACAAAGCCATTAAAGTAACTTCTGTTAGGGATTGCTTGCTTTTAGTATTCCCAAAATTGCTAGAAATATTAAAATTGACTTGAGCTTAGTTGCTGTACAAATAATTGAGTAAAACATGTTGGATTTTTGAATATGCTAGGATTAAAAGATTTGCTGAGACAAGAAATCGAACATCTGAATGAAGAACAAGTAAAACAAGTTAGTGATTTTATTGCTTTTTTGAAATTTCGTCATCAAACAATGCGCTGGCAAATAGATAAAAGTCAGATAGCTTCTCTCTACAGTGAATTTGCTGAAGAAGACTGTCAACTAGCCGAAGAAGGTTTAGATGAATATACAGAACTCTTAAGCCAAGAAGATTTCAAATGAAACTTGAGAGAGGGGAGATTTGGTTAGCAGATTTAAACCCAACCAAAGGTTCTGAACAAGGAGGTACTCGACCTGTAATTATTTTTCAGAATGAAGTTGTTTCGCAATTTTCTACAACTGTCATTACTATTCCCTTAACTACTAATTTGCGCCGTGCTTCCTTGCCGACATGTCTCTTAATTCCGGCTAACGAAGGGGGGTTAGAACGAGATTCAGTAGCTTTATGTTATCAATTACGAGTGATTGATCAATCAAGATTGCAGAGAAAGCTGGGAAAATTGAGTCTAGAAATCATGACAATTTTAGAGGGTAAGGTATTATTGACATTGGGATATCAGTTTTAAAATGATTGCTGCCTGAAATGATAGTAATCATGTAGGAATAAAAGCGAAAGCTACACAAATATCTGAAGCTTATATTTTCAGCTTTACTCATTAACTGGAACTAATACTGTTCCGTGATCAATTACTTGATATCTGGCTTCTTTGGTGAAAATTACTCGACAATTTACACCACCATAATTTTTGCAGGTTTGTAAAGCATACCGTGCTGCGATCGCTCTCCCTTTTCTTGGCTGTGTGGTATTATATCCCCAGCCTGTACCATAAACACCGTTAGAACCAACTGCTAAAGCTCCCCAAGCATTTTTAAACCATAATGGCACTGAGCAATCTTGAGCGCGAGATTGTTGTCTACAATTATCAAGCGCACCTCGTTCAGCCCGGGTGCGTGATACACCTGTTGCCGAGGCGTAAACTTTTGTTGAGCGAGAGTAAGCGATCGCTCCATACAAATCTGGGGTAGACTCAGCTTGAGCAACCTGTATCAACCCAGGCAAAATTGATAATGCTGTGGCTGCTGCTAATAAAGTTTTTTGTAATGTATTTGCCAACATAATTTTTGTTAACCTCTAGTTCGCTACTAGAGGTCTATATGTAGGCATGTCAGATTTTATGCAGTTTGTTCTGGTTCCGTCGCTAACTTCTGTCCAATTTTTGGTTCTGTTCCAGCAAGTAGCCGCTCAATGTTGGCACTGTGGCGCAAAATCACATACAAACCACCGACAACACCAAACAGCACATAGGGTAATGGTAAATGGAAGAATACCATGAAAATGGAAACAGCGATCGCACCTGCAATGGAACTTAAAGAGACAATCCGCGATATGGCTACTACCACAGCAAACACACCCGCTGTTGCTAAACCCACCTGCCAACTCATTGCTAACAAAATCCCCAAACTGGTAGCAACAGATTTACCGCCAGTAAAGCCCAAAAAAATCGATTTACTGTGTCCAAGGATGGCAGCTAAACCAGCTAAAATTACCAACCAAGGATGCCACAGTTTGACATGTACCGTAGGGGGGATTAAATTTTGACTCTCAGCAAAGTTAAATAACCAGTAAACGAGAGCGATCGCTAATACTCCCTTCAAGCAATCAAGTACTAAAACGAATGCTCCCGGCCCTTTTCCCAAAGTTCTTAACACATTAGTTGCCCCAGTTGAACCAGAACCAACTTCTCGAATATCAATACCTTTTAACAGCTTGACAGCAATATAGCCAGTAGGAAAAGAACCCAGCAAGTAAGTTACAAGCAATATTGCACCAGATAAAGTTAACCAAATAGCCATAAAAATTTGACTGATGACTGTTGACTATTGACTATTGACTATTGACTATTGACTATTGACCAATGACTATTGACCAATGACTAATCAAAAATCATTATCATAATTTCTCACTGTTTTGGGGTCTGGGGCAAAGGCTAACCACAAAGGAAATTGCAGCAGTGCTAAACTGATTTGCTCTTCCGAATCGTCAATTAGAATCAAAGGTAATTGATTGGCTTTTACTAAGCGGTCTGCTTTCTGCGCTACAGCTTCTGGAGTTTCAAATAATACTACTCCTCGGTCGGGGCCAAAATCTGGGCGACCAATTCCTAGGCAGTCTTGCAAACCGCGTCGCCATTCACCTAAACGTTCTGGCGTATTAGCTAAAACCAGTGTACGGAGGCGATCGCCATACAATTTGTGTAGGATTGAAATTGCTGCTGAAGCAATCAAAATATTCTGTAAGCGGCTACCCATCGTCCGTAAAGCACCGCGTCCACCTTGGCTAAAAAACCAATTAGATACCCGTTCAGCGTGGACTGGTTCAAAGGTGCGGCGTAGTTGCCACGCGGGGCCGTAATAATCTGGTTGGCTGCGATATTGCTCGATTAAACGGCGAATTTGCTTCGTGGTATCTTGAAACTGCTGTGGGGCAAACTGTGGTATTCCTGGCTGGGGTTCAGCTTGCTTGGTTTCTTTGACAGTTGGTTTTTCTCGTTCTGTTACAGGAGGAATTAGTTGCAACTGCTCTGCTGCTGCTGCCAAATCCTGTAAACTACCTGTGAGATAATCTTTAAAACCCTGTACGCGAATAGCTAAGTCTTGCGATGCTCCTGCAAAAGTGGTACGCATTTCGTTGCGAATACGTTCTTGACGGCGTTCTAGCTGTTCTACAGAAATTTGCAGCGTCTGTTTGCGTTGTTCTAACTGCACCAAGGACTCTTGTACAAGTCGTCCCAGTGAGGTTTGAGTTTCACTCACTTGTGCCTGAAGAGTTTTGTAGGAACTTTGTAAATTGACTATTTCTTCTTTGAGGGCTGCTTCAGTGCGTTGTAACTCTGCCACACGCTGTGCAGCTTCTGCGTAGACTGAATTATTATCTGATTGTAATTCTATTTGTGACCCTAAGGGGGCAGTTTCTGCTTCCGACTGCACAGTAAACTCGGCATCTGGCTCTTGTGTTGGTTCATTACCAGAATTTGCCACTTCTGCATTGGAGATGGGCGGCTGAGAATTTGTGTAATTTAGTTGTGTCTTAATTGATGAAGTTGGCGCTTGTGTTTGCAGCACTAATTCTCCAGATGAGTTTTCTGAAGGATTTTTACCTGTAGAGTTTTGTTCTTGTGCTTGTTCTAGCCACTCATCAATTGGTTCTGGGGTTTGAGATTCCTCGGAGTTCATAAATAATAGTGCAATTCCTATGACGCGAATAAATAGCTTTGGGCAATATACAACTGACTTGCCTATAAAGTGCTGAGTAGCCACTATGAAGAGCGCACTTTGCCGACAGCCGCACACGTGGCTTTACTAAGCTTAATGAATAAAATTTTACCTAGTATTCATTACTATATGCGTGGGCAACGTTGTTCTAGGCAAGTTTTCAGGGTGTTGGGGTCGAACAAAATTGGTAAAAAATGAATACTTTTGATTTCTTTGAAGTAAAACAGGACAGGAAATCCATCCCAAAAGATACGCCAGTTTTGCCATTCTTGGTAGGGAAAGCGCCGGATTAATTTTTCGCCTCTGTAAAGATCTAAGTCTGTGGCGGTAAATTGCAAACGCAACGTTACAGTTTGAAACAAAAGAAATAACCCAAGGAATGCGATCGCGCCTCCTACTAAAGGTTGCACAATCAGTAGTGGAATAGCACCAATCACCAACACTATAGGGATATTGTAGCTAGGTTTGAGTTCCACGGTTGATGCCAAGTTAGGCGCAAATGAACTGCTCACAGCTGCAAATCCTACTTTATTACTAAACATCTTTCTTATTTTAGGAGTTAGGGGGCAGGAGGCGCGAAGTTAGAAGTTAGGAGTTAGTTGTCAGTTGTCAATTGTCAGTTGTCAGTGGTAATTCTCCTTGTCTCCCCATCCCCCCATCCCCCCTGCTCCCCTGCTCCCCTGCTCCCCTGCTCAAAAACTCCCTGTTCTAAAATCCTTGCAAAAGTGCGCTACCAGTTCCCTGAAACATTAACCATGAAAGAAAGAAGTTGCTAATAAATATAATTAGCAAAGCTGTAACAACAGCAGTTGTAGTTGATTGTCCTACGCCTTTGGCTCCTCCTGTGGTCGTCAAGCCCCAACTGCAACCAATTACGGCAATTAACAAGCCAAAGCAACATGCTTTCACCATTGCACTACATATATCCCAGACACCCACCAGGTTACGAGCTGAATCTAGAAATACTGTGTCCGAGAGATTATAAATATTTGTTGCAATGATCAATCCTCCCGCCATACCTGTGATTAGAGAGAGCAGGGTTAAAATTGGCAACATGAGACAACAAGCAAGTAAGCGCGGGATAACCAGGTAATCGATTGGATCGGTTCTTAAGATCAACATCGCATCAATTTGTTCTGTCACCCGCATAGTACCTATTTCCGCTGCAAAAGCAGAACCAACTCGTCCTGCTAAAACAACCGCAGTCAGCACGGGTGAAAGTTCTCGTGTCAATGCTACTGCTAGGACTCCGCCGACAAGATTGCCAGCACCAAAATTGATAAATTCCCGTGCCACCTGAATAGTAAATACTGCGCCGACAAAAACAGCTGTCAATAAGGCTATAAAGACGGAATCTGGCCCAACTGTTGCCATTTGCTCTAAGGTGTTGCGCCAGTTGATTTTGCCCTTGAATAAGTGGACTATCACTTGTCCACCTAAAAAAATCGCTGCCAGCAGCCGCTGACTCCATGCCCCTAAACTGGATTTGGATGTAGTCTCGCTCAATGTTCTTTAGCTAACTCGGTAACTGCTTTTAAGGATAGCGGAATTTATTAGTCAGTTGTTAGTGGTTAGTTGTCAGTGGTCATTTGTCAGTTGTCAGTTGTCAGTTGTCAGTGGTCATTTGTCAGTTCCCCCCATCTCCCTGCCAAAACATTAACTTAAATTAAAGTTGCTCTCAGAAAATACAGCTGGGCTGAGATTATGTTTTCATGGCTTGCTGCAAAATCACTTAGAAACTCAGCACGATTTTGCAAGGGTTTGATAGATTTTTCAACTGATTTTAACTAAAAGCATCTTGTGTCATAAGTAACCAGTTATTTTAAGGAAAACTTAAGATTTTTGACATCTTGGTTGCGATGGAGCGATCGCACGTATTGTAGAAGATGAAGTAAAACGATTCGGCTGTTGTTGAGTTAATTCCCGGAGTCTGCCTGTATGAGCATTTTTACTAACTTCCTCCGTTCCCTACTGCTCACAATTATTTTCAGCTTTGCCGCCCCCATGTTCTTAGTCGGCGGTTTATTGCTTGTTTTAACCCTCATGGGTCACTTGCCTGGGTTGCAAGCAGCAAGTGAAATCAGCGCTACTCGTATACTACATTTTCTTGCTATCTTTGGCAGCGGCAATGCCTTTGGTGGCATAGGGGTGATTAGTTTGACTTGTAGTTTCGTAGGTGCATTGTTTGATACTTATGCATACTATCGGTGTCAAATTTTACGTATAGATTAATAAGCGAGTCAAAAGCGATCGCTTGGATGTTAACCAATTGATCAAGAGTCTAAGATACTGCTAGCCGCAACCTCAATAGGGATTGGCATTTTTGAACTTTTATATAAATGCATTGATTAAATAAGAATTTATAAATATAATCATCTGTTGCTTAAGACTACAGTCAATCATGTTGCAGTATGGGTTGAGGAAACTGTAACTCTGGAGGCGATGCCTCACCAAGTGGAGCATGTGGCGTTGGGGAAAGAGTTTTTTCCTTTTCTCACATTTACTTATTCCCGGCAAAGTTGGTGTGACAGAGTACTAGGGTTATTTTCTTTGCTCTCAAAACCTGAGAGGTTGTTTATTTAAGTATCAAGAATTTTGTTTGAGGGCATAATCAAGAGCAAAATCAGTGTCAGAACAAAGCTTAAAACCTTATATTTTTTGTTTGTGTTTGACACTATTCCCAACTCCCAATTCCCTACTCCCCTCAAGCGAGTAGAGGAGTATTCAAAACGACTTTTCTAACATCCTCTCAAGGATTCGATGAGTAGTTAGTTGATAATGGCAAATCAACTGACACGCAAAAACTAAAAATTTCATTAAAATTCGGAATAGCACAATGCCTGCTGATTTTTCTGAATAGAACAAACAAAAGTAGGTCATTTAGCCGCTGGGCATTTTATATTGAGTTTATTACGAGGTTTTTTAACTGCTCATGGTTTGGCCTTTTAAGTCCAAGTTTCGTAAACAAATTGCCCGGATTGAAATTACTGGTGCGATCGCAGGTTCTACTCGCAAACGCGTATTAGAAGCCTTGAAAACCGTAGAAGAAAAAAAGTTTCCTGCTTTACTTCTACGCATTGATAGTCCTGGGGGAACAGTTGGAGATTCTCAAGAAATCTACAGCGCCCTGAAGAGTTTGCGTAAAAAAACCAAAATCGTTGCCAGCTTTGGCAATATTTCAGCTTCTGGTGGTGTCTACATCGGTATGGGAGCTGAACACATCATGGCTAACCCAGGTACAATCACGGGTAGCATTGGTGTAATTCTGCGGGGGAATAACTTAGAACGCCTATTAGAAAAAATTGGTGTTTCTTTCAAAGTGATTAAATCCGGCCCTTACAAAGATATTTTGGCATTCGACCGACAATTGACCGAGCCAGAAGAAAATATTCTGCAAGAGTTGATTGACACAAGTTATCAGCAATTTGTGCAAACAGTAGCTGAAGCACGTTCTTTGGCTGTAGAAACGGTGAAAAGTTTTGCTGATGGTCGGATTTTTACCGGACAACAAGCTCTAGAATTGGGTGTTATAGACCGTCTGGGAACAGAAGAAGATGCACGTCGCTGGACGGCAGAATTAGTTAATCTTGATCCTGACAAAACACCTTGTTATACGCTAGAAGAACCAAAACCTTTATTGAGTCGTGTGCTACCTGGGAGTCGTCAGGTTTCATCAAGACTAGGCGCAGGTGTTGACTGGCTTGAATTTGAAATGTCTACCAGTGGTCTACCACTGTGGTTATATCGACCATAAATGGTCAGTTGTCAATTGTCAGTTGTTAGTTGTTTTTTACTACTAACCACTGACTAATGACCACTGACTATTGACTATTGACTATTGACTAATTAAGGAGGATTTTGGCGTGGAGTGGCAAATGCGGGCTATTCGCGGAGCAACAACAGTTTCAGAGAATACCATTGAAGCAATGCGAGAATCTGTAACAGAACTATTAGATGAATTAGAAAGCCGAAATCAACTCCAGCCAGAGGAGATGATTAGTGTCACTTTCTCGGTGACACGAGATCTCGATGCAATTTTTCCAGCTGCGATCGCTAGAGCGCGTCCTGGTTGGGATAATGTGGCCATGTTGGATGTGCAGCAAATGCACGTCGAGGGGAGTTTACAGCGCTGCATTCGGTTCTTAATCCATGCTTATCTGCCAACTTCCACCCCAATACAACATACATATTTACGTAACGCTGCCAGTTTGCGTCCAGACTGGAGTTTGCCCCAGTCATTACAAGCATCACAACCAGCAGTTAAGTCAAAAGTGGAGAATACCCATGCAAATTACATGTAAAAATTCATAACACATAGCAAGCACAGACTGGATAATTGCGAACTCTAAGAAATAAATTATCCTGGTAGAAGTTGCTGATTGGTGACTATTAACTGTTGACTTTTGACTGTGAACAGTAGTATATTTTGTGTTTAGAAGTCCTTCATACCATTTCACGAAAAACTTGATACAAATTTTTTCACCCCTGCCCCCCTGCTACCTATTTGTATCCAGATTAAAGTAAAACCGTATTACTGCCGATGATTCCAGGCTACTGGCTTCTGAATTTTTTCTGGCACAAAGCCAGTTTGCTGAATTGCTTTTTGTCCTTGTTCGGTCTCTAAAAATCGAGTGTAAGCTTCTCCAACTTGCTGTTCACGACCTTTGTTTTGCTTAATAATTACAAATAATTTCGTGGTAATTGGATAACTACCATCTTTGATCACTTCAGTGTTGAACTGATTACGTTTTTGCGGACACTGGTTTGCTGGTACTAGGGGTTCACGGTACGGGGGAATTAGCTGACCAGAAGTAAAACCAAGGGGTAGAGGCTTGACCATACATTGATGCACTATTCCTCTGGCAGAAGCATAATACACACCACCAGGAGTTTGGTTGACACGCCGCAGTGCTTCTGTGGAGGAATAGACATACTGAACATCAGGGCCAAGGGCTTGCTTGTCCAAAACTTGCTTACCAGAAACTAATAGCACGTCAGCATTTTCTGGATGCTGGGAAAAGGGGGTGATAGGTAGGTCTGGGCCATTCACTTGCTTCCAGTTAGTAATCTGTCCCAGATAAATCTGCTGTAATTGTTCTACAGTTAAGCCTGCCACTTCTAGGGCTGGATGAACTACTACTGCTATGCCGTCAATACCAATCTGGCGTTGCTCAAGTGTAAACCCTCGCTGGCGAGCTATTTCTTGTTCTTCAGATGTCAGGGGACGAGAAGACCCTGTGAAATCCAATTTACCATCGAGCAGCATCCGAATACCCGAACCGGAACCAGGGCTATCCTTTGCAGGATTTACGTAGCGTAACTGTAGCTCCGGGCGGGTAAACTGGATCTGAGAATCTACGAGTTGCCTAATCGGTGCCCAGGCAGTACTTCCACCGTAGTTAAATGAGCCGCTGGGTACATTTGTAACAGATTTAAAGCTGGAACCAGCAGTAAACGAAGCCGTTTCTAGACGTTGACTTGAGGAAGAAAAAGCATTCTTATCGACCTGGAGGCGGGGTCTGAGCCATAACCAAAGTCCGCCAATGATTGCAATTGTAACTAGTTCGCCAATTACCAAACCTCTGATCATCTGTATGGCATCTTGGCTAAGTGACATGCTTTTTCTGCTATCATTAGTCATCTTTAATCTTCCTGATTATGAAATCGGTCTCAAACAAGATACAATCAGCACTAACAGGAACTGTTTGATCTGCTGGTCATTTCACCTTTTGTCTAAACCTCCTGCAACTGCTTAAGGCACTCTTGATGAAGTTCAGATGAAGTTTTGAGCAATTTTCAACTAGCTTCCTGATTAAAAAACATATAGTAGTTAGGACGCACAGAAGTTTTTTAAGCAAAGTTACTTAATGCAGCCGTTAGGGACAATGTAACATGTTAGGCAGCAAGTTACTAGGAGAGCGCTTCCAGGTTGTTAGTGTTTTAAGTGAAGGTGCGTTTTGTCATACGTACATGGTTGAAGACACTTACCTCTCCCATCGTCCTATCCGCGTTATCAAACATTTCTTGCCAAGCAATAAATATTCTATACCAGTAAAAGTCCGGAGAAAGTTATTTAACCGCGAAGTAGAAGCCTTAAAGCAACTCAGCAACTCTGACTTAGTTCCTCATCTTTTAGCTGATTTTGAAGATAACCTTGAGTTCTACTTGGTGCAAGAGTTCATTGAAGGGCATCCCCTCAGCGAGGAACTGTCCCGTGGTCGTTGCTGGTCTGAAAGCAAAGTTTTTCAACTACTGCAAGAGATTTTGAGCATCCTAGATTTTGTTCACAGTTATGGGCTAATTCATCGAGATGTCAAGCCGAGCAATATCATTAGACGCAAGCAGGACAATCGCTTAGTACTGATTGATTTTGGTGCTGTCAAGCCAATTTGGAATCAATTGGTCACAGGTCAAAGAAAAACTCCAATGTTTACTTCTGTTGAACAACACACTACGATCGCGATCGGTACACCAGGGTATATGCCTAATGAGCAACAGCGAGGCAAACCGCACCCCAATAGTGATATTTATGCTTTGGGGATGATTGGCATCCAAGCGTTAACAGGTGTACACCCAACACAACTACCAGAAGATCCCAATACAGGTGAAGTTATTTGGCAAAACTTGGTGCAAGTTAGTCCTGGGCTAGCCTCGCTACTCAACAAAATGGTGCGCTATCACTTTCAAGACCGATATAAATCGGCAAAAGAAGCACTGGAAGCACTTTTTTCAATCAGTAATTTCTACCAAGCAAAACAGGAGTTCAACTCTACTACATTCAAGCCTCAAACCTTCTCATACAGGCAGGACAATAATAAATTTTTCCAGAGCAATGTATCATCAATTTTAGGCGACCAGACCAGTGAGACTACCCTACCAGACACGCTCTTACCAGTAACCAATCTCTACCCGCCAATGCAGGAGTTAGCTCCTAATATATTACCGTTTCAAACTGCAACACAAGGAAAAGATACCAATCAAATTTTTGGCGAGAATCTCTCATCAGTCTTGGATGACCAAACAAGCAATACTGCAATTTCGATTGTTTCTCAGAAATCACCTTTGCTGATTGGCTTGATAGTAGGTGCGGTATCTGGGTTAGTTCTAATGGTTGTGAGTTATTGGTTTGTACAAATTATTTCCCCTGATCCTCAAATTGAAAATTTGCCAATTCAACCACAAAAAGAGTCACTTTAGAGACTGACAAATCAAAAATATCTCATTGTAATTGTTCTAGCTTCCTGTTCATGTTTGACAGTTATCAGTCATCAGTCAACAGTCATCAGTGAACAACTTCAACCAGGATAATTGATTTCTCAGAGTTATCTGACTTGTAGTTATAGTTGCCTTTGTTGGGTTGTTGATTGATGAGGCTGAGATTGTACACTATCTCTGTGGATTAAAAACGCTACAATCCCTACTACAACTAGGTTAGTCATGATAAGTGCAACGGCACTCCAGACCCACAGTTTTACCTTTGATTTCTCTGTGAGATTATCTGCTGGCTTATCTGTTAATTCAGTTGAGTAGGGTTTGCGGTTCATAAGTGTTCTCCACAACAACCTAGTTGATATTACCTTATTCTACGGCCACTTGAGAGATATGCTCTGTGTTTATACTCATTCGTAAGTAAGACACACTTCAAAAAGCCAAGATGCAGGGGTTTTCCACTACGTTATCTTGTGAAAGTGAAAATTTAGGGTATTTAGAGCGCGATCGCACTCTACAAAGGGACAATGCGGGAAATAATCAAAAAATAAGCCAAGTGCTATCCCCACTAAAAATGCCAAAATGAACTTATACCATTTCACGAAAAGCCTGATGCAATTGCTACTGACTTAAAATACCAGAAAGTAAACTTGGTTGAGTTACATATCGACCGTGCTTACTTAAGTAGTTCTTTGGTTCAAAACAGAAGCGATGAACTGACTATTTACTGTAAAGCCTGGCAAGTAAAAAACGGTAAGTGATTTACTAAAACTGCTTTTATCCTGGATTGGGACAATCAGACTATTTGCTGCCCTAATCAAGTCACTTTACCTTTTAGTGTCGGTGGCAAAGTTCAGTTCCCCAAAAATATTTGTGCAACTTGTCCGTTCAGGGAACGCTGTACTACTTCCAAAACTGGGCGCAGTGTTTCTATTCATCCTGATGAACCATTATTTCGGGAACTACAACAACGTCAACTCAGCCCTGTTGGTCGTGCCAAGCTCCGTGAACGTGTTGCTGTTGAGCATTCCTTATCCCACATTGGTCGATGGCAGGGGGATGAAGCTCGTTACGTTGGTTCTCGCAAAAATCTCTTCGATCTTCGCCGTACCGCCGTTGTTCATAATCTTCATGTTCTTGCCAAAATTTTTACTCACACCACTGAGCAGTCTGCTACTTCATCCTGATTACTGAATCGGTGTTCTAGGTCGTGGCGCAACTCTTAACCGCTTCGCTCAAATAGGCGGTGTCTGCCACTGCCACGAATCAATTTGTTAAGCTACCCAGATAGTTATAGGCAGCGGCAGACACTCCGCTACGCCGCCTATTTGTTAAGAGCTGCTTGGGTTATGGACACGAAATTTTTGTGTTTACCGCCACTGTTTACACACTTCCTGAATAGCATGGACAGTTGCAGCTAAAGCTTCAGTACTACCCAATGGAATAATAGCATCACTCAACTTAGGAACATCTTGCAATAGTTCGTAACGATTGCGGTGGGACAAATTGTGGAGAATTTCACACCATAAATAAAATTTGATAGAGGCAAGGTTGAGTACTGATAATAAACTACTGAAAACATCAGCACGATTTGAGTCAGATTGAATATCACGGGTTATATTGAGGGCTTGCTGTACCTGTTGCGGTGACAGGTATGGCGCTAATCCACTTAGAGCTTTGGCGCGGCTTGAGTCAGATTGAATATCACGGGTTATATTGAGAGCTTGCTGTAGCTGTTGCGGTGACAGATGGGGTGCTAGCCCTCTCAGATCATAGGCACGGCTTGAGTCATCTTTAATACCGCCTACTATACTGAGAGTTTCCTGTAGCTGTTGCGGTGACAGGTATGGTGCTAGTCCACTTAGAGTAGAAGCACGGTAATCGTCATCTTGAATACCACGAGCTATATCGAGGGCTTGCTGTAACTGTTGCGGTGACAAGTATGGTGCTAGTTCTTTCAGTCCATAGGCACGAAAATACTCAGTAATATTAATTAGACCATTTAGAGTATTTTGTAGCAATTCTTGCGATAGGTGAGGTGCTAGTCGACTCAGGGCTTTGGCACGGGAATCGTCATCTCGAATACCACGGGCTATGTCGAGGGCTTGCTGTAGTAGTTCCTGTGACAGGTGAGGTGCTAGTCCACTTAGAGTAGAGGCACGGCTTGAGTCAGATTGAATATTACGGGTTATATTGAGGGCTTGCTGTAGTAGTTCCTGTGACAGGTGAGGTGCTAGTCCACTTAGAGTAGAGGCACGGTAATCGTCATCTCGAATACCACGGGTTATATTGAGGGCTTGCTGTAGTAGTTCCTGTGGCAGGTGTGGCGCTAGTCCACTTAAAGATTTGGCGCGGCTTAAGTCATTTTTAATACCACTAGCTATATTAAGGGCTTGCTGTAGCTGTTGCGGTGACAGGTGAGGTGCTAGTTTACTTAAGTATTTAGCACAGCTTAAGTCATATTTAATACTATTGACTATATTAAGGGCTTGCTGTAGCTGTTGCGGTGACAGGTGAGGTGCTAGTTTACTTAAGTATTTAGCGCAGATTGAGTCATATTTAATACCGTCTATTATATCGAGGGCTTGCTGTAGCTGTTGCGATGACAGGTGAGGTGCTAGTCCACTTAGAGTAGAGGCACGGTAATCGTCATCTCGAATACCACGGGTTATATCGAGGGCTTGCTGTAGCTGTTGCGATGACAGGTGAGGTGCTAGTCCACTTAGAGTAGAGGCACGGTAATCGTCATCTCGAATACCACGGGTTATATCGAGGGCTTGCTGTAGCTGTTGCGATGACAGGTATGGAGCTAGTTCATTCAGGGCTTTGGCGCGGCTTGAGTTATCTTGAATACCACGGGCTAATTCAAGGGCTTGCTGTAACATCTCCTGTGGCAGGTGTATCGCTAGTTCACTCAGAGCAGAGGTACGGTTTGAGCCAGATTGAAGACCACTGGTTATATCGAGGGCTTGCTGTAACTGTTGCGATGACAGGTGTGGCGCTAGTCGATTGAGAGCTTTGGCGCGGTAAGAGTCAGATTGAAGACCACTGGTTATATCGAGGGCTTGCTGTAGCAGTTCCTGTGGCAGGTGTGGCGCTAGTTCATTCAGGGCTTTGGCGCAGCTTGAGTTATCTTTAATATCACGGGTTATATCGAGGGCTTGCTGTAGCAGTTCCTGTGGCAGGTGTGGCGCTAGCCCACTCAGAGCTTTGGCACGGATTGAGTCAGATTCAATCCCACAGATGGCATCAAGGGCTTGCTGTAGCAGTTCCTGTGGCAGGTGTGGCGCTAGCCCACTCAGAGCTTTGGCACGGATTGAGTCAGATTCAATCCCACAGATGGCTTTGAAGACTTCTTGTAGTACCTGCGGTGGTAGGCGTGGCGCTAGTCCACTCATGGCTATGGCGTGGTCTGACTCATATTGAAGATCACGGGCTATATCGAAGGCTTGCTCTACCAGTGATGGAGGCAGGTGAGGAGCTAGTCCACTCAGAGCTTTGGCGCGGTAAGAGTCAGATTGAATACCACGGACGGCATCAAGGGCTTGCTGTAGCAGTGACGAAGGCAGGCGTGGAGCTAGTTCATTTAGGACTTCGGCACGGATTGAGTCACATTGAATACTACGGGCGGCATCAAGGGCTTGCTGTAACAGTTCCTGTGATAGGTGTGGAGCTAGTTCATTTAGGACTTCGGCACGGATTGAGTCAGATTGAATACCACGGGCGGCATCAAGGGCTTGCTGTAGCAGTTCCTGTGACAGGTGTGGTGCTAGTTCATTCAGGGCTTTGGCACGGATTGAGTCAGATTCAATCCCACAGATGGCTTTGAAGACTTCTTGTAGTACCTGCGGTGGTAGGCGTGGCGCTAGTCCACTCATGGCTATGGCGTGGTCTGACTCATATTGAAGATCACGGGCTATATCGAAGGCTTGCTCTACCAGTGATGGAGGCAGGTGAGGAGCTAGTCCACTCAGAGCTTTGGCGCGGTAAGAGTCAGATTGAATACCACGGACGGCATCAAGGGCTTGCTGTAGCAGTGACGAAGGCAGGTATGGCGCTAGTTTACTCAGAGCAAAGGCGCGGTAAGAGTCAGATTCAATCCCACAGATGGCATCAAGGGCTTGCTGTAACAGTTCCTGTGGCAGGTATGGCGCTAATTTACTCAGAGCAAAGGCGCGGTAAGAGTCAGATTCAATCCTACAGATGGCATCAAGGGCTTGCTGTAGCAGTTCCTGTGGCAGGTATGGCGCTAATTTACTCAGAGCAAAGGCGCGGTAAGAGTCAGATTCAATCCCACAGATGGCATCAAGGGCTTGCTGTAGCAGTTCCTGTGGCAGGTATGGTGCTAGTCCCATAAGAGCAAAGGCGCGGTAAGAGTCAGATTGAAGACCATAGGCTATATCGAGAGCAACAGGAAGTAGAGATTCTGGTAAGTAAGGAGCTAATTTTCCTATAGCTGTTGCTCGCTTCTCAGATTCTTTCGCTTGTTGGACATAAGCTAATCCCTGTGCAGGTGTCCACGAATTATTCTTTACTAGTGCTGCCAACAGGGAGGCGGGGATATTTTTTGCCAAACTATTCAGAGAAGTTGTAATCAGAGCATAGCGGCACTGTAATGCAATTGACTGTGACGAGTTTTTCTCAAACATCTCCTCTGCCAATTGCCAAGCACGGGTAACATCAGTTACAAAATTCGCAGTTTGTCCCAAGCGTTCACATGCCTCATACCAGCCATTGCCTCCCGTTTTTGAATCTTCCTGCAACAACTGGTGGATCTCTTCTACTTGCTCAGCTTTTTCTAAATGCCAGACTAGACGTTGATGGATGTAACCGTCATTTGGCAAGGTATGCCATAAACGATTTTGGGTTTTTTCGCGGTATTTCTCTAAGAAAGTAGCGTGAGCATGAGTAAGGGTCATACCTAACCCTGGTAAATCACCTTCATGCTTTGGCGTTGGTGAAGCAGTTAACAAATTGCGTGCTAGATCATAGAAAAGGTCATGCAAACGATAAGTTTTTGTTCCGTCAACTAAAGGCACACCAGCTAATAGCAGTGCTTTACTCCGCAGATATTCTAGCGTATCAGAAGCATCACGCTCGTTCTCCATACTCCAAAGTGTTGCTGTCATTTTAGGAGTAATAGTTACATCTTCAGGTAAGATACCCAGCCAAGTAAAATTTTGTTTTTCCTTTTCTGACAATCGCTGTATACTCAAATTCAATGATGCAGTTAAGCTAAAGCTTTTTAAAATTGCTTCATCATTTTTAATGTCTCTAGTTGATGGGTTATCAAATGTTTTTAAGCGAGCAATTTCTCGTTGAATATCTTGCAAAAAAACTGCCCACGAAGTACCGTCTAAAACATGTGCTGCTGCTAGTTCTAATGCTAAGGGAAGATAGCCAACCGCTTTTGCTAGGGCTTCAGCCTCCTGGCTTTCTGTGTCAGTGAGGTTACGTCCTAGTTTATTGGTCAGCAGTTTCATCGCCTGTTCTGGGTTCATGACATCCAGAGAATATGTTTTGGCTCGAAACACTTTAGCGATCGCCTCGTCGCGAGTTGTTACCAGAAATTGACAACCTGCTCCACCAACCTTAAATGCTTTTGCATCTTTTTGATCCCAAGCATCGTCTACTACTAACAAAACTGCTTTGTCACAGAGCAAATTATGCAGATGATTGGAGCTAGCTTCTATACTGGTGGCTTGAAAGCTATAGTCTCCCAGTTTTTGTATCCAGCCGCTCAACAAAGAGAGAACATCGGGGTCTTGACCTAAAGTTGCCCAAAGGATACCGTCACTAAAGCGAGCTTGTACCTCTTTATCAGATGCTAAAGCTATTGCTAGCGTAGATTTCCCTACAGAAGCTAAGCCATGAATGGCAGTAACTACTAAAGTATGCACATCTGATGACTCTGTAAGCAAACGTTTTTTTAAGTCTTGACTGTATTCTGGGCGTTCTACATAGTAAGTTGGTATGGGTGGTACTTTGAATGATACTTGGAAAGGTTTGCCTACTTGCTGTGCAGTACCAAAATTAACTGTATTTGCTATTATGTTGTGCGTTCCTTGAATCACTTGACTCTGTTCGTGGGCAGTTGCTTCAAGGTTGATGACATCACTTCTAATTTTAATACTTAGGTCATCACCAGAGTAAATCTTGTTATCAGTTGCTTGACCACCTAATGCTATACTCCGCTCACCTTCAGCGATGACATTTTCTTCCTCTGGCATGAGCCGTTACTTTTCTCCCTGATAAGGTTGACTAAGATAATTGCTTGATTGCATCCTAGCAATCTTGGCATCACCGTGCCGATTTGGGAAAATTGTACGCTAAGAAAAATTTGAAGCTACGACCGCGCAGAGTGGTTGCGCGGTATTGGCTCTCCAAATGCTTTCTACAACTGGCTTTGAGATGCAAAGTAAGAAACGTAATCATCAACGTTTCTTAAACCGAACTTCTAGTTGCTTCTCTATCTAATGAAATATTACCTCAGAAAGGCAGGGCAGAAACTATTGCTGTACAAGGATTACAGCCTTAGCGTACAATTTTCCCGTTTTGGCACGGTGATGCCATCTTGATCAAATCAATCTTGATGTTATGGGTTAGTAGCTTTCGACTCATTATTATGAGTCACAGTATCACCCGTGCTGATAGTATTACCACTGGCATTACCACCAATAGCGACAGCACGAACACCGCTAGCAATCACATTTGATACACTCCCCGTTTGTTTTGCTTCCTCGAAAAGACGAGAAATCTCGTTTGCTAGAGTTGGATCATTTTCCATTAAGGTCTTAATTTGAAACTGTAAAGTGCTTTTAGCTATTTCATCAGCAGGATTCTTTTCTAAAGCATTTGCTACATTTTGAACCAATGCCTTTGTTCCCGGATCTGACTCTACCTTGGGGCTAAGTTTCGCCCACAGGGATTTAGCTCTCTCCCATGTATCGCCACCAAATTTTTCCCCCAGCTTTTTACCAGCCTCTTCAATCGCCTTTTCACCCGCCTTAAGCAAGTAAGGGAGGAAGGGAGCCAGAAATGTCGTTAGAATTGATACATCCATTTTTTTAGTTCTCAGTAAACAGAGCAAGATTTTCAAATAACTCCCTACAGCCCAATTTTTGGTATTTTGTTGGAGCCTTAAGGTCTGTCATAGTAAATTGAGTTTTTTACTTCTTCATACTTCATCAATCTTTCGATATAGCTCAATTCTGTCAGAGTACGTTATCATAACTACAAACAAGAATTGCAGCTTTCCAGATTACTTCACGCGGATCTTGGCTCAATCTCTGAATGATTTTTATCACTTGTGAGCAACCCAAGTTTTAAGGCTTCTTATTTTTTTCTTGCTACCACAATTTCTTCACCCGATATCAATCAAACAGTTTACCTAGGAAATTAATAGCATTTTCTAAAATACTAGGGCTATTAGAAGATGAACTATAAGTGTTATTTATTTCCTGAGCTTTTTGTTCTATTTCATCGTAAAATTCTCGATTGAGCTTATATACTGCATAGTAATTTGATTTCAATCTACTAGCAGAAACAATAATAAAACTATTAGGAAATGAAAATATATTATTTAGAGATTGACTATATAATGTTTTTATTTCTTCATCTGAATGTTCTATATCTAAATATTGAGAAAGAAATAGAGAAGCAAGTACTTTATAACCACCAATAATATAGGAATCATCGTTTAAATTCTCCATTGTTTGAAAAGCACTGACAAGATTATCAACATGGTCATGAAATTTTTTGATGTCTTCGTTATTTGGGTCTAACCTCTTTGCAGAAGCTAAGAATGATAAGCAAGGTGTAAACATAGCTGATTTGTAGAGCGTCGTTCCAAAAATCGCAAACTTATAAGATGCATAACTGCGAGCATCTTCATTATTAGGTAATACAGCGTTTATTCTTTGTGCGGTTTGTTCTACTTCTTGTAATTCTCCACTGTAGAAATGTACCGAAGCGATGAAAAATAGTGCATCAAAGTCTTGAAAATCAACTTGACCATCTGCATTGATTGCACATTCAGCCCAAGCAATTGCTTTAGAATATCTACCTTCTTTTAAATATATCTCAGCTATTTTTAGATAACCTTCTGAATTATATTGTTGTAATTGAATTGCCTTCTCAAAGTAATTTCGAGCATTTTGATAAAGTTGTCCTCGCCTGGAATCTTCGTCTGACAAAGAATCAGCCTGTTCGTTATAAACTTCAGCGAAATTTATCCAGTAAAGTGGTACTTCAGGACTTTTTTGAGTCAGTTTTAAATATGTTTTAACCGCATTCTCCCACTCCTGGTTATAAATGTAGCATAAACCCAAGCGATTACGGACAGAATTTTGGTCAGGCATCAACACCAAAATACGTTTTAATAGTCTAATTGCTTCTGACCATTTTTCCTTGGTAATTTTATCTTCAGACAATCTCAAAAGCTCACCAATCTGCTCCCCATGCAGTTGAAGTGCATCATAACTTTTCTTTGCTTCTGGATCAGACAGTGTTTTGTATGCTTCATTAATGCGCTTAACTTGCTCTGGATATTTTTCAGGAGGATACTCACGAATTTTACCATAGTAAGCTTTTTTTATGTCGTTTGCTGATGATTGAGTCGATACTTCAAGGATTTGATAAAAATCATTAGCCATTTTCTATTTCCCCTCTATGAAGTAAAATAAAAAAACAATATTTTTACTTAAGTAAAATTAGAAAAATACCCAAAAAAAAGCAAACAATTAGTAATTCTAACTAATCAGATAAACTTGGTTTCAAAATACATGAAAATTCTGAAACCAAATCAAGGATTTCTGCTTAATCATCTAGATCAAATAGTAGGTCGGTTAATTTATCTCCAGCTTCTTGAATTTCTTCGCTATTATTACTTTCTAATGCCTGCTTTAATCGCGTGATCTCTTGAGAAAGACTTGTTCTTTGTTCTGAGGATACCTCTGTCAGCTTTCGCTCTGCTTTATTAATAATTGGTTCATATTCATTTGCTCTGGCACTTTGCTTCCATAAATCGGGACTTTGCTTCCAGAAATTGGCACCTTCTTGCCATAAGTTTGCCAATCGCTTAGCCGCCACAGATTTATCTATCTCATCCATGCGTTTTGCCGATTTGTCATAGGCAATTTCTACACTTCTGCTAATTGCGGGAATATTTGCTGTTAGTCTAGCTATACCATTTATGTCATAGGAAAACTCTATTTCGAGAGGATAGGGAATGCCTGTAGGAGAGGGAGGAATGTCAATAATTTTACCTACTATTCCAGTATTTACAGCGTCACTGGGTAGTTGTGCTTTTCCTGTCTTGTCTTGGTAAAGACAAATTTCTACCTCCCTTTGTTCAGCATGTACGAGAGTATAAGTTTTTTTAAATGAGTAGGGAATTTTTTCATTGGGCTGAATTAGAGCTTCATAGGTTAATACATGTTGTCCACCAACATCACTATATATATCAATACCCAAACCAATTGGAGCAACATCTAGCAGAATAATTGCCTTGTCTCCTTCAAGTAAACCTTGTTCCAAAGCAGCTTGAACGGATGTTCCTATTGATACAGCAAGATCAGGGTTAACATCTGCTTTCGGCTCTTTACCAAACACCTCCATAACTAATCGGCGAACAGCAGGAATGTATGTAGTACCGCCTACAAGTAGCACTCGATCAATTGCACTGGGGCGTATTTTTTTTCCATTTAATGCTTGACGAACGCAATTACGAGCTCGTTCTAAAAGATGTTCAATTGCTTTTTCAAATTCCTGACGAGTAACTTCTACCTCTAAATTAATTGGTATACCATCTTTAACAGCAAAGTTTGAAATACGCACATCAGTAGAATCGACCGTTGAAAGATTTTTTTTTGCCTTTTCTGCAACTTCTTTTAGAGCAGAGACATCAACCTGAATACCAGGATATTCAGCGTTAAATTTTTTAGAAACTAACTCAATTAATGCTTCATCAAAGTCTTTCCCTCCTAAATAAGGGTCGCCAAAGCTGCACTTGACATCAAGTACACCATTAAACATCTCCAGAACAGTAATATCTAGAGTCCCTCCTCCAAAATCAAAAATAACAAGCTGTTCCTCAGAGCCGATATTCTTAATGCCAAATGCTAGGGCTGCTGCTGTAGGCTCATTGATCAAGCGAGTAATTTTAAGACCTGCTAATTCACCAGCTGTCAAAGTAGCCGTCTTAGCAGCATCATCAAAGTTGGCAGGAACAGAAAGGACGACTTCTTGAATGTTATATCCTAGTGCCGCTTCGGCATTTTCTTTTAGCTTACGAAGAATTAGAGCTGAAATTTCTTCTGGTCGGTACTGTTTACCGCCAAGTTCTACCATCTCCTCAGTTCCCATCTTCCGCTTAATTTCTCGGATAGCGTCTAAAAAGCTTCGGGCTGGGTCACCAACTACAACTTGACCCTTTCGGTTCATTGCGACAATTGAGGGAATAATAGGAATTTTTGTGCTGGGATCGGAAATAGGAAATGGTTCGCCATCTTGAAAGGCGCAAATTACAGATGTGGAAGTTCCCAAATCAATTCCAACAGCAATTCTATTTTTCATAATTTTGATTCATTCTTTACTGTTTATTGTTAGTTTCTATCCAACAATGATGTTGGAATTTATATGCAGGAAATAAACTCAGTTTTAGAGTATGTTTGAAAAGTCTTGTTCGTAACAAATACTAACAACCTCGACACCTAACTCCCATCGCCTTCTATGGAAGATGGTGTCAAATAATCGTCTATGGTAGAAGATAATTTTTGGGAGAGGTTTATAACATTTTTCTGATTTTCAGTCATTAAAGATTTCGCAACAACAACTTTTGCTTTTTTAAGAACCTTACCCTCTAATTTATACCCCCATTTTTTGCATATAACTATTTTTCCTTCCTCCACATCAGGTGATAATTCATTATCAACTTCCGGAGCAACCTCTAAATATAAATATTCATCAAAATCGCTACCTCTATCTGGAACTATACGGTCTAATCCTACATGTGAACTTCTAACAGAAAATTCATCTAAAAACTTGTTCGTTGCTTTTAGATAATCTTCGTTAATATTCGTCAAATTTATAGTTCTTTCAAATAATTCAAAAATTTCTATAGAAGACTTTGCCCAATCCATAATCTTTTCTCTAAGCTCTACATTGTCCTGAAGATTATCAATCAAAGATTGGGAAGTTTTGCGTAAATTAATCAACTCTCCGTTAAATTCATTCAAATGTTCGTTGAAACTCTTTAGCTGAATAGATGTTTTCTTTAAAGGTTTTATTTCTTCAGCAAGTTCTTCTTTGAAAGCTTTCATTTCTTCAGCAAGTTCTTCTTTGAAAGCTTTCATTTCTTCAGAAATTGGCTTAGAAAATTCTTCTTTGAAAGCTTTCATTTCTTCAGAGATTGAGTTAAAAAGCTCTTCTTTGAAAGCTTTTATTTCTTCAGAGATTGAGTTAAAAAGCTCTTCTTTAAAAGCGTTCATCTCTTCAGAGATTGGCTTAGAAAATTTTTGAATACTTTCGCTATCTTCTTGCATAAAAATCAAATCCTTCAATATATTGAATATTTTTACAAACATCTCGGTGTAATATGCAATCTCCTTATAAGCTGTCAAAAATATATTTTCATGTACTCACAAAAAACATTGTTACATGAAAAATGATTAAAGTTTTTCTAAAAAAAGTAAATCTAAAACATATCTATCAAAAGATAGATATGTTTTAGATTATTTTTTAATATGCAAACTATCTAACTACAAGAAAATAAAAACAATTTCCGCACTTCTGTAATAAATTTATTGACAGCACTCTCATTCCTTACTCCCACTCCATTTCCCCGCCTTCCTAATCCCTCACTCCTATAACACCGATTCAGTAATCAGGATAAAGTAGCAGACTACTCAGTAGTGTTAGTAAAAATTTTGGCAAGGACATGAAGATTATGAACAACGGCGGTACGGCGGAGGTCAAATAAGTTTTTGCGAGTTCCAACGTAACGAGCTTGATCTCCTTGCCAGCGACCAATGTGAGATAAAGAATGCTCGACAGCTACCCGTTCTCGGAGCTTGGTGCGACCAGCAGGAGTTAATTGACGTTGTTTTAATTCCTGGAACAATGGCTCATCAGGATGAATGGAAACACTTCGTCCAGTTCGGGAAGTAGTACAACTCTCCCTTAACGGACAACTCGCACAGATATGCTTGGGAAACTGGACTTTGCCGCCAACGGCGAAAGGTAAAGTGACTTGATTAGGACAACAAATAGTCTGATTGTCCCAGTCTAAAGTAAAAGCGGTTTTAGTGAACAGCTTACCATTTCTTACTTGCCAAGCTTTACAGTAAACAGTCAGTTCCTGGGTTCTGTTTTGAACCAAAGA
The DNA here is from genome assembly GCA_017164015.1 of Nostoc sp. UHCC 0702. GTDB lineage: Bacteria > Cyanobacteriota > Cyanobacteriia > Cyanobacteriales > Nostocaceae > Amazonocrinis. The sequence goes on from CP071065.1 coordinate 1,542,716, forward strand.
ACTACCTCAGTAGGCGCGGTCGATGTGTAACTCAACCAGGTTCACTTTCTGGCATTTTAAGTCGATGGCGATCGCATCAGTAACAGATGCCTCAGGGATATTTGCTCTTGTGACCCCAACGGCGCGAACCAGCCCATTGTCTAAATCTCGTAAGACATGACGTTTATAGCCATCAAATAGCTGAGTTTTGCTTTTACGCCCATGTCTCATTTCTTCGTCTTCAATGGAGATACGTCGTTCTTTGGCAACACCTGTTCGTAGTTTTATCTCACCATGAGCATCCACTTCCACATCTTGGGCTTCAATTAACCTTGCAGTCTCCAAAGCCGAACGAACTTGAGGGTGTTCGGTATTTTCTGGTTGTACTTGTACAAAAGTCTCAAGTCGCTCTAAAGCGTCTAATACGATACCTATTGCCAAATTTTTCTGGTCTGGGTCATCCCAGTTTAAGTCTAAAGCGGCTTTCAAGCTCGAACCCGCAACGATGTCTAACCCAATGTCATTGGCAACTTCTGCCAGCCCCCGCCCCTGCTGGTTAGCTATCACGCCAATCGCTTTTTTGAGCGCGTGACCCAACAAATTATATGTATCCTCGACCTTCGATGCTCCCCACAAGGGACTGGAATCAAGTGCTGCCCGTAACTGTCTTGAGCCAAAACCCTTCGTTCGCTCTGCTAGTTCTACTGTTCTCTCAATCAGCCTACGGTCAAGACCTTGGATAATTAGCGCCGTGCGAAATCTGACCAATGTCGCCTGGGAAAAAGGCGCATTTTCACAATCTATGCAATCTAGCACTAACTGCCAACGCCTATCCATGATCAGTGCTTCAATTGCTTCAGCATCTGAAGCTCCTGTGTAAGCTTGCAAAATTGTCGCTAATGCCAGCTGTGCTGGTGCTACTGGTGGATGCCCTTTGGCAGAATCTGCATAAAGCTTGTTCAGGTCTTCTTGAAATTCATCATCAAATATTTGATGGCGATATTGCCGTAAGAACGTAAACAGCTTTGCCCGTTTAATGCGCTTAATGATACTTTGCTCTGGTGCTGATAGCTCTATTAGTGGTTGCCAATTTCTGGGTCGCATACGTACATCTCAGGTTGTACTAGCACATTTATTACCTGAATCTACCTCAATTCAGGCTACACCTCTCCTTGAGACTTTGTTAAATATCGCTCAAGGCTTACTTATCGCTATAAACGTTGGCTGGCAAGTATTTGCTCTATTGTCTTCTCTATTATTTACTTCACGCTCAACTGAATTTTCTTTTATCCCCCGATTACTGAATCGGTGTTCTAGGCGCTATCACAACTCTCGAATCTCGTCGTGCCCTCTCTCGTCCAGTTCGCAGTAGACCTGAAAATCGAATTGGTTGAGTCTGATAATCAATAATTTGGGTTATTCTTTGTGGTGATGAAACCTAATTCCTAAAAAAATGTCGTAAACAAACTCAAAGAAGTCTTTTTTCTGTAATAGTCCTGAAGTTTGGTAACATCCTTTTTCATCCAAAAGAGGCTTCATCATATAGTATGCAGGTTGGTAATTATACCAAGGTATGGAAGGCCACAAATGATGAATTAAGTGGTAATTTTGACCCATAATCAGGATATTCAGAATTGGATTAGGATAAACGCGGGCATTTTTCCAGCGATCGCGCTCCACAAAGGGACGATGTGGTAAATAATCGAAAAATAAGCCCAGTGCTATCCCCACTAAAAACGCCGGGATGAACCAAAAATTGAGTATGTATCCCAAAAAGTGATATTGAACTGAGATATAAACAATCACACCAACTATCAAGCGGCTGATGAACCATTCCAATAGCTCATATTTGCGCCACAGTCGCCGCTGAAAGAAAAATACCTCATGGTATAAAAAGCGCACCGCAATCAACCACAGCGGCCCCCCTGTAGAGACGTAATGATCTGGGTCGTCTTTGGGATGATTCACATGGCCGTGATGCTGTAAATGCACTCGCGTAAACACTGGAAAGGCAAAAGCCAATATCAAGGCGCTGCCATGACCTAGCATTGCATTCATCACTCGGTTGCGATGGGCAGATTGATGACAGGCATCATGAATCACTGTCCCCGCACAATGTAAGGCAATAGTGTTTATACTAAAACACAACCAGTGCGGCCATTGCCAAAGCCAATAACCAAAGTTAGATATTACCAGCATTGCTACGACTGCTAAAAACAGTAACAATGTGGGATTGAAATCACCAGGAGGCGCTAAAAATTCCTTGGGCGGGCTTTTGGGTGACTTCTGTGCCTCCAATGTGAACATTCGTAACTCCTTCTTTATCAAACATTACGAATATACGATAAATATTAGGGATAAATAAAGTTTTGTAAAGTTTTGTATAGCAAGATTTATCTACATCTTAACTTATCGGTAGATGAATAGCGCTATGATTCCAGACGAGAGCTAAGTCGTTGCTGCTCGGTCAGGTGTGCGAAATTGTCACCAAATAGTTGATCGGAAAAACTCCCTCTCAGGGAGGATGGAACCCAGTTTGGTGTACGATATCTACTCTATCCCAAAGCTTCTAGGGAGAATGAGAACAAACAATTTTAACTTCAAAATTACTCCCCCAGTCCTAAGCCTTTGCTGCCTTGATATAACTGTTTGAGTCACAAACATAATATGTGACTGAATATCAATTACCCCTTGTTTCTTGACTATGACTTTCTAGATAGACGGCTTTGCCCATTTGGGCATAACAAAGAACGAAAATCCTTTTTCGACTCAGCACCCAGGAGTACGGCGGGTGCAAGGTATTGCGCCCGTACACATTCAGCACTATTTCCCAGACAGTTCCCCAGAACCAGCCCTTATGCAATTAAGAGATTCTCTACGCCGAACAAAAATTGTCGCTACCATTGGCCCCGCCACTAGCAGCCCTGAAATGCTGAAGGCGATTATTGAAGCGGGTGCAACGACGCTGCGGTTAAACTTCTCTCATGGTACTCATGCCGACCATCAGCGCAGTATTCGCCTCATTCGACAAACTGCCTTTGAATTAAATCAGCCAGTGGCAATTCTCCAAGACTTGCAAGGGCCAAAAATTCGCTTGGGGCGGTTTGAAGATGGGTCTATAGTTGTGGCAAAAGGCGATCGCTTCACCTTGACAAATCGCCCAGTTATCGGTACACAAGAAATTAGCTGCGTCACCTACGATTATTTAGCAGAAGAAGTTCCCGTGGGTGCAAAAATCCTCCTCGATGATGGACGAGTTGAAATGCTGGTGGAGGAAATTAACCGGGACAAAGGTGATTTGCATTGTCGTATCACTGTAGCTGGTAAACTATCTAACAACAAAGGCGTAAACTTTCCGGGAGTTTACTTATCGATTAAAGCCATGACCGACAAAGACCGTGAGGATTTGATGTTCGGTCTAGACCAAGGCGTAGATTGGGTAGCGCTTTCCTTTGTTCGCAATCCCCAAGATATCATCGAAATTAAAGAGTTAATTTCCAGCACAGGCAAACAAGTACCAGTAGTTGCCAAAATTGAAAAGCATGAAGCTATTGAACAAATGGAAGCAGTTCTGGCTTTGTGCGATGGCGTGATGGTTGCTAGAGGCGATTTAGGAGTAGAATTGCCGGCGGAGGATGTTCCCGTATTGCAAAAGCGGCTGATTGCCACGGCAAACCGCTTGGGGATTCCCATCATCACGGCTACCCAGATGTTAGACAGCATGGTGAGTAACCCCCGTCCCACTCGTGCGGAAGTGTCAGATGTGGCAAACGCCATTTTAGACGGAACGGATGCGGTAATGCTCTCCAATGAAACTGCTGTAGGCAACTACCCAGTGGAAGCGGTGGCGACGATGGCACGCATTGCCGAACGCATTGAGCAAGAAGAGGCGCACTCTACAACACGTCAAATGAGAGATTCAAGGCGTTCTATTCCCAATGCTATTAGCCAAGCAGTGAGCCAAATTGCTGAACAACTGGGAGCGGCGGCAATCATGACCCTAACACAAACAGGGGCAACAGCTCGCAATGTCTCTAAATTCCGTCCCCACACACCGATATTGGCAATTACGCCCCATGTAAATGTAGCACGGCAGCTACAGATGGTCTGGGGAGTAAAACCGCTGTTGGTACTGGGACTACCTTCTACCGGACAGACCTTTCAAGCTGCGATTAACGTTGCTCAGGAAAATCAGTTATTGTCTGAGGGTGATTTGGTAGTAATGACTGCTGGTACACTGCAAGGAATTTCTGGCTCAACAGATTTGATTAAAGTTGAGGTAGTGACAGCAGTGCTAGGACAAGGAATCGGACTAGGACAAGGTTTGGTGAGTGGTCGCGCCAGAGTCGTTTCCACTGGGTTGGAAGCGAGTAACTTTAATCCTGGAGATATTTTAGTTGCTCCCCGCACTGGTGCTGATTTTGTCGAGGCGATTCGCAAAGCATCTGGGATTATCACAGAAGAAGAGAGTCTGACAAGTCATGCAGCGGTGATTGGTTTGCGTCTCGGTGTACCTGTGATTGTCGGTGTGAAGAAGGCGACACAAGTTATTCGAGATGGAGCGATTCTGACATTGGATCTACAACGGGGTTTAGTATACTCTGGGGCGGTGGGAACACCGTAAAGTTGGGGATTGGGGATTGGGGATTGGGGATTGGGGATTGGTAATTGGTAATTGGTAATTGGTAATTGGTAATTGGGAAAACTCTTCCCCAGTCCCCAGTCCCCAGTCCCTAGTCCCCAGTCCCCAGTCCCCAGTCCCCTAAAGAAATTTTTGGAGAACTTCAGCGGTGGCTTGTCCTGTTTTTTCCCAACTAAATTGATCTGCTCTGGCAATGCTTTGGCTGGAAAGGCGCGATCGCAATTGTGTATATGTAGCAATTGTTGCCATTGCTTCAGTAATTTCGCCTGTGTTATGGGGATTGATGAGTATGGCTGCATCGCCAGCAACTTCTGGTAAAGAGGAGATATTTGAGGTGATAACGGGAGTACCACAAGCCATTGCTTCTAAGACGGGAAAACCAAAGCCTTCCCAAAGACTGGGGAAAACGAGAGCGATCGCGCGATTGATGATTGCTGGCAATTCGCTGTAAGGTACATAGTTGAGGAATTTTACCTGATTGATTATCCCCAGTTTTTTAACTTGCGCCTGTAAAACTGGGGTATAACGCGCATCGCTGGGGCCTGCGAACCACAGTTGGTAGTCGCTTCTGTTTGGTAGTGCAGCAAAGGCGGCTATTAGTCGGTGTAAATTTTTATAGGGGTCTTGCCGTCCAATGTAAAGAAAGTAGTTGCCTTGGGGTAGATTGAGAAAGCGAAAGTGAGTGCGATCGTGGGCTAGGTGGATGGGGGTAATTTTGCTGTCTGGAATTTTATAAAAGTTGATGATGTCCTTAGCTGTGGCGTCGGAATTACAAATGATGTGTTGCGCTTGCTTGAGAACTTGGGGAATGTAGTAGCGATGGTAGGGTGTTAACGGTGAAAAACGTTTAGGAAAGCGCAACGGTATCAGGTCGTGTGACATCACCACAAAACGACATTTGGTGTATAGAGGTGCTTCTGGTAGTGGGGAAAATAATAGGCGCGATCGTAAATTTTTATAAATTTTTGGTAATTGAAATTGCGTCCAAAAAAGGCGGTAAAAATGCCCTTTAGTACCATGAGCAGGAGTAAGATTATGGGGAACTGTATAGCAGTTAAATTCAGGATAGTTTTGAGATGTTAGTAAAGTAGGTTGGAGAAAATTTAAATAAGGAAAAATATTTTTTGCATAGTTGCTTATGCCAGTAGGTTGAGATAACACAACTGATAGGTTAATAATTAATTCATTAGAGCAGGCATTATCTAAAATTTTCATTTCATAATAGTTCTATAAGCGTTCAATGTTTCTCTAGCAGTTCTTTCCCACGAAAATAATTTTGCTCTCTCTTTTCCTCGATTAATTAACTTTTGGCGTAACTGCGAATCATTAATTATGTTCAGTATAGCTTCAGCCAGTTGAATATGTTCATTGGGGTCTATCAGTATAGCTGCATCTCCTGTAACCTCTGGAATTGATGAAGTATTACTAGCAACAACAGGTGTACCTAAGGTCATCGCTTCCAATACAGGTAGCCCAAATCCTTCGTAATGAGATGGATAAACGAAAACATCAGCTTTTGAATAAAATAATGCAACTAATTCATCAGATAAGTAGTCAAGATGATGAATTTCTTTTTGCCAAGGAGAAGCTTCAATAGCTGTAAATACTGGTTCGTATTTCCATCCTTTTTTACCAATTAATACTAAATGATGTTCAATTTTATAGTTTTGCTTTAAGTAATTAAATGCTGAAATTATAGCGGTAATATTTTTCCTCGGTTCTATTGTGCTGACAAAAAGGAGATATGGATTAGAAAAATTATAGTTAATTTGTTGTTCTAGCTGTTGAGCGATTTCTTCAGATAGGTAATTAGGATGATAACGACTAGCTAGAGGTGTAACATAAATTTTTTTTGGTTCTACTTGCAAATACTCAATAATATCTTTTTTAGAACTTTCTGAAATTGTCAAAATTAAATCTGTCCACTGTAAGCAGCGCTTTACTTTTATGTTATAAGTTTTAACAACTGAGTCTATGTAGTTAGGATATTTAATAAAAGTTAAATCATATATATTCATTACTTTTAAACTTTTATTACACGGATATACTGAGAAATTTGTCCCATGTAATATATCTGGAAAACCGAAATACTTTTCAAAGTAAGACAAAACAGGTTTAAATGCTGATGCTAATAATAAATCTGAAATTCTTACAGGTAAAGGTAGTAAATGCTTTCGAGTATAATTTTCTACGCAATCAGGAAAACTTAAGTCACCGACTAACCAATTTTTAAGGCGTGGTTGATAAACTATCCCTAACTGAAAGTTATTTTCTTCTTGTAATGCCTGAAGCGAATGTATTAAATTAATAGTATAAAATCCTACTCCATTTTGCTTGGGAGTTAACGGTGTTGCATCAACTACAACTTTTAGCATAGTATGATGATTTGATAAAATTTTGCACTTTAACTTAAAGGTTGTTTCTGCGATTTCGGATTAAATTTGTAACGGTCTTCTGCAATATATTTCCAATTATAGGACGGCGATACAATGAATCAACAACCTTATCTATGAATTTATACCTTGCACCAGCTAAATGGTTTTTGATTCCTAGTTCAAAGTATGGATATTTAAGAGTTTCACATGTAGCTAGTACAAAATCAAATGAATAACCATCACTGATTGGGGTACTTTGTATAAATTCATTTAAAGCAGGTACAGTTACTAAATCTAAATCACAATTTAACTGTATGGTTTTGACTGCATTTTGCCTTATTTCTTCCAGGCTATTTTTATTTTCAAAACACCAAGTTATTTTTTTATATAATTGAGGTATATTATTCCTATCGTTTATGAAAATTGAATCATACCCATCTGTAAGGATTTCACTTACTCCAGTCTTGCTGGTGATCATAACTGGAACTCCTCTGAGCATAGCTTCAATTGGTGCATATCCGAATGGTTCGTCGTCACTTAATGGGAAAACTGCCATATCATATTGATTAATATTTTGTAATAACAACTCTTTAGGCATAAATCCTTTCAAGATAAATATTTTGGATAAACTTTCATCCTGAGAGATTTGCATTTTTAACCAGTCAACAAAATTATTTTCCCCACTTCCGTACAAATCTATTGTAATTTGATTTTTATATTGTGTTCTTGCTATGTATTTTGCTAAGTTACACAGTATCCCGACACCTTTCTTTTCTGCCAATTGCCCAAAATAAACTAATTTTAGTTTTTCTTGGTTTCTCTCCAATTTAGATTTTGAAGACAAACTATATTGATTAGTTTTTATATCTTCTAAATATTTGTAATATTTATCTAACTTCACCCAGTTGTATATAACTTTGTTAGAATAATATTCACCCAATAATTTACTTGATTCAAATATTTTTTGAGAACATGAAATTGCTGTTATTTGTGATTTGAGGTATTTCCATTTAGAAGTCAAATCAATTATTCTGCTATAATCTTGTATGACGCCATCCACATGTTCCATCAGATGGATAATAACTTTGACGTTACAAGAAATCGCTGTATCAAGTATACCTATAGGGCCTATTCCCAGAGGGTTGAATATCCAGACTATATCTGGTTGTTCAATTTCTATTAATCTTTTCAAAGCAATACAGTTATGTTCCAGATAGCCAGCAAAAGCTAGTACTTTTTCATATAAGTATATAGAATTATTTTGGAAATGATAATTGTAATTGTCATCATAATACTTTACAGGAGAAAATATACGCCTAACATCAATATGCTTAGGTTCTGGATATTTTTGCAAATCAGCAGTATTTTCAGATGAAGCAACAATAACTGAATGTCCTAATTCTATATACTTTTCTGCTAATTCTAAGCAACCAAGTTCATACCCACCTCTAACATGGGGTGGAAATATATTTGATATAAATATGATCTTACTTTTTTTCATATGCTTCTGCTTCATGCAAAGTATTTTTATGATTTATGATATCTTTAACGCTTAGCCAATAATTATCCCACAAGAATTGCTCCATTATTATTTCTTTCGCCTTATCGAGAAGTAGCTGATATTTAGCATCAGGTAGAGAATGAATAAACAGCATTTTACTTTTCAGAGATTTAAAATCTCTTTCTGTATAAACTAATTCATTAAGTTTTAAGACAGTCATAATTTCTTTTAAAGCAGGCTGACTAGAAGTAATTGGTAATGTATTATTTAAGATTGACTCTATCACTACTAACCCCAAAAGCTCACTTTGTTCAAACGTACGCTGATGATAAGTAACAGATGACGAGTTAGCAATCAAAGCAACCGATTCAGAAATAATTTTATCTTTATCAGTTAATAAAATTTCACCTGTAAAATGTACATTTTTACCCTTAGCTTTCATTTGTAAGAATTTTTTATAGGAATCATCTTCTGAGTCGGGCCCTATAATTACTAAAGTATCATCTTTAGATAATGCATCAATAGCTACTTCAAATCCTTTATGAGGTAACAGTCTACCAACACAAACAAATTGTTTCTTTTTTTCTAACGATGTAGTTGATAATTTTGCTAATTTACTTTTCCATGCGCCTCCATAAACATAGCTCACATTGCTGGTGTACTTTTTAGTTCTGCGAGCAGAATATTGAGATACTTCTAAAAAGAAATGGTTTGGTAACTTAATGTATCTAATCCAAAAATCATGATAATTTTCCTCAAAACCATGATTAGTAAACAAAATAATTTGTTTATTATGGGTTAATACAAGTAAATCAAATACTAATGAGCTAGCCAGATATTGATGTATCCATATATATTTATAATTGGGTATATTAGATAATATATCTCTATATTTTTCGTGAAAGTTAGAGAATGAAGATTGCCTTCCAATAAAACGTTTTATTTCAAATAAACTTTCAAATCTGCTATTATCTTTAATTCTGATAAAGTTTCCTTCTACTGGTGCTACTAAATCACAGTCTATTCCTGAAGTAGATATAGAATTAGCACAATTGAAAGTATAACTTTCACCTCCCCCAGTTTTTTTAAGTGGTAATAAACTAAAAACTAAAGTTCTAGGATTATTTTGATTTATATACATTTTTTTTAATTTCACTATCAGTAATTATTTGATTGATGAGGTACTAATTTTTAAAATTGCAGTGTGACTATGCGACTAATTAGACATAAATATTTTTTTTAATCTAAACCATTTTTCTCTCATCTTCCAAAATTTAGATGTTTTCATAGCTAATATTTCGTTAACTAGTTCAGGAAATTTTTTTTTGAAGTTCCGTTATTTCTGTTTTTAATTTATAGTTTTCCCTTTGAAGATCAAGCACTTGCTCTTCACGAGACTCCATCCAAACTGCCCAATAGATATTTTCTGCATAATCCATTCCTTGAAAAGGAGCTAGTTTTAATTCCTTCATGATTTGGGGTATTTGATGTTCAAAAATATTATGGACTAGTATAACTGAATATTTTGCTAATTTTATCTTCCATATATTTAGAATTTGCTCTAGAGCATTATAATCAGGTAAGTCTAAATAAAAAAAACGAATTGGTAGAGATTGCCAAGATTGAGCAGCCTGCTCGATTTGACTTATCCAATTCTGTTCCGAGAGTTGTATTTCTTGAATATGTCCACCAGAAATAAATTGTGTAGCCTCTGTCAATATAGCTAGGCTTTCGCTAGTGTTTTGTGCAATTATTAATCCTGTAAGAGCAAGACTACGATTGTAAATGTAAAAGTTACGAATTAATTCACGCTCTGAAGTAGATAATAAGTTTGTTTCAATGGGAAAATTAATGATATTGTCGTTGGTGCGATTGTTTAAAGGTGTGCTTAGTTCAGATGTATTATCAGATTTATTAGCATAAAATTTTTGCAAGGCTATTTCACGCTGCGAACGTTCATTCCATAAAGCCGTATAGTCTAACTCATCTTTTAAACACTCTTGGAGATGATTCAAATGGCCTAAAAATCCAAGGTCTTTTTTGATAGCCGCCAGTATACCATCAATAATTGTAATTTCAGCAAAAGCTTCATGAGTGATTACTGTTTCCACGAAGCGAATGATACCTGGAAGGTAGATAGGATCATCAACATCATCAATCAGCAACACACCGCCTACTACTAATTTTTCAATCCATTGCTCATAATCAGCTAAAAGACCTTCAAAAGAATGGTCTCCGTCCAAAAAAAGTACTCTTACAGGTAATGCAGACCAAATTCTTGCTGCTTGAAAACTATCGGTGACAAAAGTAGTTACATTATGGTCAACATCAGCTATGTTTAAGTTATTTTCAAATTCCTTCAATGTGAATGAAGAGGGAATTGCAGGAAACCAAGGAGGAGCACCAGTGTGTGGATCAATTGCAACAACACCTTCTCGGTTTCCATCTTTTACACCTTTAGCAAAACATATAGTTGAACGTCCCTTAAAACTACCAATTTCTACTATTACTCCTGCTTGATCTCCCCACCTGCCAAGGGCATATTGGAGTAAACATTCTCTATCAGTACCCCAACCAAATATATTTTTCGTTCTTATTAAATTGAGTAAATCATTAGATTCTGGAGTAGAAGAAGCCATCTCGATAAGATTTGTAAAATACTCACTTGTTGTCAAATGTTCATTTAATTTAATTCTGGAAATAGACATATTATTTTACCTTGCTATTCAATTGAAACTAGTTACATCACGTTTTGAAAAGTTATTACTTAAAATCAATTAAAAAACATATCAAATTTAGCTTTCAAGAAATATCTAACAACTATCGATCTCTGATTTCAAAAGGACTTACTGAGTATATTTTTAAAAATTATTGGACTCATTGACTGTTTTCAGGTAATATTCTACAACTTTATCTGCATTTCCAATTAATTTAATTTGACCTTTATCTAACCATACTGCTTGAGTACAAGTTTTTGCTATAAACTCCAAATCATGAGACACAACTAGAATTGTTGTATCATCATTCCAAAACTTTTCTATTCTCTGCTGGCTTTTGTGCTTAAAACTCTCATCACCTACTGATAATACTTCATCCAGCACAAGGATATCTGGTTGAGTCTCTGTTGCGATCGCAAATCCCAAACGTGCTACCATACCTGAAGACAAAGCTTTGACTGGCATGAATGCATAGTCTTCCAACTCTGCAAACTCTAAAATTGAGTTTACTCTTTCTAACATATAGGTTCTGGAAAACCCTAGTAAAACACCATAGAGCAGAATATTGTCCATAACCGAAATTTCTGGATCAAACCCTGCGCCTAGTTCAATTAATGGTGCAATTTTTCCATGAACTCGCACCAAGCCACTAGTTGGTTTAAGAATACCACAAATGACTTTGAGTACCGTTGACTTACCAGAACCATTTGCACCAATAATTCCTATTTTTTCACCTGAATTTACATTTAAATCAATTTTATCTAATACTAACTTTTTTGCCGGTTTACGATACTTACCCTCTAAAATCGACAAAAAAGTTTTCTTGAGGTCGTAAGAAAATTCTTCCTGTGTACGCCGCCAAAGAGATACTTTATCTAGACGAATTACTTCCATTTACAGCAAATCCATAAATTGATCTTGCCACAACTTAAAACAAACCCATCCTAATAAGAATATAATAATGCCACTAAGTAATGCGCTCAAAATTAAACTCAAATCAGGTAAAGCGCCTGATAAAGAAATCTGACGCAGGCTTTCAATTATCGGCGATAACGGATTCAATCTTAAAATAGGCTTAACTTGTGTTGGAACAATCGCTGCTGGATAAAATACAGGACTAGTAATCCACAACACAAATACAACTAATTCATAGAAGTAAGGTAAATCTCTAAAAAACACATACAAAGCGCTTACTAAAAAACCAACCCCAATGGAAACTAATACCAGCGCCAAAGATGGAAAAAATAGTGCTAATACATTCACTAGATTCCTAGAGTTGAATAAAGTCATCACTGCTAGCAACGGAAACACTCCAACAGCAAACTGAAATACATTTGCAGCAACCATTGATACTGGAAATATACTTATAGGTAGCTGAATTTTATTTAACAAAGGCCCATTTGCGACCACGCTACTCAAAGCTTGGGATGTAGAAGCTGAGAAAAAATTGATTACTACCAAGGCCGTAAACGCTGCCAAAACATAGTTTAGTATTGAGTTGCCATAATACGACGCAAACGTCGTCCCAAAAATTGCAGAGTACAAGCCTGTCATAATCAACGGGTTTAAAAGCGACCAATAAACCCCTAAAAATGAACCCCGATAGCGTACTTTAAGATTCCGCGATACTAAGACATGTAGCAATTCCGAGTAGCGTTGCGCTTGCAACCTACTTAAATTATCTTTAAACCAAAGCATGATTACAACCACCACAGGCAAGTTATTCGCGCATTCTATACTATCAGAGTGCTTTCGTGTGAATTAGCTTAGCACCAAAACTTTATTCTAGAAAGCACTACTAATTCTAAAAGTCATTCACTTGCACATATCAAGTACTCAGAACATCTTAATCCCACTAAGACCAGTTGATTTATCTATATAGTTCCTCAAACTTTCTACCACAAACATGCTTATTGCTCGTTTTTATTAGCATGTTTGAGACTAAAAGTCAAATATAATTATATCTTTAATGTAAAACTCCATAAATGAGTCTACAGAGAAGAAGAATTTTATTTTTGATTTAAAGGTAGTTGAACCTTAAAAGAATTAAATCTTCCAGAGGAAGTAGTAGTTTTTGCTAACAAGTACCCGGAACTAAGATTAAAGGGGTTTCCCAGTTCTTGCCGAGATATTAGACAGACATTATCGTCATATTTACCATTTTCACTTAACCATTTAGCAATTTCACTAGCAGTCTTACTTGCAGCAGAATTTCCATAAAGGCGTGGAGCATTTCCTGAATAACCATTGATGACTGGTATGTTAGTTTCTATCCCAGCCCACATAGCTGATAAATTAGTAACATTGGAAGAGATGGTAGGATCTAACGAAGGCTCTAAAAAGATATATGCAGCTTGACAACCTTTGTTCATTAATTCCTTGATTTCGCTAATTTCCTGAGCATATAAAGATTTATTATAGCCGCTTAGCCCAAATAGAGGCTGTTCAATGAGACATAAAATAAAAAATATACTTAAAATGATTGAGCGTAGTTGATTTTTGACAATGTTAGACTTCAATAGGCAATCAAGAGATACTGAACCTGCAAGGAGAATATAAAAGTAAGCAGTTGTAGATATTCTGGTAACGGCTCTAATTATGGAAGCACCTGGTACAGTGTGATAAATGATTCTCCAAAGTGTAAATTCAGAAAATAAGCGTGTAGATAGAAGGAAAATCGCTAAAAATACAAGCAAACAAACCTTCACTAATACTAATTTTTCAGGCTCTAGCAATGTCTTATTGAAACTTAAAGCATATATACATACAAATATGAGTAGCAAGAATATCAATCCCGGAAACATATTGGCTTCAGTCACTGCTTGTGAGTCTTTAGATGCCCAACTCAGTAAAGGAGACCAAAAATTTCCTTGCGGAACAGACAACCAAGAAGAAATTTTAGGTATTCCTACATATACTTCTTCCCATGTGCGACCACCTAGTTCTTTCTTAGCATTTATATAAGGTAAAAAACTTATATAAGTCAAAGTTACCCAAAAAAGAGTAATGAAAATAGACTTTTTATAGTTATAACGCCAATATATAATAAATTCTCTCAGAGCATTATGATTTAAGAGATACCCAATAGTAAAAAATATTACCAAACTAAATACTAAAAACCAACCTAAATATATTCCCGCAAGTAATTGCAAATAGCTGAAAAAAAGTATTAAATTTAATCTGGATTTGCTTGGACTATTAAAAAAAATCCATGCATTTAAAAATGCTAATGGAGTAAAAAACTGTGGTAAAAGCTGCTGATGAAAAATCTGATAAATCCTAAGTAAACCAAAAGCAAACAGAAAAGCTCCTAACAAGGTAACAGTATGGCTTACTTTGTAATAACGCAGCAAAAATGAAAAACTTGCGAAACAAAGCACACAAACACTAATCATCCATAACTGAAATGATATATCTGATGAGAATAAATATCTGAATAAAACATAAATAGGTGCAGAACCAAATAGATTATCTGAGAAAGCAAGAACATTTTTATAAGGATAGAAAAATGATGGAGACCATAAATCTCCAATGTAGTTTTTATCAGTTAAAAATTGAAATAAATGCTCTAAAAAGTAATTATTTAATCTTGTATCTCCTGGATCAGTTTGCATGTAAGCAAAATTACTTAAGAGAGTAGGGTAAAACACTATAAAAATTCCTGTGATACAAACAATAATATATGATAAAGCTATATATATTTTTTTGAAATTTGTATTTTTATAATTCATTTGAGATGTCCCTACGTTCATTTAGATAATAATAAATAAGCTTATTATTTTACTTTTGCCATACCACTAAAATGACTCCAACTACGATAAAACTCAAACCTAGAAAACGTGTTAAAGGAATAGTTTCTTTGAAAATAAAGTAACCCAGAAAGACTGAGAAAAGATAAACTAGTGATACGGATGGGCCAGCAACACTCAAGTTAACTCTAGTTAATAGGAGGATATAGGCTAAAGCCCCCAGAGCATAGCAAGTCAGCCCTATTACAAGTTCAGATGTTGTAATGATGCTGAGAATATGACTAACAGCATTTCCTGCATGAACTCTGCCTAACTTTAGTGCGCCTATTTTTAAGAAAAACTGCCCAGCCACACTTGCCATAACAGACATTAGTAGTAAAATAAATTCTTGTGGTGTCATAACAATTTACTCACAGTCATTGATCAGTTTTTATCTGCAAATATCATCCATTAAAAATGTAAATTAATCCTCATATCAATCTTAGAAAATCTACTAGATTGATTGTTGAACAAAAAAATATTTCCTATACATTTGTTGAACTAATGCTGATAATTTTTCAGAGTTATATATATTTTTTTGAAAAAAGTAATTTATGATTGTAAATCGCGGCTAAACAAACCAATTATACCTCACTAGATTGACTTTTAGTCTGTCTCTAGAGGCTTTGTTTCAACTCCCAACTCCCAAGTTCTAGAATCTGTTAGCCCTAATGAAACGTTAGCAGTACGAAGCATAGGTGATTTTTCAAAACGGGATATTCCTACATACATCAACCAAAAAACGATCATAATAAAGATTCAAGTCAAGGAATTTATTTGAACAAAATTTTTACTAACATAGCTTTTTATTTTTGATATTAGTAAAAAATTTTTTTGGACTTTTAGACTGAGTAAATAAATTATATTTAAAAATACAAAATATAGCTCTAATTCCATCTTTCCAGCCTATTTTTTTGCCTTCATTATATGTACGTCCATAATAAGATATACCAACCTCATAAATGCGACATCCAGTTTTAGCAATTTTAGCTGTTATTTCCGGTTCAAAGCCAAATCGATTTTCTTCTATATTAATATTTTGTATTATCTCTCGTCGGAAAGCTTTATAACATGTTTCCATATCTGTTAAATTAATATTAGTAAACATGTTAGACAACATTGTTAAAAAACTATTACCCACTCTATGCCAATAGTAGACAACCCTATGAGGTCTACCTCCTTGAAAACGAGAACCAAAAACTACATCAGCTTTATTATCAAGAATTGGCTCAATCATTAAGGGATACTCTTGAGGATCATATTCTAGATCTGCATCTTGAACAATTATAATATCACCCGTTGCTGCTGCAAAACCAGTGCGTAGGGCCGCACCTTTACCAAGATTACGTTTGTGATAAATAATTTTGTCTACTTTTGTTTCTAATCTAGAGTGTAGTTTTTCTGTAGTCCCATCTGTTGAGCAATCATCAACAATAATAATTTCTAAATTTTTAATAGGAGATGCCTTAACCGCATGTAAAACTTGTTCAATTGTTTCCACTTCGTTGAAACAAGGAATAATAACAGAAAGTTTCATCTTTATTTCTTCTATTTCCAAGTTAAATTAAAGGAATTTGTTGGTAAAAGCTTGGGTAGTGTCAATTGAAAAAGAATTTATCACTACCAGCCCGATAAAGGCTGCCAACATTTAACTGAGTATAAAATTACCATAATTATGATGCTAAAGTTGTACTGAAAATTTATGTGTACAGCCCTGTCATGATCAGTGAGTTCAAAAGGGACTAATAAACTCCCAGGAACGAACCCCGATCGCGTACTTTTAAGATGAGGCGACATCAAAACGTTCAGCAGTTCACTTTAGCGCGGCGCTCGCAAGCAATTTAAATTTTCTTTAAGCGAAAGTGTCATCCTCAAAAACCACCACACAGCACAGGCAAGTTATTCGCGCATTCTATACTATTGAAGCAAACTTTGTCCCATGAGCTGACTATTAAAATTACCTACATGTGACGAAAACCTACTTTGTGGTTAACTCAGGCTGTTTGCATCAACTCCCAGAGAGCGCAGATGTTCCGCCAATCGTTCAGCACGTTGGTGTTCTTGCTCTACTTTTTCTGCCAGCGTCGGCAGCCAACCTGCCGCATTATACCAACGCAACCATAAACCTGTTGTCTGTTGATAAGTACCCTGCCACAGTCCTAGTCCCATCTCTAACTCTTCCAACCAAAAGCGATTTTCTGGTAGAGATATTGCTTCATAGCGAGTCCCCTGCAATCGAAAGGCACGCAAATCATTTTCGTAGCGATCGCAGACAATATAGTACGGAACGCGCAAAATACGTTCATATACTTCCCACTTTGTCGGTGGTTGGTTTACTTCCCTTAGTGTTTGCCCTAAATCTTCTTGTTCCGTACCAGGTGAGAGCAATTCAACTACTATTTTAAGTTGTTAGTTAGTTGTCAGTTGTCAGGAGGCAGAATTGAAGAAGTATTTGCCTGATCAGCTCATCTTTCCACCTGCCCATCTCCTCATCTTTCCATACCCTCATCTCCTTGAATCTATTACATATCAGGTACGGATTCAGCTAAACTGAATCTTGGTTTATATCTAATTGTTAAGTTGGCATGGAAATCGGACAAAAGGTTAAAGTGTTTCGTCTGCGCGATCGCGTATCTCCCCCCATCGTGAAAAAATTAGGACAAGTAGGCGTCATCCTGGGCTACAAAGTTACAGATGGTGGCGGTATCGGTGTAGTAGTGCAGTTTGATGACAATACTTCTACGTGGTTTTTTGAGGATGAAATCAAACCCGTGCAGTAAAGTTAACTCCAGGTGGAAGCTAAGAGTATTTGCCTGGTGCTAAGTTGAAGTTGAACAGACAGGTGGTAATTGGAAATCAAGTAATGTCCCTGATATTGACATTTTTGGGCAAAGGCAGCATCAATCGTACCAAAATAGCGATCGCCGCCGCCAAGCTACTAGCAAGCCAAGGCAAGCGTGTACTTCTAGCAGGACTGGCAGAACCAGCGTTACCCATCTTGCTAAATCAAACTCTTGCTCCTGACCCCCAGGAAATTGCTCCTAATCTAGAAGTTGTGCAGTTCCAAGCATCTGTCCTCTTAGAACGCAGCTGGGAGGAAGTCAAAAAACTTGAGGCACAATATCTCCGTACCCCCATTTTTAAAGAGGTTTACGGACAAGAACTAGTAGTGTTACCGGGGATGGACAGCGCCCTTGCCCTCAATGCTATCCGTGAATATGATGCCAGTGGGAAATATGACGCGATCGTCTATGATGGTACCGGTGATGCCGCCAGCCTACGGATGTTAGGGCTACCAGAGTCTCTGAGTTGGTATGTACGGCGATTTAAGCAATTGTTTGCTAACTCCGATTTGGGCAAGGCTATTAGTGAATCGCCGTTGGTTCAACCAGTGATTAGCAGCTTATTCAATGTCAACTGGACAGCGGATAACTTCGCCCTGCCTACCAACCAAGTCAACAATTTCTTAGACAAGGGTAAAGCTGCTCTTGCTGACCCCAAACGCATCGCTGCCTTCTTGGTAAGTACAGCAGACCCAGTTGAAGTAGCAAGTAGTCGTTATTATTGGGGCAGTGCCCAGGAAATCGGTCTAACTGTTGGTGGTGCAATTATTGTGTCTTCTGAAACAGAGGTTAACCTCTCAGAGGAATTTGCACCCCTAAAAGTTAGTGTTGTTCCCGACTCTGCAACAGGCGACTGGCAACCGCTGATAGACGCTTTACCCGACTTTGTAGAACAAGCACTACAAGCTCCCAAACCTATCGAAATCGACACCCACAACCGTCAGGTGCGCCTATTCTTACCCGGTTTTGACAAAAAGCGAGTCAAACTCACCCAGTACGGGCCAGAAGTCACCGTGGAAGCAGGAGACCAGCGACGGAATATCCCCCTACCCCCAGCACTAAGTGGCAAACGGGTTGCTGGAGCGAAGTTTCAAAATAATTATTTGATAATTTCGTTTTAACCCTCTTCGGCAGAATTCCCCATCTGCCATGCGGTGGCATACTTCATTTTAGTCAGGAGTCAGGGATCAAGTTAGGAGTTAACAGTTAAGAGTGAGGAATCAAGTTAGGAGTTAACAGTTAAGAGTGAGAAATAAAACAACAATTCATAACTCCTAAATCCTGCACGGGCAGGTAAGGCACGCATATCTTGCTACTAATTGAATTTGGTGGCATACCCGCCCCTATAACTTTTAACTCCTAACTCCTAAACGGCAGTTGCGCGGCTGTCGGCAAAGCCGCCCAACGCACTGCCTCCTCCTAACTCCTAACTCCTAACTCCTAACTCCTAACTTCCTAATAAGTCTTATGTCCGAATCAACTCCCATTACCCCAAATTCCAACCCAGGCGAGGCACCAGACTCAGTAGTCAATAATTCTAACGAAGAAATCACAACAGTTGGCGATCGCAGTGCCAAAACTAGGCAACTGTTAGGTATGAAAGGTGCAGCACCAGGGGAAACTTCAATTTGGAAAATCCGGCTGCAACTGATGAAGCCCATCACCTGGATTCCCCTGATTTGGGGAGTAGTCTGTGGTGCAGCTTCTTCTGGCAACTATACCTGGACGCTAGAAAATGTTTTGAAGGCAGCAGCTTGTATGTTGCTGTCTGGGCCTTTACTAGCAGGTTACACCCAAACCCTAAACGATTTCTACGATCGCGAAATCGATGCCATCAATGAACCCTACCGCCCCATCCCCTCCGGCGCTATTTCTGTACCCCAGGTAACTACGCAGATAATAGTATTATTTTTATCTGGAATTGCTTTAGCGTTTGTTCTGGATATCTGGGCAGGTCATGAATTTCCCAATGTCACAGTCCTGGCTTTATTTGGTTCTTTCATTGCTTATATCTACTCTGCACCACCCCTGAAACTGAAGCAAAACGGTTGGCTAGGAAATTATGCTTTAGGTGCCAGTTATATTGCCTTACCTTGGTGGGCAGGTCATGCTTTGTTTGGCGAACTCAATTGGAAGATTATTGTTCTTACCCTCATTTACAGTTTGGCAGGATTAGGCATTGCCATTGTTAATGACTTCAAGAGTGTAGAAGGCGATCGCCAGCTTGGGTTACAATCGCTACCTGTGATGTTTGGCATCACCACAGCCGCATGGATTTGTGTGCTGATGATTGATTTATTTCAAGGATTTATTGCCGCTTATCTCGTCACTATCCACGAAAATTTATACGCCGCAATTTTGGTACTGTTAATCATCCCGCAAATCACGTTTCAGGATATGTATTTTCTGCGTGACCCCTTGAAAAATGATGTTAAATACCAAGCCAGTGCCCAGCCTTTTCTCGTCTTAGGAATGCTTGTTGCTGGTTTAGCACTAGGTCATGCTGGAATTTAATCAAGGCAACTCCAACAAATAAATTATCCGCAATTGTGGGGTGGGCATCCTGCCCTTCAGACAAACGACGGGTGGGGACACCCATCGTTTATACCTCTGTAGTCAGAAGTTAAGAATGAGGAGTTAGGAGGTAATATACTTCTAACTCTTAGTTTTTATCAGGACTTGCCGTGTTAGAACTGATATCTTTTCTCATTCATGGAATTCAACCTTTCTTAGTCCCTATTTGCTTTGTTGGCGCTTGGATTGTAACTATTCTCTGCGTCTGGAGTCTATGGGTCGCAGTACGAGATAGCGTGAGTACAGCTAAACAAATGCATCAAATTCCCTGCACTGGCTGCCAATTTTTTACATCAGACTACCGTTTAAAATGCACTGTACACCCCTCTACTGCTAACACAGAAGCAGCGATCAATTGTTTAGATTTTCAACCAAAAACGAATCCCTATTTGTATTAGAGAGCTCTTGAGCAGCGGAGCAGGGGAGCAGGGGAGCAGGGGGGATGGGGAGATGGGGGGGATAAGGGAAATAATTCTTTACTCTTACCTCCTGACAACTGACAACTGACAACTAACAACTGACAACTGACAACTAACAACTAACTAATTTCTAATAAGACCTTTAAAACCCCTCGCTGCTGAGCATGTTCAAAAGCCACAAGCCCTTCAGTGAGGGAGTAATGGGCATGAATTAGGGGCTGTACGTCTACTTTTTCTGTGGCTAGAAGTTGCAGTGCTTCTGGAAAGGGGCCGCAGCGGGAACCAATCAAAGTAATTTCGTCCACCACCAAAGAAGAGGCATCTATGTTGAGATTGCCAGCATAGGTACTTTTAAGTACTAAAGTACCACGGGGACGTAAGGCGCGACGAGCGATCGCAAATCCTTCTGGGTTGCCAGTACACTCTACTGAGATATCATAGGCTCTATCTGTCACAGCCTCGGCTAAACCGGTTTTGATACCCCTGGTCTCTAAGTTAGCAAGTTTGTCTTGATGACGCCCCACTACCAAAAGTTCACAGCCTGTTAAAGCTAATGTCTGGGCTACTAGTTGTCCTAGTTTGCCATCTCCAACCACACGCCCTTAAAGCTCAATTAATGTCTTCATTGAAGAGTCGTTGAGAAGCCCACACTCACCCTGAAAGGGGAGTGTGTGGAGTATGTCACGTAAACTAGTCTTTCATTTCCTTAAGATGAGCGCAAGCGAATTCATCCTAAAAACATCATCAGTTCAAATTATCGTTAAATTTGCATAGCAAAAGCCTACACCCTGTATAAAAAGTGTAGGCAGATTACATACGTGGCTTGATGAATTTTTAAATTTTCAATTCTTTAAGAAATGGTTCAAATACTGGAACCAATTCTGGACGACTGACCACAAGGGTGGGAAAGGAGCGATCGCTATAATCTTGCCTTGGTAACAAAGGAAACGGCTCTGATTTCAGTGATGTCCAAACCCCACCAGCAGCTTGAACAATTACCCAAGCCCCAGCCAAGTCCCAAACTTTTGGTGTGGCTTCAATACCACCTAATGTTGCTCCAGTACCAACCGTCAGGAAGTTATAACTAGCTACACCCAACATGCGAATTTTGCAGGGAAATCCTTTTTTGATGACAGCGGTGCTACGGGAACAGAGGTTAAAAAAATGATTGCTGCTGGGAGCATCAACACTGGTGTGGATGGGGTGATGATTGAGAAATGCACCAGATGGCGTTGTCAAACCAGATGAACCTTCCCAGAAACCATGAAAAGCTTGATCTAGTGGCGGTGCGTAAACGTAACCAAAAATCGGTGTGCCTTGATACAGTAAAGCTAGAGAAATCGTCCAAATGGGAATACCCCGTGTAAAGTTGGTTGTGCCGTCCAGAGGGTCAATTACCCAGCACCATTCTGTACCCGGAAAGACTTGATCGTTTTCTTCGCTCAAAATGCCGTAGCCTGAGAAAGTAGAAGCGATCGCATCCCGAATTTCCTGATCGGCCCATTTATCCGCCTGAGTCACCAAACTCCCATCGGCTTTTTGCAAAGCCTGCACCTGCCCAAAGTCTTGCATGAGTTGCTTTCCCACTCTGGTAGTGGTTGTTTGGGCAAAATCGAGAACTGTTATCCAAAAATCATTCATTGATTAATTCTCGCGCAAACGCGTCCCTGAGCCAAGACAGGTAAATTCGGGTTTTGGCTGGGGAAGTTTCCAATTTAGTCTAAATCACTTTCTAAAACAGAAGCGATCGCTTGTTTGGTATTTGTTTGAAATTCTGTGACGTTCACCCGCTTTGCCATAATACTGTTTTACCTTAATTCGGTTTATTCTATTTATCCAAAGTAATTAAATAAAAGTTTTTTTGAGTAAACTTATTTATTTTTGACGAGCAGAGTAATTAAAAAATACTGAAGTTTTAATTCAAAAACTAACACTTGTATAATAAATTAAGTATAAAGATACACAGGAATTACGCGGATTGTCATATTTTTTTCGTCTGGGCAGTACTGGGTCAAAAGTCAATAGTCCAAAAAATCAAGATTATTGAACGGCAGTTGCAACTTGAGCGGCTCGCCGGACGCCAGTCGCAAAGGCTGTCGGGAAACCCGCCCACGGCGCTGGCTCCCCAACGCACTGCCTCCTCTTGACTCTGGACTATTGACTGCCATCACAGTAAATCTGTGTGCCAGTTGCGTAAGTCCTGATACATTTAGTTACGCTGCCAAAAAATATTTACTTGCAACGTAATTAAAATTTCTGACATCTGAAAATCTACAAAAATAGAGGTTTTTATCTGTGTTCAACAAACTAGCTTTCGCTACTACTGTAGGATTATTCGCGATCGCAGTTACATCCCCAGCTCAGGCAGAAATTTACCAAGCCATCCGGCCTGAGGCAGAAATTGACCCAGCGATCCCAGCTGAGCTAGAAATTGACCCAGCGATCCCAGCTGACCCAGTCTTCCGGCCTCCGGTACAAGTTGTTAGGAAAGCCATGACTTGGACGAGTCGTAGTGTAGCCGTGGTATCTAACGGAAAAACCTACATCTTTGTTGGGTCTGATAGTCAAACAAATCCTTACTCTGGTGATACAGATATAAATGAAGCCCGGTCGCTACTTTGCATTCGCAAAACAGATGAGTTAGCAAAAAATCCCATTCCAGACTAT
Source organism: Nostoc sp. UHCC 0702 (assembly GCA_017164015.1). Lineage (GTDB taxonomy): Bacteria > Cyanobacteriota > Cyanobacteriia > Cyanobacteriales > Nostocaceae > Amazonocrinis. Next base: position 1,566,221 of record CP071065.1, read on the forward strand.
GCTTACCCCATCATTACGCCTGGTGGTGCATCTACCAACACTTGGTCTGGTGGACAAGTCTTCGCTATTCCTAACGTTGTGGGTAACACCTTGGTATCACAAGATTATGCAGATAAGCTCTGTGAGACAGAAGGCATACGTGCTTATAATCTATCCGGATTTAGGATGGCGGAGTTTCATGATGGCACAGAAGGTTGGGCAGGATGGAGTTTTTGGGCGGAAGCTGCTCCGCAGTTTAATGGTCTGAGTCCGCATCCGATTAATAATCTCAATCCCATTCCGAATATGCGCTACTGGGTGAGGATTAACGATCAGTATGCAAATCCTTGGGGGTTATAATTTGAGAACTTGACCACATAATTACTAATTAGTAATTCATAATTCGTAATTAAATGGGTACAGCAGCCCACACTGAAATCTGTGATTCAGTGGTCAATAATCAGCTTATCTTTGCAGAGCTAACACTGATTGCAACTACGAATTATGAATTATAAATTACGAATTATGTTGACTGTTTTGTGCTAGGTAGAACCAAAAGCGATGCTAGTTTTAGGCTTAATCTAAATCACTTTCTAAAACAGAAGCGATCGCTTGTTTAGTATTTGTTTGAAATTCGGTGACATTGACTCGATTCAAGAACCAAATCGACAGCACCATTCCTACAGCTTCTAGGGCAAATACTAGTCCATAGGCTAGCACCAAGTTGGGTAGCAACCTGCGGCCAAGATCCAAGACTGCACCCCCTACGACTACTGCGACTCCCCTAGACATAGCCTGTGCTAGTCCCCACGCGCCAATGAATGTACCTGCGGCTTCCGCTGCTGTCAAATCCAACATCAAGCTAACTGCTGCTGTAGTTAAGAAACCAGTAGCTAAACCAAACAAGACCAAACTGAACTTCAAAAAAGCTGGATTAGCAGTGAATCCCGATAAACCTAGCAATACTGCACAGAATGCCACCAACATACAACCCAAGCGTGCAGTTCTGCGCTTACCCAGACGCGGCACCACCAAAAACCCTGTACCAGCGTAAGCAATCAACAAACCAGTACCGTAGAAAATGTTCAACTTGGTACTTTCAGCCAAAGGCATTTTAAACACCTGGCCTGCATAGGGTTCCAAAACGGGGTCTTGCATAAACAAACAAAGTGTCATCACCATTAAAAAGGTGAAGAATAAACCTGTTTGTCGGCTAGCTGTCAATATTTCCCAAGCTTTACCTAGAGTAATGCTGTCTTCTCGGTTTACCAATGTGGAACGGCTGGTGTAAAGCGAGTATTTTTTCTCAACGCCGATTGTTGCTGCGATCGCAAAACCAAATACAATTGTTGGCACAATCATAAATAGTCTGTTAACTGATGCCTGCAAGGTGGCTATATTCGCCTCTGGTGTTAATTCCTTCAGCAAACTGCCACTGAGAACCCCCCCGACAATAATTCCCAACATCAGCATCGACCAAACGATACCAACCACTTTGGAACGGTTGTCTTCTTCGGATACATCCACCAACAAAGCTGCAAAGGCTGTACCACTAGCACAAAGTGCTAAACCGTAGACAGCAAAAACCAAAGATAAAAGTGCTGTCCAGCCGATTGTTTGGGTTGTCCATGCCCAGCCACCCGCACTAGTGACAGCATTATTCAGCTGCCACATTACTTGTACAGCTAAAAATGCAGCGATCGCAAATATTGCCGCCCCCACCCAAACATAAGCTGTGCGGTGATATCCCCACAACGGCTTGGCATCGGATATTTGACCGAACCAGACGCGGGAAGGAGAAACAAATGCGGGTAGTGCTAACACCACTGCTACCAGCGTCGCCGGAATTGCGATTTCTTGAATCATGACTCTGTTAAGTACGCCCAGAGTCAAGATGGACATCATACTCAATCCCATTTGAAATAAGCCCAGTCGGAACACGGTCAGCAAGTTGACTTTTGGCACCGCTTGGTATTTTGCTTCGCCATCAAATATTTCACCGCTTGCCATAGCTGTTTTTTCGTATTGTTTATCAATTATGATCTCTCTTTAAATAAAGATAAACTGTTCGATTCAACTTAAAACCCCACATTCCAAACAAACCCCACTAAGTAGCTAGCCTTTCCCCTTGGCAAGGGAAGTGGGGTATTTTTGTACCTCACGCTTGTTGATATCTGCTGTATATCGAGGCGGACATGATATTACTTGCGATCGCTAAGGTCGCTTTGGTATTGTTCACAACGTGGTGCGATCGCCATAGCAATTCATGAAAACATTAACATTTCAAGTTGCTCACTCTGGCGATTACTTGCTTTATCATTTACCAATATCAGTAACTTGGGAGGAATCAGAGCAAATACCATAATTTGTCTGAGGATAACCCAGCTCACAAACCTTAATAATACCGAGTCACTTTTACAAAGTTTGATATAGGCTGTTTTTAAGTTTTACCCAATAGCAAAATCTGTAAACTGTCTTTTATAAGGAGCATGAAACCCTAACACTATATCTTGTTTAGCAACGCCTAAAGCTACTAATTCATCAGCAACATTAGCTTCTGTTCCATTATGCTGAATCCAAATTTTTCCATTTTTAATATCTAAATGTAGTACACAACCATATACACGCCGATTATTCTTCCAACCCACATATACTAACTGATAATGGTCGTGTTCAGTATCAAAAATAGTCTGTGCTTCCACTGCACTATCAGATTTTTCATACTTACTATAAGAAATTATTAACTGCTTAATATTTTCTCTATATTTTTCTAATTTAACCATTTGATAATCACCTCATTTTCGATGTCATAAATTAGCAGACGTAATTGATTTTGTTGAATTATGATCTGAGTAAAGGGCAATTGAAAAAAAGTTTCGTAAGTATCTGAGGGAACCGCTAAATATAATATGCGTTCTGGTTGTTCTTGGGAAAGTGCAAACCGATAGTTAATAAACTGTCCTAGTGCAGTATGAAATTCTGAAATAGCTGATTGTCCAAGAAAACTCTTAACCTCTATAGCTATTTTATGTCCTTCTTTTTCAGCTGCAATAATTTTTTCTGCTCCTAAATCAATATATAATTGAACCAAACCCCACTCTATACGTAAAGGGTCATCTGTAATAGTCCAGCCATCTTGTTGCAAGGCTAATTTTACAATATCGTGAAATTTATCTTTTGCTGACATAACATATTTGCTTACTCGGTTTGAGTTTTATATCTACGTATTATCCATCTTCTCAAGCCGTACAATGTGATACGCTAAATTAGCCAAAGCTAATCAAGTTATATGATGTCCGCGCTTATACTTATTAAAAAACCCTAAGAACCCCACCCCACCAAAGCGTAGCTTTGTTTCCCCTCCCCACGGGGAGGGGTGCAATGACTGTGGAAATCATAACTAATTAACCGCACTTGATATTAATATTTTATATTTTGGATTAAAAGGTTTTACTACAAGTTCGCTTGATAAATTTCAAACAATACTACTTGTCCAAGTTTGGTATCAGTTATTAAGGAAAAACGCTTAATTGAAAGCAATTAACACCAAGTTTGTATAACTCTACCTTGCAATTGTTGCCCTAACCAAGGTGTATTGCTAGAGAGTGTATACAAATTTTTCTTCTCAACTTTCCAAGTTTGCTGCGGGTCAAATAAAGTTAGTTCAGCCTTTTGATGAGGGCTAATTGCACTCACTTTCTGCCCCAAACACTCCGCTGGCTTAGTACTCAACGCCCGCCATAATTCTAAAGTTGTGAATTCCCCAGTTTCTACAAGATACTGCCACAATAGCGGTAATGCTAACTCCAAACCAATTGCCCCTGGTGGCGCTTCAGCAAAGGCTTGGACTTTTTCTTCGTAGGTGTAGGGTGCATGGTCAATTGCGATCGCATCCACAACACCCCCACGCACCCCTGCACGCAAAGCCGCCAGATCACTAGGATTGCCTAAAGGCGGATTTAAATGCAGGCTGGTATTATAGCTTTTAATTGCTTTAGTGTCAAGTAAAAGGTGCATCCAAGTGGTGCTAGCGGTGACAGGTAAATTAGCAGCCTTTGCTCTTGCTATCAGTTCCACACTGCGAGCTGTGGAGACGCGCATAATATGTACAGGTGTATTTGTAGCGGCTACCAATTCTAATAAACTAGCGATCGCAGTTGTTTCCGCACTGGCGGGTATTGATGGCAAACCGAACCGCAGCGCATCCGGCCCTTCCCGCATGACTCCGTTAGATGTAAGCTGGCGATCGCAAGCCCAAAAAGCCACTGGTTTTCCCAACGGCTGGAGATATTCCAACACCCGTTGTACTAAAGCCAAATTTTCCAATGGTTTACCATCAGTAAAACCAACAATTCCAGCAGCAGCTAAATCCGCCAATTCCGTCATCTGTTTCCCAGCAATATCTAAGGTGATAGCACCCCAGATGTTGAGCAGGGGTGCAGGGGGGACTCGGGGCCCCCTCTGGGGATAGGGGGGAGAGGGGTGCAGGGGAGACAAATTAGTTTGCCTCATCTCCCTCATCTCCCTCATTCCCCCATCTCTCCCCTTCTGCAACTGTGCCACAAGAGCAGGATGATCAATTGGCGGAGATGTATCAGGTAAGAGGCTAACTCTGGTAAAGCCACCAGCAGCAGCAGCTTGCAAAAAAGACAACAAAGTTTCTCGTTCTTCAAACCCTGGTTCACTGGAGTGACTATACAAATCTACTAACCCAGGCCCTAAAACCAATCCCCGACAATCTCGAATTTGCGTATCGGCGCTGATATCAGAAATCTGTGCAGTCAGGGCTTGGATTTCACCATCAGCAATTAGCACATCAGCAACTTGGTCAGTTCCAGAAATTGGGTCAATTACCCTTACTTGTTGCAACAGTTCAGTCATAAAAATTATGAATTAGGAGTTATGAATTAGGAGTTATGAGTTAGGAGTTATGAGTTAGGAGTTATTTGTTACTGGCTCCTGACTTTATTCTTCATTCCTCACTCTTCACCCCTAACTTTTCTAGAATTCTCCTAAATTTATTCCTCACTCCTAACTCCTAACTCCTAACTTTTCTAGAATTCTCCTAAATTTATTGCTCACTCCTAACTCCTAACTCCTAACTTTTCTACAATGCTCCAGCTGCCGTTTTATCCAGTACGCCTCCACCCAAGTGAGTAGTGATGTTCATCGCTTGCATTACTGGTAAACCATTTAGTCCAGTGGGGTAATCAATGACGCTGACTGCACCATTACCTTGGCGGAAATTCCAGAAATTTTCTGTTGATAAACCCAGAATATGGCAAAGCAAGGCTTTATTAGTTGCGTCGTGAGCCACTATTAATCCGGTTTTTAATTGATTATCTAATGCTGTTTGTACAATCTGTTGCCAAGCTGCGACGCTACGCTCCCACACCTCTTGTAAATTCTCTCCTTCAGGCATTTGTACTGTTGCTGGCTGTGTTCGCCAGCGCTGTAACTCTCCAGGAAACTCTTGTTCTATTTCTTTTTCTAATTTTCCTTCCCAAAGTCCGTGACTGATTTCCCTTAAACCATCTTCTAATTCCAACTTTATACTAGGATGCTGACGCAGGATAATTTCTGCTGTTTCTTTGGGACGCAGCATTGAGCTACTCACAGCAAAGTCTATTGGCACATCTTGGAGAAATTCACCTGCTTTTTGTGCCTGTTGTCTACCATTGTCGTTGAGAGGAACGTCAATTTGTCCTTGAAATCTAGTTTGGCGATTCCACTCTGTTTCTCCGTGACGCACCAACAACAATCTTACTCCTTGATGCTCAGGTCGCAATGAAGGCAGAGCCTCTCCCATGTGTTGCGTCTGATTCATTGACTCTAGTTGGACTGCTTCCTCTAATCCACCAGCAAAATTCAATACAGTCAAGCCACAATTAGATTGCTGTATGGAATGGTAGCGACTTGGAGAAATTCCCAGTGCTGTGCTGATGAGAGCGCGATTAATACCGTTATGTCCGACTATCAGAATAGTTTCCCCTGGATGCTGGGGCAAAATTTCTTGCCAAAACTGCCGCGCTTGCTCATATAAAGCGAGGACAGGAAAATGTTCTCTTGTACCCTGTGCATTGTTCAGCAGCATCCGCAGTTCGTGGGGACGTTCATGCCAAAGGTCATAGTCTTCAGTAAACTTCTGCTTGACATCAGCCGTCAGCATTCCTTCCCACAAAGGCAGGTCAATTTCCAGCAATTTCTCGTCTGTTTGGATAACGGCAGTTTTTCCAACATGAATCGCTAGTTCACTGTGGATGATTTGTGCTGTCTGTTTTGCTCGCTGGAGAGGACTGCTGTAAATTGCATTAAATGAAATATTACTGAGGGCTTTGCCTACTTTACTGGCATCTTTACGACCTTTTTCCGTTAATTCTGACACATCAGTGCGTCCTTGGATACGCCGCTCGGTGTTATAGCTGCTTTGTCCGTGGCGCACAATGATCACACGAGTCATCTAGTAAACCTCCTAAAGTTGATGCTTTCAGCCATTAAACCCTCTAAAATGCTCATTTGACACTCCCCGAATTAGAAATTAGGGGATTCTTGCTTCACGGGGATTCCAATGAATTTACCCTCAGCAAGCATCTTGACCGTATGCCCTACGGCTGCAAGCCCTCTTAAGAGAACTACTTGAGCGGCCGCCACATCCCTATCTGTGGTATAGCCGCAATTTAAACAAACATGAGTACGTTGTGACAATTGTTTTTTGCCAGTCTCGACACCACAGTTAGGGCAAATCTGGCTGGTTTTGCGACTATCTACTTTTTGGAAATAGACACCACGCTTAAAACAAGTTTGCTCAAGGATGTTGAAAAATTGACCAAATCCAGCATCTAAACAATGTTTACCCAGCATCCCACGAGATAGCCCGACTAGGTTCAAATCCTCAACAAACACCATTCCAGTATTGTTACAGATTTGGTGAGACAATTTAGAGTGCCAATCTTTACGACAGTTGGCAACGTACTCATGCAATGAAGCAACTTTCCTTTGGGCTTTATGCCAATTGTTCGAGCCAATACGTTTTCTATTGACACGCTGTTGCAGCAATTTCAGCTTGCGTTCGGCATCTATAAAAAACCTCGGACGCTTGACAGTTAGACCATTAGAAGTTGCAATAAAACTTGTTAATCCTACATCAATCCCTACTCCTTCTCCATGTGGCAAATTTTGAGGTATAGATACATCCCATTGAACGGTTAGCATCACGTACCACCCAGAAACGCGCTTGACCACACGGGCTTGTTTAACTACACCACCATCAGGTATTCCCCTTGATTTGCGGAATTTAACCCATCCAATCACAGGCAAGTTAACCATTCCTGGCTTCAGTCTCTCACCAAGTTGCATTTGTGGGAAAACAAAAGACCGCATCCGTCCCAGTTTTTTGAATCGGGGGAATCCGTGGTTTCTTTCCCACATTGCCACAAATGCAACTTCTAGGCGTTTTAGGGTTTGCTGCAAAACTTGAGACTGTACTTTTTTAAGTTCAGGAAACTCTTTCTTTGCAGCAGTTAACGCCTTGCATTGAAGGGCATAGGTTGGACGCGGTGCATCAACAGGAATAATGTATTCATGCTTGAGTGAGCAGGCATTAATCCGACAACTACGCGATAAATACCAATCTTTGCGTTCAGCCAAAGCATAGTTATAGACACGGCGATTAATTTCTAACCAGTCTTCAAACGCCTGAGCTTGTGCATGGGTTGGCTTTAACTTAAACTCGTATGTCAGATTAAACACTTGTTTATCACCTCGTTTAGGATTATAAATCGTATTTGTGCTTTATAAACATGACGAACAAATAAATTTGTCCTATTCGCTTATATCCCCCGCGCAACAGATGCGCGGGGGCTTTACGCATCACGACTCGTAAATCACAACATAGACACAGTAAGGAATACAAGCTACAAAAAAGCTCTCCCTCAAGAAATGTCTTGAACAGCAGGCTTTTCACCAACCAATGTTGTTTCAGCAATTTTTTGGGGCTAACTCAGCTTCATCATGATAGTTGATAGCTCCTACTGCGCTTGAGAAAGCCAAATTGCGAGTTATGGCTGCATTAATGCCAGAATTAGCAACTGTTACAAGTGCTTTTTGACCTTTGAGGAGATAAGCACAATCGCTCTTTATTTTTTCTCAGAATGTAGAGCTTGAGTATTGCTGATACTGCAAGGAGTGATGACTGATAACTGATTATCTGAGGCTGACATCGCTTTAAAGGTTTGCAGTGACGATCGCTTCTAGGTGTTGGAGTCATAAATATCTCTAACTCTTGAGTTAGAGAATTCTCATCTAATTTAATTATTGGATGAAATCCTTTGGCAATAACCTCTGATCAAGCTCATGTAAAAATGCATATGCAGCACAATATTCTTTGTAAATCTTTCTTCTTTTGAGAAAAATGAATTTATATTGGCAAAAATAGATATATAAAAAAAATAAATATTTATTCTATGTAAATCATTCTCAAGATAGTGTTTTTATCTTTGTTTTTCAGAAAATATATTTATTGAAAAATCAATATATTGTTAAAAATATTTTTATTTAAATAATTACAGTACCAATAAAAATACATAACAAACTCAAAACTGAATTTTATGTTTACTCAAACAATCCGTGACAGCACATAAATACCTGAAGTAAAAAGCAATGCCTGCTCTGCCTCTCAATAGCGCAAATCTCCCATATCCTGACCCCATACATCCCATCATTGTCCACTTTGTGATTGCGATGGTGTTTTTTTCTTTTTTCTGCGATGTAGTGGGCTATTTCACTCACAATGCGCGTTTGTTTGAAGTCAGTTTCTGGAATATGTTTGTGGCTTCGGGAGCCATTTTCTTAGCGGTTATCTTTGGTCAGTTTGAAGCAGGTTTAGCACAAGTCTCGCAAGCAGCCCAGCCAACACTAAATTTTCACACGGTCATGGGTTGGTCGCTGGCGGTGATTGTTGTCGGGATCACAGCTTGGCGTTTTGTAATCCGCGATCGCTTACGACGGGCACAACACCATCGCCATCCCTCAAAGATACCATCTGCTTACCTTGGTGTAGCAACATTTTTGATTTGTCTGATGTGCTTGCAAGTATATCTAGGAAGCAAACTATTTTGGGTATATGGGTTGCATGTCAAGCCTGTGGTTGAAGCGGTGAAGCAGGGGGTTTGGCAATGAACTCACAACTAATTGACCAGTTAGGGTTAAGGCTGGGTGCTAACGGTCTACCCTACGAAATCCCCATACATCCCCAGTTAGTGCATCTGACATTGGGTTTATTCATCATTAGCATCTTATTTGACATAGCAGGAGCTATTTTCCCCATAGAAAGATTTATCTTCAAATTTTTGGGTCTGACTGCCAACCGTTCTGGCTTGTTCGATGTGGGCTGGTACAACCTAGTAGGAGCATCTGTTGTCACATTTTTGACAGTTGCATTTGGATTCTTTGAACTACTGCTGGCGAACCCACCAGTTAATCAAAAGAGTGATTGGGGATTAAATGCTGGTTGGACAATGCTTTTACATGGTTTAGGCGGTGTTTTGCTGTTGGGGATCATCGTTGCCATGACTGTATGGAGAGGTTTGCAACGCGATCGCTGGCGCAAAGATGCACCGAGGCAAGTGCAGTGGAGTTACTTATTAACAGGTATTACCATCCTCGGTATCTTGTACGTACACGGAACTTTAGGGGCACACCTGGGAGAGCAATTCGGGATTCATGTTACTGCTGCTGAGTTGCTCCGAAAGGGCACAAACCCTAATTAACTGCTCAAATCAATTATTATGGTGAGATTTTTCAAATATTTACTAATAGCTGGTTACATTGCAGGGTTGCTCGTCGTCAGCCATTGGATTGGGCAGCAGGCGTTTACTTGGATGCCTTCTGAAGCTACAGCAGAAGCACAAAAAGTAGATGAATTGTTTAGCTTTTTAGTCTCAATTGGGACATTCATTTTCCTGGGGCTTAACAGCATGATGTTGTATTCAGTGATTTTTTTTCGCGCACCCAAGGAAGACTATACTGAAGGGCATCCCTCTAGAGGTGATGTAAGGCTAGAAATCCTCTGGACGGCAACCCCAATTTTGTTAGTGGTGTGGATTGCTTTTCAAGGCTTCAATATTTATCAGCAGTTAAATATCATAGGTTTGCAGCAAATTGTCCATTTGCATACGCCTCTACAATCTCAAAGAGTCTACGCCGCAGAAATCAGCGATGTCCCCAAACCAGCATCTGAAACTATTGAAGTCTTTGTCAAGCAGTGGGATTGGTCTTTTTGCTATGCGAATAATGTCATTAGTCATGAATTACACCTGCCTGTAAACCTGACTACTCGCCTAAATATGCACGCTAAAGACGTACTTCACAGTTTTTATGTCCCTGAGTTCCGTTTACAGCAGTATATTGTGCCTGGGCGCAATATTGATCTTGTGCTAACGCCCATTCGCACAGGCAAATACCATTTAAAAGATTCTCTATTCAGCGGTACTTACTTTGCTTTGCTGGATGCCAATGTATACGTTGAATCTCCTCAAAAATATAACCAGTGGCTTAATCAGACGGCTGCTCAAGAACCAACATCAGCCACAAATCAAGCAGTTGCCGAGCATAACCAACCACCGAAGACATGGTTTAAGACTAGCTGGTACACTGTCACACCAGCGCCACCCTATGTGATCACAGGCAAAGAGCGAGTGAGCAATGACACATAATTCTCTGGAAAAAATAACTGAAGTTAGGCAGTCTGTTAATAACTGGCGACGCTATTTCAGCTTCAGCACCGACCACAAGGTCATCGGTGTTCAGTATATGGTGACTACCTTCATTTTCTTTCTTATCGGCGGGCTGTTGGCGATGATCATTCGTGCCGAACTGATCACCCCCGAATTAAATGTTGTTGACCGCCCCCTTTACAATGGCTTGTTTACCATGCACGGGACAATCATGATTTTTCTATGGATTATCCCGTTCAATGCTGGTATTTCTAACTACTTAGTACCTTTGATGATTGGAGCGCGGGATATGGCGTTTCCCTTGCTGAACGCCATCTCTTTTTGGATCATTCCAGCAGCGAGTATTTTGTTACTATCTAGCTTCTTGCTGCCCAATGGCACCGCACAGTCTGGCTGGTGGTCTTATCCACCAATCAGTCTGCAAATTCCCCCCGGTCAACCGTTTAATGGTGAATTCTTTTGGATTGTCAGTTTGCTGCTGATAGGGATTTCTTCAATCATGGGGGCTATCAACTTTGTCACCACTATTTTTTGGATGCGGGCACCAGGGATGACGTTTTTTCGGATGCCTGTGTTTGTGTGGTCAGTTCTTAGTGCCCAGTTGTTGCAGCTGATTAATTTGCCTTCTTTAACAGGTGCATTGATCCTACTTTTATTTGACCTGGCTTTTGGTACACATTTCTTCAAACCTTTGGAAGGTGGCGATCCAATTATTTATCAACACCTATTTTGGTTTTACTCCCATCCGGCAGTTTACATCATGGCACTACCAGCCTTTGGGATTTTTGCGGAAGTGCTACCTGCGTTTTCACGAAATCCCCTGTTTGGCTATCGGTCATTAGCGATCGCTTCGTTAGGCATTGCTGTGGTTAGCATCTTCGTTTGGGTACATCATATGTTCACCAGTGCTACCCCTGGTTGGATGCGGATGACCTTCATGGTTACTTCCATGTTAGTTGCTGTGCCCACTGGTGTAAAAGCATTTGGCTGGACTGCCACAATTTGGAAGAGCAAACTGCACCTAGAAACACCAATGCTGTTTGCTATGGGGGGTGCAGCGATGTTTATTTTCGGTGGTATTACCGGAGTTATGCTTGCCGCAATGCCGTTTGATCTTCACGTCCACAATACTTATTTTGTAGTGGGTCATTTCCACTACATTGTTTTTAATACCATCACAATGGCAATCTTTGCAGCCATTTACTTCTGGTTTCCTAAAATCACTGGCAGGATGTACGCCGAAGGTTGGGGTAAGCTACATTTTTGGTTAACCTTTATCCCTGCCAATATTACCTTCTTCTCTATGCACCCGTTAGGTTTGCAGGGGATGCTACGCCGAGTTTCTTCTTATGACTCACAATATCAGGGATGGAACATCATCGCTAGTATAGGGGCATTCTTGCTGGGAGCATCCACACTGCCGTTTATTGCTAACATTGTGGGTTCCTGGCTATACGGGCCGAAAGCCGTTGATAATCCGTGGCACGCCAGTGGTTTAGAATGGACAACCTCTTCACCACCACCCCCAGACAACTTTGAGGAGATTCCAATTGTCAAAAGACCCCCCTACGACTATGGCAATCCCAAATACTCAGTAATCGAACCTACTGACGACAACGAGTCAGGAGGTTAGGGGCTGGGTATTGGGTACTGGGAAACAGATATATAGCTGGGGACTGGGGACTGGGGACTGGGGACTGGGTGAAAAGCCTTTTTGTGTCTAGGTTTTATCATCTGTTGATGTCCTAACCACGTTGGCTATTGCTATAGTTTTGACACTCCCCGGTCTAAAGACGCGGGGATTCTTGGTTCAACGAGACCACTTCAACTAGGTTCCTTGCGTTACCTAGCTCAGAGGTGGGACTCTCCCCAAGCGTTAACTTTCGGTCTGCCCGACCGTAGTTGCATTGCTGCAAGTCCTGTTTAACTTGAAACGATTGTTTCAAAATTCTGAGTTGTCTAGTTCCTATGAATCTTTTACCTACTACTACCAAGAAACTAGAACAATGTAGTAGAACCAGCTTGATTCAATTGTCAAGGTACAGATTGCTTTTAGGCAGTGTAGGGTTTTTAATGTGGTTGATTACCCTTCCACGTTTCTAATTTTACCACATAGCATCGTGGAAGGCTAAAGCCTTTATCGTGGTTTTCATCCCCGGTCTCAAGCACTAAAATCGCAACTGCGTTGCTGTTTATCCGGGGTTTTCAACCTACCTCTTATAAATTTTTTAATGCCCCATGCCCTATGCCCCCCAATGCCCCATGCCCAATTCTCAATTGCTAAAATTATGCAACGTCGCATCATATATATAGATGAAAGTCCTGTCCGTTTTGAGCGGTGGCGGCGACGCTTACCAAATAAGGCGCAGCGCTTTTTACCTAGTGGTGGCGGAAGTGCTGAAGATCATCATGGTAAAGCGATATTCGGGTTCACCGTGTTCCTCTTGTCAGAAAGCTTAGTTTTTTTGAGTTTTATCTTCACATACATTGGCCTGCGATTGACTCACTCCAAAAATTGGCTACCAACTGATGTTTCGGGCCCACAATTGTCTAATTTGGTGGTGATCAATACGGTAATACTGCTTTCCAGTAGCGGGGCTATTCAATTGGCAGAAAATGCTCTCCAGCACCGACAATTCAGTAAATTTCGCTTGCTGTGGTTGATGACAATTTGCATGGGAACCTACTTCTTAATTGGTCAAGCAATTGAGTGGAGCAAACTAGATTTTGGGTTAAGTACAGGATTAGTTGGTTCAACATTCTACGTCTTGACAGGTTTCCACGGACTGCATGTTCTTGCTGGTGTTCTTTTGCAAATAATTATGCTTGTCCGCTCCTTCATTCCGGGAAACTATAACAAGGGTCACTTTGGTGCAAGTGCGACAACTCTATTTTGGCACTTTGTTGATGTAATTTGGGTCTTTATATTCTCTACTATCTACCTTTGGCGAGCATAAAAGTATTGTAAATTAATAATTAATTGCAGGAGGAATTTATGAATTTATTAGCACAAGAACTACCATCACCAAGAGCAATTGAAGGAGCGACTCCACTTGATAAAAACCAAGATCCACTAATTGCACACCATCTACAAAAAGAGCAGTATATCGGCATTATTGGGCTAGCGATCGCTTTAGTTGCGGCTGTGGGATTTTTTAGCCGCAGAGTTGAATATGCTATTGTGTTTGCTCTTGTTCTCAGCACTATTTTAATTGCTTTGTTTTTACTTGTATAACAAGTCTGTCATTGGTCAGTGGTCAGTAGTCACTAAACAACTGACAACTGACAAATACTTTAACAAAAGTTGGGAGAGTATTTTATGAATAATCCAGTTTATCAAACTGTGATTGTTGGCGGTGGTTTTACCGGAATATTTACAGCCTTGCACTTGGCTCACCAACATTATCCTCGCTCTGTGATTTTGATTGATAAAGACGATCGCTTTTGTTTTAAGCCGTTACTTTACGAGTATTTTGATGGCGAAATGGATAGCTTTCAAGTATTACCGCGTTTTTCAGAATTACTTCAAGGTAGCGGTGTCATCTTTGTTCAAGATACAGTGCAGTCGATAGACCTACATCAACGGGAAGTCAAATTAGCTTCAGGAAACTCCTACAACTACAGCAACTTAGTGTTAGCTTTGGGCAGCGTTACTGGTTATCATCAGGTTGAAGGTGCAAAAGAATATGCCTTGCCTTTCTGGACACAACAAGATGCGATCGCTCTTGACCGACATTTACGCAATTGCTTACAACAAGCCATCCAAACCGAAGATTCAGAACAACGTCGGCAATTGCTAACAGTAGTAGTCATTGGTGGTGGTGCAAGTGGTGTAGAAATGGCGGCCACTTTAGCTGATTTTCTCCCACATTGGTATGGTGCTTTAGGAGGCAATTCTAGTGAAATCCGTGTGGTAGTGCTGCATCACGGTAAAGCAATCCTTGAAGGTGATATTAACGATCCGCTGCGTTTAATTGCTGAACAGGAATTGAAAAAACGCATTGTACCAGTAGAAATCATACTGGAAGCAGAAGCCACTGCTGTTCGTCCGAATGCAATTGAATACAAGTACCACGAGCAAGTCGAGACACTACCAACTTTTACCACAATTTGGACTGCTGGCACTTCTACCCATCCGCTGATTAAAGACTTGCCAATTCCTCAAGAACGTAGGGATCATCATGGTCGCCCCTTAGTTACTCCCACTTTGCAACTGCTTGACTTTCCAGAAGTTTTTGCAGGCGGTGACTGTGCAGCAGTTGAGAACAAATCGCTACCACCGACAGCCCAGGTGGCTTATCAACAAGGTGCTGATATTGCTCGCAATTTGCAAGCACTGGCTTTAGGAGAAGATCCCAAGCCAGCCCAGGTTAACATCCGGGGAACTTTATTGAAGTTGGGGATACATGATGCTGCTGCTAACCTTTTCAATATTTTTGAAGTTGCAGGCGAACCCGCCCACTTAATCCGTGAAGGCACTTATTTAACGCTATTGCCGGCTCCAATTCATGATTTTAAAGCTACTACTGAATGGCTAGATGAAGAGATTTTTCATCATCACCTTGACCCTCAAAATGTCGGCAAAAAAGTGGTGCAAGCAGTGGAATTAGTTGGTGCAGGGGTTGTAGGTGTTCTAGTTGCCAGAAAATTATTGCGAATGTTGGGAGATGAGGAGAAAAGGGAGTAGGGTTAATTGTGTTGACTGATAACTAGACTTCTTGCATAAATAATTTTTTACCTCACGCAGCAGCCCAGAGGCGCAGAGAAAAAGTTAAAAATGGAGACTTTTGCAAGAGGCCTACTGATGACTGTCATCTGTCATCGGTCAACAGCCTTCTTTTTTGGTCGCTGCTACGCGAACAGATGAAGGCAAAATTCAAACGCGATCGCGGTGCTTATATTAAGTCCGCTTAATTACTTATAATTCGGAGTATCTGTGCAGAAACCTGAAAATCCAATACGGTTCAATTAGGGCTAAAAACCTGATTTTATGTAGGTTGGGTTAAGGAACGAAACCCAACATGGATCTATGTGTTGGGTAACGCTTACGCTCTACCCAACCTACAATTATCCTTAACTGAACCTTATTGCCTTAAAATCTTCTTCCTTGCTCCCTTGCCGTCTTAATAATAAGTCTTTAATCGGACACGATATTACTCCTCCCCCAGATCTAATTGCACTTGCACTCCATCATTGCCGTTCACAGACTGAGCCGCTGGCTGTAATAAAATCGGAGTGTCTGGTAATGATATTGTCTGGTTTAAGCGAAGTTTACCTGGAGTCGTATTTTGCTGTTGGTTGTTGCTAAGGTTGCTTCCCGAATTTTTGCTATCAAAAAATCTTGTGAAGTCTTTCTGGGCTGTTCTATTACCAACTCCTTCTAGAGAATCACCAGTTAATTTATAGGTTTCGGTATTTAAGCTGGCTGCTTCTGGTGATTGCGCCTGAACCGGGCATCCTAAGCTTGCAAAAGCTGCCATAATTGTCAAAACGGTCACAATTTTAGCGTTCATTAGTTTTATCCCAATTATATGTTGTTAGTTTTATTATTCTCTCAGCAAATTATTTGTGCGACCTAATACTATCTATTATCTAATAGTACCTATTTTTCTGCCACAATGTTATTTGGGTAATTTAGTATTGTCAATAATCTTTATTAATTGCTACAAAAAATAAATAAACAAAATACGATTATAAAGATAGTATAAAAAAATAATATATCTTCACATTGTATATATAAATATGAAGAATAAATAAATTAAATTTGCGGATTACTGTTGTAGCGATGGCAATTCTTGATTAATCTTGATTGCAGAGTACGACTTGGCTCTAGTGCTGATAACTCAGAGGCGATCGCTTTCTCAACTACCAAATAAAATTTATAATTGAGTAAGGAAGCTATGTAAGGAAATAGAGTAATGGCTTGTGCAACCATCACCACTAAAGGACAAGTAACTATTCCTAAAGAAATTAGGGATTATCTCAAACTTGATACAGGTAGTAAGGTAGATTTTATCATTGATGAAAATGGGACAGTCAAACTAATTCCCCTGAATCTCCCTATCCAAAAGTTATCTGGAATTTTACACCGTCCGGGGATGAAAAGTGCAACTTTAGAAGAAATGGAAGCAGCAATCAAAGAAGGCTCAAGTGATTGGACTTGATACAAATATTTTAGTGCGTTACCTGACAAAAGATGATGAAAAGCAGTGGGAGCAAGCTGCTGCAATTATCGAAAGGGGAGAGCAATGTTTTATTGCTAATATAGTTCTCTGTGAATTAGTTTGGGTTTTGCGTGGGAGTCCTTATCAATTTAGTAGGGAAGAAATTAGTACCACTATAGAAATAATGCTGCAATGTTTGGTGTTTGAGTTAGAAAATCGGTCTTTAGTTTATCAAGCATTACAGAGGTTTAAGCAAGGCAATGCAGATTTCTCAGACTATTTAATTGGGGCAATTTATCAAAATTCTGGTTGTAGTTCAACAGTAACTTTTGACAAAAAGCTGAGGAGCGAAAAGGGATTTAATTTATTTGATTAATGCTTATTTTTAAGTTAGGCGATCGCTCGTGGGTTTATAACCCGAAGGGAAGCGATCGCCTTGACAACACCAAAGCAAGACTAAATGAAAATTTCAGTCCATTTCAGTAGACTTTAGCTATTAGCCAGTAAATGAATTTACTGGCGGGATAAATTAGACGCTAACAGGGGTATTTGCCTGCTTTAATTGAGGTCTTGCTACCATTTGCATTCCTGCTGGTGCAGCTAAAGTTAAACCACGGCGCACTGGACGCACCGGACGCTTATTCACTAGAGATACTTGAAACTGCGATAGAATCGTTGCCAATGCAATTTTCATTTCATACTGGGCAAATGCCAAACCAATACAGCGGCGATTTCCACCACCAAACGGTAAATATTCGTATGGGGAAAATTGCTTTTCTAAAAAGCGTTCTGGTTTAAACTGTTGAGGCTCTAGATAAACTTCTTTTCGGTGGTGTGCTAAATAAATACTGGGAATTATTGCTGTCCCCACAGGCAATTTGTAGCCCATAATTTCAATTGGTGATTTCACAACCCTGAAGAAAGCACTCATTGCAATTGGATATAATCGCAAAGTTTCTTGACAAACTGCTGTGAGGTAGGGAAGTTTAGCAACGGTACTCGGTTCTGGGTTGACACCAAGGCTATCAAATTCCTGTACTAATTTTTCACGCACTTCTGGTAATTGATCAAGCCAGTAAAAAGCCCATGTCAACGCCGAAGCCGTAGTTTCATGTCCCGCAACCAACATTGTCATTAATTCATCGCGTAACTCCGAGTCTGACATCGGCTGTCCGTCATCATAACGAGCAAAGATTAATAAGCTGAGAATATCTTGGCGATGTTGTTCAGATTCAGCCCGACGTTCTTGAATTAAAGCATAAATAAGTTGATCGATTTGTTGTAACAAACGTCTAGTTCGTCCCCAAGGACTCCATGCACCTAAATCTTTTTGCAAGAAACTAAAAAATAACATGCCGGACATGAGGGGAGAACCCGTCAATTCTAATGCAGAAGTTAGCGATCGCCGCAGTTCTTCAAAAACTGGCCCCTCATCTACACCAAATACCACCCGTAAAATCACTCGTAAGGTGATTTCTTGCATTGACGCCCGGATATTAAAGGGTTTACCAAACTTCCATTCATTACATACCTGCTGAGTGATTTCGCGGATAGCCTCACCATAAGCCCGCATTCTTTCGCCGTGAAAAGGAGGCGTTAATAATTGACGTTGGCGCTGGTGGCGATCGCCATCGAGTAAAATCAGAGAATTATCACCAAGCAAAAATCGTAAAATTCCATTTCCCCTGCCAGACTCGAAGTAGCTAGGATCAGCAGTAAAAATTTCTTCCAGCGCTTGGGGATGACTGAAGTATACAAGATGCACATCTCCACTTCCCCAGATAGTGAAGTTGTCACCATAGACTTTGGCGAAATCCTCCACATACTGCACTGGCTGAGTAATAAACTTGAAAAGTCGCAGCAAGCGGTGTATTCTTGGCCCATCAGGCAGACTGTTAGTTACTGTCATAAACTGTTGTGAGAGTTGAAGGCTTATCATTCTATTTTTGCGAATTTTTTTCTGCTCATTCCAAAGTAAAAGGGACTGGGTATCGGGCATTAGGCATTGGGCATTGGAAAAACTCTTCCTCATCCCCCTCATCCCCCTCATCCCCCCATCCCCAGCCCCCAACCAGTTGAAGCGTGTCTTAATTACGAATTAGTATGTAAAGAGCGCACAAAGCGGTATATTCATTTATGGCAGCATCGGAAGTAAGCAGTGCCGAAAATCATCGCTATTCTTAACGGTAAAGGAGGAGTCGGTAAAACGACTACCGCCGTCAATCTGGCTGCACAGTTTGGGAAACAAAAAAAAGTTCTTCTCGTTGATGCAGATATTCAAGGTTCTGCCAGTTGGTGGGTTGGGCGGAATCAGAATGGTATGGGATTTGATTTATCCCAAGAAACCAATCCACAACTTTTAGGTGATTTACGAAAAATAAAAGGTTACGATTTAGTAGTGGTGGATACACCCCCGGCGCTGCAATCTGAAGCATTAGCGGCAGTAGTAGCGATCGCTGATTACCTAGTTTTGCCTACACCCCCAGCACCAATGGATTTGGCTGTTCTCGTTGAAACAGTCAAAACAGCAGTTGTTCCAGTGAAAATCCCCCACCGCGTACTACTGACTAAAGTCGATATGCGGAGTGTAGGCGAAGCAATAGAAGCACAAAACACTCTCCAGCGGCTAGGAATTCCTGCTTGCAAAGCTTTCATCCGTGCCTACAAAGCTCACGAACGAGCAGCACTAGAGGGTGTGGCGATTACTCAATGGCGAGGAAAAAATGCTAAAGAGGCAGAATTAGATTACCGCCGCGTGGCTGATGAACTACAGCGTGATTGGAGGAAATAATGGCTAAGAAAAGTATCTCTGACTTATTACAAGAAGAAGCACAAAAATTGACACCAACAGTAGAAGAATCTGCAATTGAAGTTGATGCTGTAGAAATTGCCGAACAGGATGATTCAGCAACGCCGACACCTGAAGCAAATTCTACAAGACGTACTAATCCTACTAAGGCTGATTTAGAAGTGACTATCAAAGAGCTAAAAGAAACTCTAGAACAATCGCAGAAAAAGGAAAAAACTCTTCAGCAAAAAATCACAAATTTACAATCAGCTTTATCTGAACAACAAGCAGCCGCAGAACGGCTAACAAAAGACCTTAGCGAAGCTAAAAATACAGTGCTGCAACTTGCAGATGCTAATTCTCAATTAATAGAAGAAAATAACTCTTTAAAACAAGAGAAGGAAAATAAAGCAGCTGTAAAAGAAAAAGAAAATAAATCCTCAATCCAAGTAAAAGAAAAATATAACCCTGTTGGGTACAAAAAATCACACCGGATATCTGAAAAACTGCCAGAATCTCCAAAAGATACGAATGATGATTTTTCGTCAAATACTTGGTTGTATGACTAAGCTCTTGAGCGGGGGAGCGGGGGAGCAGGGGAGCAGGGGTGCAGGGGAGCAGGGGAGCAGGGGTGCGGGGGTGCAGGGGAGATAAGGGAATAGGGGGATGGGGAGAATAACAACTGACAACTGACAACTAGCAACTGACAACTGACAACTGACAACTGACAACTGACAACTAGCAACTGACAACTAACAACTGACAACTGACAACTAACTCCTAACTCCTAACTCTTGATTTTTGTGTCACCCCGAAATTCTAAAATATGTGTGGCAGTGATTTGTGGTTGTTCTAAATGAGGGATATGACCACAATCTTCAATCCAAGTTAATTGACTTTGGGGAATTGCTCTTTTAAATCTTTTGGCATCTTTTGTGCCTAAAATTCTATCAGAATCACCCCACAAAATTAGAGTTGGTTGTACAATTTCTGAGAGCTTCTTAAATCTAAAAGCAGTGTAACCACCACTTTTGGTAAAAGCAATCAAAGCTTGACTCCAACTTGACATTTGTAGGTGTAATGCTCCACAATTGAGAGCATCTACAGTGGCAAGACTAGGATTTTTGTAAGCAGTACGAGAAATGCGATCGCGGACTTTGGGATTACGCAAAAACTCAGTTGCGAAATAACCCAACGGGGGAAACATCAATTTGCTTAATGGGGAACCCCCCTTTAAACCAGTACTGTCAATCAACACCAATTTTTGCACCACTTCTGGGTAAGTCAGGGTGAAATCAATCGCTGCTGCACCCCCCATTGATGCACCTACCAAAATTACAGGTCGGTTAATCAGAGTTTTCCAAAAATAATATAGATGGGTTTTGATCGCACTGGGGCTAAACTGTATCCCTGGAAGTCTTTGTGTAAAGCCAAAACCCAGCAAATCCACAGCCCAAGTTTCATTATCAACTGCTAGCAGTGGCAACAGACGACGGAATTCTAATACAGAACTGTCAAAGCCGTGGATTAATAAAATCGGTGTACCCCCACTACCCAGACGCGCATAGGTTGTGGTAATTGGTTGACTAGTTAGGGGAGTTGCGATCGCTTGACTTTGAATACTTTGAGCTAAGGCGATCGAGGCAGATTCTGTCAGTTGCCCAACTGCGGTAGGTAAAAAGCTCGCAAACATAGACTTTAGTTTACCTTACTCCCTACTCCCTCAAAAGAAAGTTTTCCTAAATGTCAAAATTAGGACTAAAGCCTCGTACAATTGATATCACTTATTCTTGACTCTAGGAGCTGATGCCATGCCGATGGCGGTTGGCGTAATTGAAACTTTAGGTTTTCCCAGTGTCTTAGCCGCAGCAGATGCAATGGTCAAGTCTGCCGCAGTTACACTGGTGTATTATGGTCTAGCAGAAAGCGCTCGCTTGTTAGTTGCAGTCCGGGGACAAGTTGCTGAAGTGAAAAGAGCTGTAGAAGCAGGAATAGCTGCTGGAGAGCAAGTCAAGGCTGGTACAGTCATCACTCACTATATAGTCCCCAATCCGCCGGAAAACGTGGAAACAATTCTACCAATCCACTTTACGCAAAAATCTGAACCTTTCCGTATCTTCTAAGCGATTTTGCCATTAAAATTCGTAGCGAAGCTTCGTACAATTAACTTGCAGCGCCACATACGTTTATTCATATAGGAGATTGCTAATGTCATTACAGGCAGTTGGATCGCTTGAAACCAAGGGGTTTCCTGCTGTACTAGCCGCAGCAGATGCTATGGTAAAAGCTGGTCGAGTCACCCTTGTAGGTTATATCAGAGTGGGTAGCGCTCGTTTTACAGTCAATATTCGCGGTGATGTTTCTGAGGTAAAAGCTGCTATGGCTGCTGGTGTTGAAGCCGCAGAAAATGTTCATGGCGGTACTTTGGAATCTTGGGTAATTATTCCTCGCCCCCATGAAAACGTCGAAGCTGTTCTACCAATTGCTTACACCGAACAAGTCCAACAGTACCGTGAGTCTGTGGAAAACCCAATTATCGGGTCATCGAACGGGCGATAAAGTTAGAATCGTTAGTTTTCGATAAGAGTCAAAAGTTCATAGTCTAGAGTGCTAACTAATTGTTCACTCTTGACCATCGGCTTTTGCATATTGAGTTTTTCTATAGCGTTTCCTATGCTGGTGAAGTATACCTAAATATCAGATATAAAGCCTTTCAGCTTTTTTGATGTACCTCATCTGAACGATAACCGCTATAAAATGTCAGGTTGAGATCAAAGAGTCATTTAATTGAACTGATGTTAGCAAGCTGAGTCAGCTAACTCGGTCAAGTGTTACAAACACCTGGGTTATCAAGTTGAACGCCAATTAAATAGCCATCATTAACTGCGTATACCAAAATGAATGAAAGTCTAGTTTGCTAACTCTTTGACTTTTACTCAGCAGGAACACACGACCGCACTTTGCTATATATTTAATTGCACCCAGCTACTGAATACCATTGTCTGTTAGTTAAACTTAACTCTCAACTTTCTTGATTAAAATAGTACCCTCACGGGTACTATTAAATTTTAAATTGCTTCTTCAGAATCATCAGCTTTCCTGACTCTTACCTCCACTTTAAATATGCAATTTAAATACCCATTAATTGAATAAAATAAGTATCAAAACATTAACTTTCTGTTACTTATTAACCCCCAAAAAATCTACTGAAATTTGGATATGATGTCATGTCCCCTGCTTGTTACCTTTAATACCCCCAAGTTCACTTAGTCAAGACTACGCTTTCTCTCCTCTAAGAGCTTGTGCTTAGAGGTTGGGTCTGGGATATTTTTATTATGGTCAATTCGTCAGAGATTAGCTCAATTGTGTAATGACGTGAAAATTGCCAAAATTTTCATATTATCCAAGGAAAACACCAAACAAGTGAAACTTATACGGATAAAACAGCGTCCTGTTTTAAGTAACTCATACTCGCCCCTTGCAACAGGTGCAAAATGTCAGTTTTTTTCAAGATACTTTAGTATAAGTGTATACTTAGCCATACAAAGGTAAATGGCCCTTGTGTGTTTCTAAAAATTAAGTTTACAAAAGTTAAAATTATGCATAGGTTCAGACAAATGCCCCAAATGCCATGATTTTTATGCACTTAGTGATTACAAGTAAAAACAGAAATGCCAAAATTCCTGGGTAACTTGCATAAAGTTAATGGATTAAGACGTAATAACAATGTGAACGTTGAGATGTCTTTGTAAAGATGACAGACTCATGGGTAACTGCCAGCTATTAATTTAAGTGCGATAAATGGGGGTTGTGATGCAAACTTTAAAACACGGTTTCGAGGAGCGCAATCTCGCTATGGCAACAGAAGCAGAAAAACTGGCGCAAGATTGGCAAAAGCGGCTAGCTGCTGAATGTCCAGAACAAAGTGTGGCCAATAGGGAAAGTATTGTTCTTTGGCTTTTGGGACGTGATTTAAAACGGTTTGATATACTCAACCCCAAGGAACTTGATATCGCCAAGCAAGCGATGGAATATCGCTATCGGATTTTGCGTCAACGCTATTTAGGGATCGGTAGGGAACGTGCTTATCGCAACCTAATCACTCGACTGGGGAGTTTAGTCACATTAAGGAATAAGATTCAGACTTGGGTTTCTCTGAGTCGCGATCGCCAGCGCACTGTGATCGATGTGTTGCAAGAAGTAATCCAAGAATTACTGCAAAGCGATAGCTACATGCAACAACAGATGGCTTGCATCTCTGAAATTACAACTGATAGACGACTCCAAGATACTCTGCTATTTGCCAGTATAGAAGAGTATGCTTTACGGCCAGTACGGAATCAACCTTTGTTAGCCTATCGTTTTGTAAATTATTTAAGACGTACTCAACGTGGTGGTTTAACCCAAGTCCCAAGTAGTGACTTAGTGAGACTAGTTTCAGAAGAAATTCTCACAGACGACAATGATAATCGGGTGAACTTGGTGGATAATCAGGCGATCGCAGAATATCAAGAGGCACAACAACTAGAAGAGCAACAAGCGCTGCGGCAGACAGTACAAAAGGAATTTGCCAATTATTTACAAGAAAATTTGGGAGAAGAGGCAGTAGAATGGCTAGAACTGTATCTACAAGGCAAGTCTCAAGATGAGATTGCCAAGAAATTAAACAAACCCATTAAAGAAATCTACCGTTTGCGAGAAAAAATTAGTTACCACGCTGTACGTGTCTTCGCCCTCAAAGGTAAACCGGAACTCGTCGATAATTGGCTTTCAATTTCCTTACAAGAAAATAATTTGGGACTAACACAAAGCCAATGGCAACAACTTGAGGACAAATTAACTCCCATTGAGCGGCAGATCTTGAATTTACGAAAAGCAGGCAACTCAATAGAAGGAACAGCCCAAAAATTAGGACTGAAAATGCATCAGGTTATGGGTGAATGGACTAAGATTTATCTTGCAGCCCAAGCTTTAAGAACTCAAGAGTAATTAGTGCCAGAAGGCAGAGGAAATGGCAAGATAGGGGAATAGCGGGGTTCGCCAGTCCCCCAGACCTCGTTTTTTGCTCTTCGCTTTGCTAATGCTACTGCTGGCGCACAGCTAGTAATACCATTTCACTCAATCACTGATACAAATTCTTTCACTCCTGCTCCCCGTTCGGCTGACCCTCACGGCGAAGGCTGCTCCTTTGCTCCCCTGGTCAATACCTCCCTATTTGTATTAACATTAAAGTAAAACTCTATAACCTGCCGTCATCACACATAAAATAAAAATACTGTCAGTGAAAGCGCTGATTTCGATCCTATGCATAATTGTTATGTTTAATGAAAGCCCAGACTTGTTTATACCAATTGGTAATTCGTAATTCGTGAGGCAGTTCGGTGAGGCAGCCCCCAAAAGCAGGGTTTTCCGTCGTTAGCAAAGCGGTAGCGTTAGCGAAGCGCGAGGAACGAGCGTCACCCGTAAGGGCCTTGGTGGTTTCCCCTACATACGAACTGCCGTTATCAAAGCAGTAGCGAGTCTTCAAGCCTTCGGGTGACGCCAAAGACAAACGAGCCTCACCCAAAGGATAATTCGTAATGAAGGGACGCTGTAGCCGCATCACCCGTACTCAGATTTCATTTCGGTTTCTAGGTTGGAATCTGTGGGAGTGCAAAGCCTGGCATCCCTGCTTTTGCCAATTGGTATTAATTTCGAGGTTTTGGTTTAATTTGTAACAATTTAGATGCTGCTCTTTATACTAAGATAACGGTTTTATAAGTTAATAGTAGCTAATTTAATTTTCCGCTCCTGAACTTATTATTTTGCAGATATTTCATGCAGACTGAGGTTTTTAGTGAATTTCCCTTACTGAGTACAGCCAACCCACAAACTTTGGAATGGCTGCTCAACGTTGCAATTGAACACGAATACCCAGTTGGGCGAGCCGTGTTGATGGAAGATGCCTGGGGTAATGCAGTATACTTCATGGTTTCTGGTTGGGTGAAAGTCCGACGTACCTGTGGAGATGATGCTGTGACTTTGGCAATTTTGGGTCGAGGTGATTTTTTTGGAGAAATGGCGATTTTAGATGAATCACCGCGTTCAACTGATGTGATTGCTCTTTCCTCAGTAAAATTGCTTAGTATCTCTAGGGAGCGTTTTATTCAAATTTTGTTTAAAGACCCGCAGTTACACCACCGGATGCTGCAACTAATGGTGCGGCGAGTGCGGCAAATTAACCAGCGGTTGCAAATTCGGTCTTCACCCCCAGCTGTCAAACTTGCCCATACTTTAGTTAGTTTGGGTGAAAGCTATGGTCACGAATCAGACAAAGGTAAAGAAATTTTTAATATTCCTTTTAAGGATTTAGCAGATGTTACAGAGATCGGAGTTGAAGAAACGACTAAAATTATGGAAAAATTACATCAAAAAGGTTGGATCACCATTGACAACGCCAACAACATCATTTATTTGATCAACTTCAAACAGTTGATGAATTTAGCTGGCAAAGCCTAACGAGAGTGTTGAGTGACCGAAATTTGTCCGAATCGACCCCTACCCCCGTACTCCACAGGAGAAGCGCGCAGGGTAGTACAAGCGCGTTGCTGAGCGTTAAGTTGTGGAGTGTAGAGTACTTAGTCCCAAACCCTAACTTCAAAGTTTTTTACTAGTAACTATTGACTATTGTCTATTAACAACTATTGACTATTAACTATTGACTCTGAACTTATCACTCCTAACTACAGATGACTGAAGCAACAGCACCTCGTCTCGAAATTGGCGTCCAGGAAACCGTACCGACGATTTATTACCAAGTGGCAATGCCCCAACCAGAAAACCATCTGTTTGAGGTAACGTTGCAACTGGTTAACTATCCATCATCAATTCTTGACTTAAAAATGCCAGTATGGACGCCAGGTTCATACTTAGTGCGGGAATACGCCAAGAATCTACAAGATTTTGAGGCATTTGCAGATGATAAGCCTTTGCCTTGGCGGAAAATTAGTAAAAATCATTGGCAAGTTAACAAAACTGGTGTTTCTAAATTAACTGTACGTTACCGGATTTTTGCCAATGAGTTGTCAGTACGCACAAATCACTTGGATAATACCCACGGCTATTTCAACGGTGCAGCACTGTTTTTTAGACTACCAGGTTGGGAACGGCTACCAATTCGCGTTACCATCATACCACCACACCCAAAATGGCAGGTAACTACTGCCTTACCACCTGTGGGTGAGCAAGCTAATACTTTCTATGCTGCTGATTTTGACACCCTGGTAGATAGTCCTTTTGAGATTGGTTCTCATGATTTGTATCACTTTGAAGTGTTGGGCAAATCTCATGAACTGGCAATCTGGGGACAGGGAAATTTGCAAGTACAGCGGATGATTGCCGATATCCAGAAAATTGTTCAGGTAGAAGCACAAATGTTTGGCAGTTTGCCTTATGAAAGATATGTGTTTCTGCTGCATTTATTTGCCCAAGCTTATGGGGGTTTGGAGCATAAAAACTCCTGCTCGTTAATTTACCAGCGCTTTGGGTTTCGCTCTCAGGATAAATACGAGCGCTTTGTGCAATTGGTGGCACATGAATTCTTTCATTTGTGGAATGTGAAGCGCATTCGCCCAAAAGCCCTAGAGAGTTTTGACTACGACCGAGAAAACTATACACCGTCTTTATGGTTCTGTGAAGGTACCACCAGTTACTATGACTTGCTGATTCCTTTGCGAGCAGGAATTTATGATACTAAGTCGTATTTAAATAATTGGAGTAAGGAAATTACTAGGTATCTTACGACACCAGGTCGCAAAGTACAACCGCTTTCTGAGTCGAGTTTTGATGCTTGGATTAAACTTTATCGTCCTGATGCCAATAGCGCTAACTCCCAAATTTCCTACTATTTGAAGGGCGAAATGGTATCTTTCTTGCTAGATTTGCTCATTAGGCTGCGGCATGGCAATCAGCGCTCTCTTGATGATGTGATGCGGCAAATGTGGCAGCAATTTGGGCAGGCAGAAATTGGCTATACCCCAGAACAATTACAAGAAGTGATTGAATCTGTGGCGGGAGTAGATTTAACTGATTTCTTTGAATGCTACATTGATGGTACTGAAGAATTACCCTTTAATAAATACCTGGAACCTTTTGGCTTGCATATTGTGTCGGAACTGGAGGAGGAACCTTACTTAGGTGTGAAGACGAAAACTGAAAATGGACGGGAAATAGTTAAGTTGGTTGAAGCTGATTCGCCTGCACAACTGGCAGGAATTGATGCAGGTGATGAGTTGCTAGCCATTGCAGGCATCAAAGTAGCAGCAAATCAACTTAGCGATCGCCTCAAAGATTACCAACCAAACGATACCATTGAGGTAACAGTTTTTCACCAAGATGAACTACGTACTTATTCTGTGACTCTTGCTGAACCCAGTCCTACTAAATACCAGGTGATTACCGTACAAAATCCCGATCCCACACAGAAAGAAAATTTTGCTGGCTGGTTGGGCGTGCCACTTGTTACTCTTCGTTGATGATAAATGAGGGATAAGGAGTTAGGAGTTAGGAGTTAGGAGTTAGGAGTTAGGAGTTAGGAGTTAGGAGTTATCTCCCCATCCCCCCTACTCCCCTGCTCCCCAGCCTAAATGAGGACAACGCGATCGCGTCCTTTTCTTTTTGCTTGATAGAGTGCTTGCTCAGCAGCATTTATTAGACTATTTGCCTCATTTTCTGCATTGGGTATCATACTGGCAACGCCTAAACTGACAGTTAAAACAGTAGCTGGTAGTCCGTCGATACCAGGATACTCACAAGGAATTTTCAAAGCCTTTACTGAGGAGCAAATGTGTTCGGCAATATACACAGCAGTAGTGGCATCTGTTTGGGTGAGAATGGCAAATTCTTCACCACCATAGCGAGTTACCAATACTGAACTGAGTTGCATTTGGGTATTTCCAGTCTCAGAAGTTTCAAAATTACTATCAGCTTGGTAAGTAACGCTGTTCACACATGAAAAGTTGTGATGACCAAACGGCTGCTTAACTGCGTTAACTATAGTGTTTGCAATTTGTCGCAAACAATGATCTCCTGCTTGATTACCATGTATTTTGTTGTAAATTTTAAAATAATCGATGTCGCATAGAATCAATGACAGAGGAGTGCGATCGCATATAATATCCGAGTCGTTCTCCTCGGAAAGTGACCTGTAGGTAGCATTCTCACAACTTAATCTCTGCCACTCAGCTTGCAGGTAGTTATGAAAGTAGCGATGATTAGCTAATTGAGTGAGTTCATCTAAACTGTAGAGGTCACGCAACTGTTGATTTTCTTTTTCCAACTCTTCAAATCGAATATTTCTGGCATCTTTAATTATGTTCAGTTGATCGCGAAAATACAGACGATACAACTCACATGCAGGGGTACAACGAGTGCCTTCTAAATTAACTAGTCCCATTCTTTGTAGTTTATAGGCTACTATTGGCTCTAACTTCACATAGTCTGTAGCCGTAATCACCTGGTATAAAGCATCTGCTAATTCTGGTTCCTCTCTAAGTGCTAATAGGTACTGACTTAAATATTCGTGATAAATTCCTGCTGTTGTTGCTGCTTGTTGTAGTAGGTGATTTAAGTCCTGTTCTAAGCCGCTTTTACCCACAAGATTATACAAAGCCAGTCGCACTAAATAAGGATGTCCCCCTACCATTGCCATCAAACTCAAAGCTTCTTTACCATCTGTCCAATCGAGGCCGTGACGTTGCGCTAACTCCTGTACTTGCTCTGTTGTAAACGGTGGTAACTTAATCGGCAAACCAATATTAAACGGAGATTGAGATAATTTTAGAGGAACAATAATTTCAGCGGAAAAAACCAGAACAAGGCGGAGTTTTTGCCAAATTTCGACTCTTCTAGCTTGTTCGTGCCAAAAGCGTATCAATGGCAGAAATTCCCCTGCTATTTCCGAATACTCAAACACCCAGTCCACTTCGTTGAATACTAAAACAAGGGGACTTGTCAGAGCAGGCAATAAATAACTCTCAAAATATATAGAGCAACTGACTTTGCTACCCATCTCCTCATCCCAATAATCATTCAATTTTGGTTCTAGTTGTAACTCCCGACTGATATTGGCACACAACCAACGCAAAAATTTATCTAAGCTAGCAAAGACTGCTTTGTCTGCTTGCTGAAAGTCCAAACTGACAGTACAAAAGCCTTGATTAGTAGCGTGTTTGAGAAGTCTGAGAATCAAAGAGCTTTTCCCCATCTTCTGAGCAGCTTTAATATAGATAACACTCCCTGGTTCAGCTATTTGTGTGTAGGCAAGTTCCTCAACTGGTGGGCGAGAAATGTAGAATCTAGAGTCTAGGGATACTGGGCCACTGGGAAATTCTAAGGATATAGCTGTGGCTACCTTGTTAAATTCCTGAATTAACTGTTGATGCGTTTTACTTAGAGGGCGAGGTTCCAAAGAGGAACGAAAGTTGAATTTATTGATTGGTTCCCCCCAAAAATTGCTCAGCAATTGCCATAAATTTGAAGCTACTTTCCTCACACGTTCTTCACCGTAGTGCGCTTCAACTGCTATGGTGGTATAAGTTTTTCCCTCCCACGAAGAGCGCAATACCGTCTCTTGGAGTGTCGTCAAACCATTTACTTGGCTGGCTTTTAATAGCAATACGACTTCATCTATGCTCATTCGTTATTGGCTCAACTTCTGTGTGACATTTTCTCAAAATATTTTTATGTGTCAAAGTTTACTTTGTCATCAGCACGCTAGATGTAACTTCTGGAGATTGGATATAAATGAGCCTAGCAAAAAGCTACAAATAAGCCTTGACAATTTTTTTTAGTTATGGAATATTTTACCTGACTTAGGTTATGGGATTTTTACTGAATTTTTTAGCGGGAATTAAGCAATATTAGTGTAGTTTTATATACTGAGTTTTATATATAGTAATTCGGTTTGATTTTTGAATAAGATTATATATTTGTAAGATGCCTTAAACGAGGGTACAACACTCTTAATAACGCTTCAATGCCCTACTCTTAGCGATAATACAACGCCAGTTACTTTACTTGGAGAAATTCCAAGACTGCACTGGCTCCTCTGCGTATCTGTTCAAAAATCAAATATTAATTTGATATATCTGGACGTTAGTTAAATACAATGTAGCTAATTCTTTCTCAAATTTAGCCTTAGAGATGGCAACAGAAGCTGTTCACTCACGCCATCAGTACATAAGTTCTATTACAACAGATACTAGTTTCAGATACTAGTTTCAATTGATTCGTGGGATGGGAAAATAAAAGGATGTGTAAAAAATGCTGGATATAGCACTTCTCAGTTCGTTGCAATAGAGCTTTTATATTTATGACTGCCACTGTTCCTGCTAAAACTCGTAAATTACCAACTCAAGCAATAGGAGCTAGAATTTTTCACTCTTGTAATATTATTAGCTTATTTCTCATGCTCACAAGTGGATTACAAATATACAATGCCAACCCGGTTTTTGGTGGACGTGCCGGTTTACATATCCCTCCCATATTTACTTTAGGAGGTTGGCTTGCGGGAGGTAGACATTGGCATTTTGCAGCCATGTGGCTATTCTCGCTGAATCTCTTGTGGTATGGAATTTATATTTTAATTACCCGACGTTGGCGACATCGATTTGTGGCTACAAATGATATTAAAGCATTACAAAAAAGTCAAAATTCCAAGCGTCTAATTTATGCTTGGCATCGCATTGTCTATACAGCGATTATTCCTATTTTACTGCTGGCGTTACTTACAGGCGTAGGAATGTATAAACCGTCTCAATTTCACTGGATTGTAGATATGTTTGGCAGTTGGCAAGCACTACGAATCATTCACTTTGCCTCAGTACCGATGGTGATTGTCTTTGTAGTAATTCATTCTATATTAGGGCGTAAAGCTGGAGGTGAACAACTCACAGAATCTATGTTTTGGTAAAGAGATAATGACAACTGACAATTGACAACTAACAACTAACAACTAACAACTGACAACTTATATAAATATGGATTTAATTAACTTACACCGTCCGCTAACACGCCGACAATTATTAAAAATTTCTGGATTGTCTGGCATAAGTTTTCTTTTAGGCGGCTGTGGAACGCCAGCATTTGAAGATTTAGTAGGAAAACTTTCTGAACCATTAAATCAAAAGTTTGAAACTTTAATATTTAATCCCCAAAAACTTGTACCAGAATTTACTCTCAGTGAAATTGAACCAAAAGCATTGATAGTTAATAGCTTTAGATACACTCCCATTATTGACAAGGAAAAGTATCGTTTAATTGTCGATGGCGAGGTTAACAATCCTCTAAGCCTTAGTATGGCTGAAATTCAGGCTTTGCCGTTGACTTCTATGATTATACGCCATGTTTGTGTGGAAGGTTGGGCTGCGATCGTGCAATGGAGTGGAGTACGTCTGCAAGAAATTATTGCTCTTGCTCAACCTAAAGCTAATGTTAAGTATGCTTATTTTAAATCAGCAGATGGCTACTACGAAAGTTGGGATATAGCTTCAGCTTTACATCCACAAACTCTATTAGCTTATGAAAAAAATGGTGAATCTTTGCCAGTTGAGAATGGTGCGCCTTTACGTTTAGCTTCACCAATTAAACTTGGTTATAAGCAAAGTAAGTGGGTGACTAAAATTTCACTTGTAAGTTCTTTATCGCCTTTTAAGGGTTATTGGGAGGATCAAGGTTATGAATGGTTTGCAGGACTTTAATAAGTTAGGAGTTAGGAGTTAGGAGTTATTAAGTGTGAAGTTTGTACAGTTGCATTAATTCTTTATTCATCTAAAAAAATGAGTTTTTTTGATAAATTACATAGTAATATATCGCAAAACCAAAGCTTACTTTTTGTAGGGCTTGATCCAAATCCAGAGATGATACCTGCTTTTTATCAATCTGAAGATGTCATTGCTGGTTTATGGAATTGGTTACAATTTATTATTACCGAGACTAGTGATTTCGTCTGTGCTTACAAGCCAACACTTGGCTTTTATGAAGCATTGGGTGTTCCAGGATTAGAACTACTGTACAAAACTTTAACCGCTGTCCCTAAGCATATCCCAATTATTTTAGATG
Organism: Nostoc sp. UHCC 0702; assembly: GCA_017164015.1. Lineage (GTDB taxonomy): Bacteria > Cyanobacteriota > Cyanobacteriia > Cyanobacteriales > Nostocaceae > Amazonocrinis. Next base: position 1,598,983 of record CP071065.1, read on the forward strand.
CTAAACACGGTGATTTAAACACAAGTACAATTTTTGCCCGTACTGTGTTTACAGAATGGCAGGTAGATGCAATTACACTCAGTCCTTATACAGGGCAAGATCATGTAGCACCGTTTTTAGTTTATCCTGATAAAGCGGTGTTTATTTTATGTTGTACTTCTAATTTAGGAGCAAAAACTTTACAGCACTATCCTACAAATGAATCTCCTCTTTATTTACAGGTAGTAAAAGAATCAAAAAATTGGGGAACTCCAGAACAATTGGCTTTAGAAGTTGGTACTATAAATCCTGATATTTTGGGTTTGATTCGGGCTACTGCTTCTGAAAGAATTATTATGGTACGTAGCATTTGGCAAGAGGAGAATAACTTTAATCAAATTTTAAAAGTTGGCTTGAATACTAATGGTGATGGTTTGCTGATTCCAGTTCCGCAAGATATGTTAGCAAGCCGAAAATTATCTGAGGAAATTCAATGCTTACGCACAGAAATTAACCATGTGAGAAATGAAGTTATCAGTGATGGTTCTACCTGTTCTGTGTGGCTGCCTGATGTTTGTTTGTTAAATCAGCATCCTCAACATGATTTAATTTTACAACTTTATGATATTGGCTGCATTATGTTTGGTAACTTTGTGCAAGCATCAGGAGCTATATTTCCTTATTATATAGACTTACGCAAAATTATTTCTAATCCCCAAGTTTTTAATCAAGTTTTGAGTGCTTATGAAGAAATTTTGAAAAATCTACATTTTGATAGATTAGCAGGTATTCCCTACGGCTCTTTACCAACTGCTACTGGTTTAGCTTTACGTCTTCATTGTCCTATGATTTTTCCTCGGAAAGAGGTAAAAGCACATGGAACTCGCAAGTTAATAGAGGGTAATTTCTGTCCTGGTGAAACGGTGGTGGTGGTTGATGATATTCTGATTAGCGGTAAAAGTGTGATGGAAGGGGCGGAAAAATTAAAATCAGCAGGATTAAATGTTAATGATATTGTGGTGTTGATTGATCATGAGGAAGGAGTGCAAGACAGGCTACTAGAAAATGGTTATCAAGGTCATGCAGTTTTCACGATTTCGGAAATCACAAATACTCTGTATTTATCAGGACGAATCAATGAAGAGCAATTTTTAGCTTTTTCAGAGGATGTTGGTAAAGTTTCAATTAATACTAGCCTTAGCGATTAGAAATCGTTGCTACACAGGCAAAACCCACCTATAGCAATCCGATTTGATTTCTGAATCACTCGTAGAGGTAAGGGACTGGGGACTGGGGACTGGGGACTGGGAAGAAGGAATAAAGGTGTACTAAGTTTTGTTCAAAAATCAAATATGAGTCCTATATGCGAGTTTAAAACTATTGATTCTGCGTTAGTCCGCGCAGGCTGACGCGCGTTTGTTTAGTAGCGAACTTGATTTGTTTAATACTTTTCTTTAATACTTTACACTGTAAATGTAAGCAATAGCAGCATTAAGGCGTCAGTTGTCAAGATCGGCGCTACGGTTTTGCGCTTTTTTTAGTCAGCCATCTTCAGGTATTTTTTGTGTTAATTATGGATATTTCGTTCAAGCAATTACTTAAATGGTTAACTTTAACATTAATATTTCCTTTGATTTTTCTTAATGGTTGGCTAGCATTTCGCTTTTTTCACTATTTTCAACCATTACTGACAATTTTTGTATTAGCGATTTTATTAGCTTTTATATTAAACTACCCTGTTTCGCTTCTTGAAAAGCGGGGAGTTAAACGTAAATATGGAGTAGCAGTAGTTTTTATCTTAGCTTTGGTGATTATAGTTGTTGTAGGAATTACTTTACTACCTATTGTTTTAGACCAATTTAATGAAGCAGCTAAATTACTTCCTCAATGGATTGATGCTACTCAAGAAAAAATACAGGTTTATAATAATTATGTTATTAATCAACACTTAAAAATTAATTTAGGTCAACTATTTACACAAATAACTGACAAAGTTCCTCAAGAATTAGAATATTTTTTTGACAAAATTTTCAGTCTGATTAAAGATACTATTGATAGTGTTTCGGAAGGATTAATTACAGTAGTACTGACATTTTATTTTTTGTTAGACGGGCCAAGACTTTGGGAAAGTTTATTTAATAAGTTGCCTTTGAGTTTTGCTCGACTTGTAAGCGAGTCTATTCAGCAAAATTTTCAAAGTTACTTGATTGGTCAGGGAACTTTGGCTGTATTGATGGGTGTTTCACAAACATTAATGTTTTTAGTTTTTCAAGTTCAGTTTGGTTTATTGTTTGGTTTTATTATTGGGATTTTGAGCTTAATTCCCTTTGGTGATGTTGTAAGTTTGATTTCAATTACTTTAATAATAGCGTCACATGATTTTTGGTTAGCAGTGAAAGTTTTAGCGATCGCACTTATTATAGACCAGTTAATTGACCAAGCGATCGCTCCCCGTCTTTTGGGTAGCTTGACAGGACTTCGACCAATATGGGTACTGATTTCTTTATTAGTAGGAACTTATATCAGTGGCTTGTTAGGACTACTAATTGCAGTACCTGTAGCTGGTTTTATCAAAGATGTAATAGATAGTCTTTCTGAATCTAATTATTCTGATCAGACATTTGAAGATAAAGAGGCGTCAGAGATATTAACTAATGAGTCAATAACTTAAGGGAACTGATGACTAATAGATTGATTGTAGGTAGGGGCGTGCAGCTGTACGCCTCTACTTATTTTGATTCCTCACGTAACTTGTGAATATTCGCTTCCCAATTCGCGCCATCAAAAGGCACAATTTCAAAATTTGCTATCACATCCCCATCCAAACACCGTACATTTACATCAATACAGTCAGGGTGGCTACGGGGAATATAAAAAGGATGCATTCCGCAAATGCTGCAAAATTTATGTTGGGCAATTCCTGTGTTAAATGTGTAAGTTGTCAATTTATCTTCGCCTTGCAGCAAAGTGAACTGTTCTCGCGGCAAAATTAAGTGTAAAAAACCTTTTTTTCTACAAATTGAACAGTTACAATCGTCTACTTTATGAGTGTCAACTTCTACCCTAAAGCGTACTGCACCACAGTGACATCCACCTTCGTAAGTGACTTGTTTATTATGTTTTGTCATATTTAGTAGGAAAGGGATTAGGAAGGAGAATTATATCAACTATTTGTAACTAAATAAGTATATAGCGTTTCCTAAGCAAGTGAGGTACACCTTAACCTCACCCCGATAAAGCTGTGCTTTATCTCCCCTCTCCTTGCTAAGGAGAGGGGTTGGGGGTGAGGTTATCATATGTACTTGGCGCTTAGTGGGAAATACTATAAAACAATATAATTTAAATACAAATCAACGAGGCTCTAATTTAGAGACGCGTTCTTCTAATTCATTCACTTGTTGTTTTAATTCAATCACTAAAGTTGCTAAGCGGTCAAACATGCGCTCCCGTTCGGATTGTGGTAAGTTTCGTCTAGAGCTTGATGACGGAGGAGTGAGTGTTGTTCTTGGAGATGAAAACTGACGATTTCCGAGTTGCGACTCTATCTGATTTAACCGCGACTCTACACGATTTAAGTCTGCTTCTAAATTGTTAATGCGAGATTCTACTTGCTGTGGGGAAGCTTTATTAGATAATACCCCCATCCAGATCAACATTACCAAAATCCCAGCAAACAATATTCTACGCAACATGATTATTTACTCCTTTAGGGAAATGAGGATATGGTCAAAAATCACCATGTCCTATGCCCCATTCCCCATACCCAAGTCCCTAATACTGCCTTTATTTATCAGGTTGCAAGTTAGAAAATAGCCGATCCCAATCGATGGAATTAACAGTATTTTCTGCCTGTTTAACTTCAAACGTGACATTACACGCTTTTCTTTGTTGTAGTGCTTGCACGCAAAGTTCTGCAACATCCTCGCGGCTGATTTTTCCCCTAATATTATCACCTTGCTCTAATATTAATGACTTACCCCCTGGTTCTTCAGTTAAAGCACAAGGTCTAATAATTGTATAAGGAATTCCGCTAACTCTGAGGCTATCTTCTCCCTTCAATTTCCAGGTTAAAATTCCTCCCAATTGATCATTTAATCTAACTGCGGGAGGTTCTTCTTCTAAATTAATACCTGGGCGACCGGGGCGTGTGACTCCTGCTGAACTGACGAGGACAAATTGTGGTAAAGTCTCCCCACCATAAGCTTTAATTGATTCCACTTGCAAAATAAAGCCGCCTGGTGAAAACTTGGGATTTAAAGCATTGTCATATTCAAATTTGCTCAACATCAGTTGAAATGAGCTAATTTTACTAGAATCAATTTGCGGACAATCTTTTACAGTTTTTGCTCGAAATACGGGAGTTAAATCGGTAAACGGGATAGTAACATCTATCCAAGTGTTGGCTACTGTATCAAAAGAGTAGCTATAGCCAACGCCATCCCATTGTGTATCTGTCCGTAGGAAGAATTTATAACGCTGGCCGTCACCTTTGACGCGCAATTTTACACCTGCGTAACCTGATAAGTTGAATGGTGGATCAAAATTTTTGGTTCTAACAGAAGCAAATCCTCCAGAGTTAGCAGTGGAGACATTACCAGTAAAGAACGCGGCATTTTCCACTAATTGGATATTACTTGAACTTACACCACCCATAACCACATCATCGACTGCGCCCCAGATATTTTTTAATTCTGTTGATGGGTTGGTGAAGTCAAATATCAGTTTTTCATTGGCTTGGGATAAGTATTTTCTCGCCGTTTCCACTAAGTTTTTTACACCTTGGTATTCTACATTTTCTGGTGTGTCGCCAACAATTTCAGGTTGGTAAAATTTGATGCCTTGATAGTATTTGGCTCTATCTGCTGTGTCTCCTTCTACTGGTTGTACGCGCACTGCTGTGCAACAAACTACAGCTTGGATATTAGCCATGACTATAGGAGTTAAAGTTTCTGGTTTAGTGATATCACCAACTACTAAGTCAATATCATCACTAAGAATTGTCCTGGCTTTGTCGATATCTCGCACAAGGGCGCGAACTTTATAACCTCGTTCTAGCAGTCGCCGTACTACTCGTTTACCAAGTCCACCAGTTGCACCTGCTACTAGTATTACACCCACGTTCTTCCCTCCATTGGGTTTAGCTTGACTATCGGTGAAACGACCTTGAATTAACTGTTGTACCCAGTTAAGGAAAGGGATAACCTCGAAGTAGGTTAGAGTTTCGATAAATCTACCTAAGTCCCATTGAGAACGATTTTTGTCACTCACAATTGTGCCCCGCTCGATCTGTTATACCTGTTGTTATTGTATTGGGGATGAAGGGGAGCAGGGGAGATCGGGTGAATAACAACTGACAACTGACAACTGACAACTGACAAATAACAACTACCTCACTTGGCTCAAGAAGGTTAGGATACTTAAGAATGAGCTATTAATCAAACAGCAATTGTCTTATGAACCAACTCGAAAAAGCTCAAGCTGAGTACGAAAGTTTTGCTGAAGAATTAGGAAGTGTAATTATTAGTACCATTAGTCATGAAGGCATACCCAATGCTAGCTATGCTCCTTTTGTGATGGATGATTCTAAGAATATCTACATTTATGTAAGTGGACTTTCGACTCACACCCAAAATATTCAAGCTAATCCTCATGTTAGTGTTTTGTTGATTGAGGATGAAGCTAAGACTGACCAAATCTTTGCTCGTCGCCGTTTGAATTTTGATTGTACGGCTACTCTCATAGAACGTGAAACTGCAACTTGGAATCAAGTTGTTGAACAATTTCAAGAACGTTTTGGTGAAATTATTGGAGTTTTACGCGGCTTGGCTGACTTTCGGATTTTTCAGCTAACTCCTAGTGCAGGTCGTTTTGTCATTGGTTTTGGAGCAGCTTATCACATCAGCGGCGATAACCTGGATCAACTTGTTCAAATCACGGGAGATGGGAAAGGGTGAAGAGGGGGGATGAGGAGATGGGGGGATAGGGAGATGAGGGAGATGAGGGAGATGAGGGAGATGAGGGAGATGAGGGAGATGAGGGAGATGAGGGGGAGAATAACTAAACCAATTCCCCAGTCCCCAGTCCCTAGTTCCCAGTCCCCAGTCCCCAGTCCCCAGTCCCTAGTTCCCAGTCCCCAGTCCCCAGTCCCTAGTCCCCAGTCCCCAGTCCCCAGTCCCTAGTCCCCAGTCCCCAATTAATTATGCTTCAGTTTCAACCTTCTGGCTTTGGGCATAAAGTCATTAATACATCTCTGGGAAAAATGGTTTACTATACCCAGACAGGTACACTCTGGTTAAATGCTGATGTTGAAGATTTACCGACACTACTGTTTCTGCACAACTTTGGTGGCGGGGCTTCAGCTTATGAATGGTCTAAAGTTTATCCGGCTTTTGCTTCCACGCACCGTATTTTAGCGCCAGATTTAATCGGTTGGGGAGAATCTGCCCATCCTGTACGAGATTACAGTATTAAGGACTATCTGACTACGATCGCAGAGTTTATCACTCAAACTTGTCCTCAACCTGTGACGGTGGTAGCCTCTTCGTTAACGGCTGCTTTGACTATCCGCCTGGCTATTACTCAACCTGAATTATTTCAAAGTCTATTTTTGGTTTGTCCTTCTGGGTTTGATGATTTTGGCCAAGGTGCAGGGCGCAGACTTCCACTTTCGGTAATTAATACGCCTTTGTTGGATAATTTAATTTATGCTGTTGGTGCTGAAAATGAATTGGCAGTCAGAAACTTTTTACAAAGTTTTCTGTTTGCTAAAGCACAACGAGTTTCTCAAGAAATGGTGGAGGCTTATTTAACTTCTGCACAACAGCCAAATGCTAAGTTTGCCGCTTTGGCTTTTCTGCGAGGCGACCTTTATTTTGATTTAGCTTTGTACATTCAACAATTGCAAATTCCCACTGTGATGTTTTGGGGAGAAAAAGCACAATTTACCAGTGTCAAATTAGGGCGACGCTTGGCTAATTTAAATATAAGTGCAATTGGAGATTTTTATGCGATCGCAGATGCCGGAGTCTTGCCCCATCTGGAGTTACCAGAAGTAATCATTGGTCTATTGCAAGGGTATTTTTAACAAGTTCTCAGTTGTCAGTTGTCAGTTGTCAGTTGTGATTTATTTCTGATTGAGTAAACCTTAAATTGTAGGGTGCGTTATAGCAACGCTTAACGCACCGAGAGATATAGTACTTAACTCTTTGACAATCCAAAATCCAAAATCTAAAATCAAAAATAGTATCAGTTGTGATTTATTTCTGATTCAGGTAAACCCGTTATATTAGCTACTTGTTGTACGGTCATACCTGACTGAAGTAAGTTACGTGCTGTTTGCTTCAACTGCAATTCTGCTCTTTCTGCGCGTTGACTTTCTTGTTCTGCGCGTTGACTTTCTTGTTCTGCGCGTTGACTTTCTTGTTTGGCAATTTCTTCAGCAGTTAACAGCAATATTCCTTCCAAAGATGCCCAGCGTAACCAAGTTGCTTCAACACCTTTGTAACTCCCCTGCCAACGTACCAATGATAAACCTAATACTTGACTCACTAGTTGATTTTGAGCATTTGGTATTATTGGTTGATAAACTAGACCACCAAGAAAAAAACCAGCCCAATCTCCAGGATTAAAAGGATCAAACCAGAAATATTCTGGTACGCGCATCTTATTTTGATAAATCAGCTTTTTCTCATTTTTATCAACTTGGGCGGTACTCTCAGATAGCAACTCAATAACTACATCTGGGCTTTTGCCTTCTTCCCAAACAACCCAACTGCGCCTTTCTCCTTTGGGTACTCCTAAAACTACAAAAAAGTCAGGGCCTCTAAAATCCTGGTTTTTTACTTGCGCCATACTGTAGTAGACAAACATATTGCCGCTTACGTATCCGTCTTCTCGCTGTTCCAACCAAATACTTAAAGCATCAATCAACAGATCCATTTGCATTTTATGTCGTTGGCTTTCCATTGGGATACCGTCGTCGTATGGTAGTTCTGCTTGGGTTGGCGGTAGGGTGACGTATGGTGCAACTACTATTTCTGACATGGCGTTTTAAATGTTGAGTAGCCAGTGCTGATATTTAATATATTACTTGATTGCGAGGCGAGTGCGTAAGTCCTAAGAGGATGTCTCTTAATACCAATTCTCTGTGAAGCTGCACATTATTTTAACCCCTCCCAACCTCCCCTTGGTAAGGGGAGGTGCCGCAGGCGGTGGGGTTTTTTCTATGCATCTTCATATGGAAATGGTATAAGTTACAAAATATACTTTTGACCTCTCTCCAAACCTCTCTCCTACAAGGAGAGAGGCTTTGAATTTTCCCCCTTCCCTCGCACTTAAGGGGGTTAGGTTTCAATGAATTTGATGTTTCGTAAAATACTTAAGAGACATCCTCTAACAATATTCAAAATGATCGCACTTTTGCAGAGATGGTGAGTAAATAGAAGAAGTGCGATCGCTGCTGCTTAAATTAGTTTACGCAGTTTTACTGTTTTCATCAGATATTTTTTCTACAGCTGCTTTTAAACGACCGGTTCTGATTCTGCGGGCACGTTCACTTTTGCGAACTCCACCCGCCATTTCATATTCAACGCTGTCTTTGCCATATTTAAAAGCAACTCCTAACAGCATCTTGTCTGTGAGGTCTGCTAAGGTTTTCTCTAATTTCTCTATCTCGGTTTTAGAAGAGTCTATTACAGATAAAGCAGTGTTATAAGCATCTATTCTCGTGCGTAACTCTTCAATTAGTTGTGTGAGAGTTTGCAAGTTGCGAGTATCCCCAAAATCCATCTTGGGATCAACTGCTTTGAGACTGGAGGATCTTATTTGAGCTTTTTCTAAAATCCGGGATGTACGTTTTTGACGTGGCATAAAATTATTCTTTAAAGGAGTCTCTAGAGCATCGATTTAGTAATCAAAAACCTAACCCCCTAGCCCCCTTCCCTACAAGGGAAGGGGGAGTTAAACTCCCCTCTTCTACGAGGAGAGGGGTAGGGGGAGAAGTTCTTCCAGGATTACTGAATTGGTGTTCTAGAACTAGTTTGTCTCACTCAAACTGTGTTTTGTCTCAGGGAATACCGCAAACTTTTGTATAGTTATTAACAAGATTTTTCACGTCATGTGGAAAAGCTAACGCTAGACCTAACCCCCCAGCCCCCTTCCCTACGAGGGAAGGGGGAGAAATCAAAGCCTCTCTCCTTGTAGGGGAGAGGAATGGAAGCGGGGTTTTCCAGATACCGTGAAAAGTCAGAGTTATTAACAAGATTTTAGTTTAACCAACCTCGCTCGCCTAAAAAAAGCTACGGTGTACAGACAAATGATCTAATCACCCTAAATTCTGCAACAGTGGTTGTCGCGTAGCACAACGCACCATACCATATTCAAATTGCCCCACTATCCCGCCTCAGAATGAATTCCGAGTCTCATAGCTAAAGTCGTCTAAAAAGGACTCAATAAAAAATTCAGTCCACTTGAGTGGACTTTCGCGCTTTAGCCCGGAACTTTAGTTTTGGGCGGGATATTGACTCAGTACGAGACTTTCACTTAAAGACAAAGTGGGGCGCGTAGTGGTAGATCATAGTACAAGAAAACAAGGAGCAGTTTTAACAAAAATCGTGACGGAAGTAACGTCAAGCACGACAGAAGTAAAGTCAAGCACGACAGAAGTAAAGTCAAGCACGACGGAAGTAACCTCAAGCGCGACGGAAGTAACGTCAAGCACGACGGAAGTAACCTCAAGCGCGACGGAAGTAACGTCAAGTGCGATGTTAAGCCCTGGCGAGAGCGAAATCGCGGCTATACAAACGCGCGTCCGCCTACGCGGACTAATATCAAGTTCGGATGATATCATGTCCGGGTAATTAGTTATGTTTCCCACAGTCGTTAAACCCCACCCCCAACCCCTAAGAGTCAACGGGGAGGGGATGCAAAGCATAGCTTTGGTGGGGTGGGGTTCTTCGAGTGTCATAAGCAATCAAGCGGACATGATATGATTACTTATTAAAGTCTAAGAATCCCACCAAAACTACGTTTTGTTTCCCCTCGCCGAACTCGCGGGGAGGGGTGCAATGACTGTGGGAATCATAACTAATTAACCGGACTTGATATTACTTGAAATTTCTCTGAGTTTAGCTGTAGCATCTTCTACAAACCTTTCATAAGGTATCTCTCTAGCTAGGTCAATAGCACGGTTAAGGGCATCTACCGCCTCTTTTTGCCGTCCCAATTTTAATTGCAGAGTGCTGTAGGTTGCGCTTGCGCTTAATTACGCTGAATTTACTATACACGCTAGCTACCTAACTGCATACTGAACATCTCAGGTATTCTCAGTAGTAAAGAGAACACAGGTGTTTGTTAGCGATCGCTTTTCTCCCATCAACAACAAAAGTGCGATCGTTAAACTTTTCCTCAAAGACAACGCCTAACAACCTTGATAACATGGAAAAAATAATTCAAGTTAACTACCAAAGTTATGAGTAACATTAATATTTCCTTGCCTGAGTCGATGAAAGCTTTTGTTGAGGAACAAGTGGCTCAAGGTGGCTACGGTTCAGTTAGCGAATATCTACAAGAGTTAATCATTCAAGACCAAAAACGCAAAATGCAAGAACATATAGAAGAAGTTTTAATTGCAGGGCTTGAAAGTGGAGAGGCAATAGAAGTTAATGATCAATGGTGGCAACAAAAACGTACACACTTGATAAACCAGTTGCATCAAGAGAAATAATGACAAAGCGGATAGTCATTACACCCAAAGCCAGTTTAGATATTGATGAGTATTTTGTTTACATTGCTCAACAAAACCCTGACACGGCTCTTTTGTTTTTTGACTCTATAAGAGAAACTTTTGCACAGTTAGCAAGAATGCCTGGAATGGGTAGGCTTTATCCTCTGGATAATCTTCGTTTACAAGGTTTACGTAAATGGGCTGTTAAGGGATTTAAAAAGTATCTAATTTTTTACTTTGAGCGAGATGAATGCATTGAAGTTGTGCGGATTCTTTATGCAGGACAAGATATAGAAAGGATTTTAGAAGAAGAATAACATTGATTAGCGATCGCTTTTCTCCCATCAACAACAAAAGTGCGATCGTTCTTATCCATTAGACCTCTTGCAAAAGTCCCCTAACACCCCACCCCCAGCCCCTCCCCGCAAGCGGGGAGGGGAGACTTTGACGCAAGTCAAAGGCGGGGTGGGGTTCTTTTTTTGATTTATGCAAGAAGTCTATTGATTAGCGATCGCTTTTCTCCCATCAACAACAAAAGTGCGATCGTTCTTATCCATTAGACCTCTTGCAAAAGTCCCCTAACACCCCACCCCCAGCCCCTCCCCGCAAGCGGGGAGGGGAGACTTTGACGCAAGTCAAAGGCGGGGTGGGGTTCTTCTTTTGATTTATGCAAGAAGTCCATTGTAGAGAAAGCAAAATACCCAGCCAAAAACACAAAGGATGGGCAAAACCCCCATCCCTCAAAACCAATTAAATCAACGTGAGTTCGATGAACCTCTCCCTCCCTCTCCTAAAAAGCGTACTCCTCCAAAGAAGCAAGCGATCGCGTTGCGTCTTTGCGTCTGAGAGGGAGGAGAAACGAAACAATTACGGTTTTACTCCCCTCTCAAGGTAGGAGAGGGGTCGGGGGAGAGGTCAAAACAGCGCTTGTCAAACTCACGTTAAATTAGCTGAGAATATCCAAAAACCAATTAACCTTGCAACGCCTCAGCTGTCTTGTTCTTATCCAATTTGAGAATCAACACACCCAAAGGTGGTAAACACAAATCCACCGAATAAGGACGATTATGTAGTGACCATTGATCTGCCCACTTACCACCTAAATTGCCCATATTACTGCCACCATACTGGCGGGCATCGCTATTAAACAACTCAGTATAAAATCCTTGTTCAGGTATACCAATACGGTAGTGAGAATGGGGTTGTGGTGTGAAATTGCAAACCACAACTACAAAATCATCAGAATCCTGATCGCGGCGGATGAAGGAAACCACACTATGGCGATTATCGCTACAATCAATCCACTCAAAACCAGCTTGGGCAAAATCTTGACTGTATAAAGCTGGTTCGGAACGGTAAAGATGATTCAAATCTTGAAAAAACTTTTTCAACTGTTGATGGGCTTCATGCTGCAATAAGTGCCACTCTAAATCTGCCCAGACATTCCACTCACTCCACTGCCCAAATTCCATGCTCATAAACATGGTTTTCTTGCCTGGGTGAGCGAACATATAGGAAAACAAACAACGCACATTAGCAAACTTTTGCCATCTATCCCCCGGCATTTTGCCGATGATATTGCTCTTGCCATGCACCACCTCATCGTGAGACAGAGCCAGCATGAAGTTTTCACTGTGGTTATACCACATACTAAAGGTGATATTGTTCTGATGGAACTGGCGGAACCAAGGATCCATGCTGAAGTAGTCCAGCATATCGTGCATCCAGCCCATATTCCACTTCAAGTTAAAGCCGAGTCCGCCTGTGTAGGTAGGCCAAGACACCATCGGCCAAGAAGTAGATTCTTCCGCAATCGAGAGAACACCAGGGAAATAGCTGAAAAGCAGGTGATTTGTCTGACGCAAGAAATCTGCTGCTTCTAAGTTTTCTCTACCACCGTACTGGTTAGGCAGCCATTCTCCAGTTTTGCGGCAATAGTCAAGGTAAAGCATGGAAGCAACCGCATCAACGCGAATGCCATCAATGTGGTATTTATCAAACCAGAAAAGGGCATTTGCCACTAAGAAATTACGAACTTCATGGCGATTGTAGTTGAACACCAAAGTACCCCATTCTTTGTGTTCCCCTTTACGAGAATCAGCATGTTCATAAAGGTGACTACCATCAAAGAAAGCTAAACCATGACCATCTTTAGGGAAATGACCAGGAACCCAATCCACTATTACACCAATATCATTCAGGTGACATTGGTCTACAAAATACATGAAATCTTCCGGGCTACCAAAACGCGAAGTCGGGGCATAATACCCAGTGACTTGATAACCCCATGATCCATCGAAAGGATGCTCCGCGATCGGCAGCAGTTCCACATGGGTATAACCCAATTCTTTGAGGTAGGGAATCAGGCGGTCTGCCAGTTCCCGGTAGGTGAGAAAACGTGCCCCTGGCTTCAGTTCGGAAACAACTACCACAGGTTCAGTTTCACCATTGGGCAGTTTCCCCGGTTCGCCACTCGCAGCGTGTAGCCAAGAGCCTAAATGTACTTCGTAGACTGAGATCGGTTGAGTCAGGGGATCAGTGTGCCGCCGCTTTTCTAACCAGTCTTCGTCACTCCAAGAGTAAGCATCCAAATCAGTGACAATAGATGCTGTTTTGGGGCGGGGTTCTTGGTGAAAACCGTAGGGATCACTTTTTTCGTAAATGTGTCCTTGATGGTTCTTGATTTCGTATTTGTAATGCTCTCCTACCTTTAATTCCGGAATGAACAATTCCCAAACACCAGTTGGGCCTCTACGCATTTGGTGTTTACGTCCATCCCATTGGTTAAAATTTCCCAGCAGGGAAACATTACGGGCATTAGGTGCCCAAACAGCAAAGTAAACACCTGAAATGCCGTCTATTTCTGTGGAGTGCGCTCCCAATTTCTCGTAAATCCGGTGGTGGTTTCCTTCACTGAACAAATGTAAATCAAAGTCTGTCAGGCTAGGAGAACGGAAAGCATAGGGGTCATAAGTAACACGCTCATGTTCCCCTTCTTTAATCCGTAACTGGTAATTTGTTAGTTCTGCTGTTTCAATCGTGCATTCAAAAAAGTGAGGATGATGTACACTCTGCATGGGATATTCCTGCCGTTGCTCAGGAAGTACTACCCAGGCGGCACTCGCATCTGGTAAGTAGGCTCGCACAGCCCAGACATTTTTGCCATTTTGCTCTATGGGATGAGAACCCAGTATTTCAAAGGGATCAGAATGTTGATTCCAAACGATGCGGTTTACTTGTTCAGGGGCGATTGTAGTCATGGACATGAAGCTACCTACGTGAAATATGATGATTGACTAAATGTGTTTTTGTAATATCTATATATATTCTTTACATTTATTTGCATTTTTGTCGCCTGTGTTATCCAACATCGGAATTGGGGATTGGGCATTGGCCATTGGGAATATAAAACAATGACCACTGACGACAGACCACTGACATTTGACCACTTTGTCACAAATCTAAAAACGGAAAAAGCTGAAGCAAGGTCTTACGTATCCGTAGTAGGAAAACCTGCTCCCGGATTTTACTATCCAGTCTTGGTCGTGGAGCTTGTTGCAGTTGCTCTTGTAATTCTAAATACTCAGCAGCATTCAGCGGCTTGCCATCAATAGGCGATCGCGCGTCCACAATAATCTCTGTTCGCAAGATTTCTTCCGGCGTATCCTCTGGCGGTGGTAATGCCATTACCTCTGTCCCCCAGTGATTACTCAACCACACCCAAATACCAGTACTGAAACTCAAAACCAAAAACAATATTCGTTTTCTCCTTCCCATTATCCCCATCTCCACAAGTCAGTCCTAAGTGGGAAAAAGCTAAGTTGGGAATTGTAGGAGCGGGTTTTGCAATAGCCGTCCTTCGAGTGATGCTACGCTTCGCGCTTTGCCAGTTCCTAATGGAGGCAGAAGCCCTTAGGGTGAAGCTCCTTCTCCCAAGGGAAGACGCTACGCTTTCCGTCGCTAACGCTTCGCGCTTCGCTACTTTGCCATCTCGGCAGAAGCTTAGACAGGGACTGCCTCACTGCACTGCCTCCTCATTTCCCTCATTCCCATAGCTTTTACCTTTACACAGCAAATTTTCCAATAAAAATCTGGCAAAGCTCTGCCATCTTATGAAGTCACTTTTCCACATGAGGAAAAGACTAAAGTCAATGGTTAAAAGCAGTTGCCAGTGAACATTGTGTATTTTTTTATCTTGCAAAACTCAATAGCTCAAGCAATCTCAAATATTCAGAACGGCAAATCATTTACCTACAAGGGGTGAAATTTCCGCAATCAACTAGTTAAGTCTTGAAACAAAGTTTTCTCAGTTCCTAGCTGTAGGAGGACACTTGGTTACGGACGAGACCGCTTTCACAAGTGTCCTCTACTTGCTGCTCTAATTAACGGATATTTTAACAAGCTCAAGGCTTCTATCCAGTGACAAGAAGATACTTAGATATTAGTATGCAACTAATGAACCTAAGTTACATAGTGAGCAGCACTATGACTAACCTGTTTTCAGTGTGATATGCGACTGATGATTTAAGGTGTTCTAGTAGGGGTAGCGGCGGGGGTAGTAGCGGGGGTAGTAGCGGGGGTAGTAGCAGGAGACCCAGTATCAGTCGGTTCACCAGCGGCTGGAGTTGTAGTGGTAGTAGTACCTGGGCCAGTGGTGCTACTTTCACAGGCTCCGAGAGCTGTAGCCAGACTTAATATCAGCGCTAAACCAAAGATCTTTGTTCTCATAACTCCTCTTTCACCAAATTGTGGCAATCAAAATATTTCGCCTGTTGAATACGATAACCTATTTGTCGTGTTTTTTTTAATGTCAACCGATTACATATTTAAAAACAATACTTGAGGTTGATTTTTTTTGCATTAGTTATTATGCAGTAGGATAATTGTTCTCTGCAATTTCTGATTTGCAAGTAAAGTAACTTAATCACCGAATCTAAATTACTGAGTAGGCTGGCAAATCTGGATATGATATAGCAATCCGATTTGATTTGGAGAATCACTCGTAGAGGTAAGGGACTGGGGACTGGGGACTGGGGACTGGGAAGAAGGAATAAAGGTGTACTGAGTTTTGTTCTTAAATCAAATATGAGTCCTATATCAAACATTGTTATGTTTTCAGTAAAAGCTACTGGGGATTAGGGACTGGGGTCTTTGAGTTCCCTAATCCTTAGTACCCAGTACCTCCAAGGGCGTTCCCAGAGCCGACTCCCCCAAGGAACTGCGCGGGACTCACGAAACGCGACCAGTTGAAAATCGCCCTTGAAACTCCATCCTGAAGTGGTGTAGAGAGACAGTCCTGCGAGTGATGCTCCGGAAGTGGCTAACTCACCGCAGTGGCTCCTCCCCCGACAGGATCTTGAGTTTTTCATAAACTCTTGGCCCTTGACGTATTGCGTTGCCATACTTAGAGGCAACACCCAAATGATCAAGCTGTCCAATTACTGCCCATTTAATTGCAAGCACTGGAATACCCAGATGATGCGAAAAAAAGTGCAGCTAGCAATCAGAACACTTGAAAGAGTGTAGGGTATTTACGTGTAGCGATCGCACAAAAGACGATTTGAACCTTAGCAAAAGCAGACAATTAGTTTAAAATACAGTATTTTCCAACTCAAAAAATTTATGGCTGCTGCTCGCAAATCAGCTGTTTCTGTAACTAGTACTCGGTTCCGACGAAATTCTACCACCCCGTCAAAGAAGCGCCGTTCCCCGCGTCTAGAGTCAGCCGTGCAAACTGGCACTACAGTTGCTGCCCAAACCTCATCCATTCCTTCCCAAAACCAACGGCGTTCTGCAAAAGATTTATCCGTTGTAGCCACCAATGGGGTGTCACAGTTGAACAACCAACAAGTATTTAACCTCCAAGGCAAGTCAAGTGCGACGCACAAAAGTGCAAAGACTAGCTCTTTTCGTCTGCCTACAATGCCTAGTTCTCCAGCAGCACCTCTGTGGTTGCTGTGGTTGTATAAGTCACATCGTTATTCCTCAGTTGTGGCATTTTTGTTGGTGGTAGCAACCTTGGCCGTTTATGGTTGGACAGTATATTCCCGAGAACTTTGGAGTCAGGACTTACGCAGACTGGACACCCTGCGACTTAGTGAGCGACAGCTGACAACAACCAATGCAACATTGACAAACAAAATGGCAGAGGAAGCACAACGACCAACAACTGGACTAGTATCGCCAACTCCAGCCAGAACGATTTTTTTGCGTTTAACACCTGGGACTACTCATCCAACACCCCCCAGCACAACACCTAATCCCCAAACCCAGCAGCAAACTTCCTCGCCACGAGGATATTAAAATCAAGAGTCAGTGGTCAGTGGTCAGTGGTCAGTAGTAAAAACAACTAAAAACGATTCTGAGATTTGGGATTACCAGGCTGTTACAAGAATCTCAAAGAATAATACCTTTAGCAATTTAGTATAATAAATAACTTTTAGATTTCGCCTAACGGCAGAGCCATTCACAGAACGCCACTTATTTGGCAAGTAGAGCAAGTGGCGTGGAAACCCCCTCTCTCACACTGCATCACAACTGACAACTGACAACTGACAACTGACAAAGGACAAACCCAATGCAGAAGTCACCGAGTAAATTAAGATTCAGAAGGTTGCAAAATCCAGCATTTACAAGACGGCAAAAGCCATCAAGGCAAAAGTTAATGGAGACACCAGCCTCTAATACTCAAGACCAGATTGCGATCGCCAGATCTCGATTATTCATAGTATGGGGCATATTAATTGCCGCTGGTATGGGGCTGGCCATCAATTTATACCAGTTACAAATCGTACAGGGTCAGAAGCTAACCCAGAAGGCACGAAATCAGCAAATGGTGAGTTTACGCCCTTTTATGCCCCGTCGCCTGGTAGTAGACCGTAACAGCAATGTATTAGCAGTTGACCGTCCAGTATATACATTATTCGCCCATCCCAAGCTATTTGATAAATCTAATGAAGCA
Source organism: Nostoc sp. UHCC 0702 (assembly GCA_017164015.1). Classification (GTDB taxonomy): domain Bacteria; phylum Cyanobacteriota; class Cyanobacteriia; order Cyanobacteriales; family Nostocaceae; genus Amazonocrinis. Next base: position 1,616,646 of record CP071065.1, read on the forward strand.
ATGGCGGAGCAGCTTGCCCCAATGCTTGACAAAAATGCTACTGACTTAGTAAAAACTTTTCAAAGCCAAAAAAGTGGCATTACACTTGCTTCTGCCCTACCAGAATCAACTGCCGATCGCATCACTAAATTACGCATAAATGGCTTAGAGTTAATTCAGAAATACTCACGATTTTACCCACCAGAGGATTTGGTTGCTGATGTAGTAGGCTATGTAGATCTTGACCGTCGCGGTCAGGCAGGGGTGGAATATAGTCAGGAGAAGTTACTCGAACGTTCTGTACAAACAGTAAAGCTCAGTCGGGCGGGTAACGGCACACTCATGCCAGATCATGCACCTGAAGGCTTTCTCCATTTTGATGACTTGCAACTGCAACTAACCATCGATAGTCGCCTGCAACGCGCTGCCCGCAATGCTCTCAAAGAACAGATGGAGAAATTTCGCGCCAAACGCGGGGCAGTAATTGTCATGGATGCCCTAGATGGTTCTCTACTGGCTTTGGTTTCTCAGCCTACATATAACCCCAATCAATATTCTAAAGCTGATATTTCCCTATTCAAAAACTGGACAGTAGCCGATCTCTATGAACCAGGATCGACTTTTAAGCCTGTGAATGTAGCGATCGCACTAGAAAATGGTGTCATCAAAGCAGATGATGTATTTAATGACCCTGGTAGTATCAAAGTCGCTAATTACACCATTAGAAATGCTCAGCACAACGGTTATGGGCGGATCAATATTGCTCAAATTCTGCAAAATTCTAGCAACATTGGTATGGTGCAAATCATTCAACGATTGCGCCCTTCCATCTATTACAACTGGCTAGAACGGTTGGGTCTAGGGCAAACCGTTGATACAGATTTACCCTTTGAAGTTAGGGGTCGGCTCAAAAGTCAAGAAGAATTTATTGCATCCCCCATTGAGCCAGCCACAACTTCCTTTGGTCAGGGTTTTTCCTTAACACCGTTACAACTGGTGCAAATGCACGGAGCTTTAGCCAACGGTGGTAAATTAGTCACACCTCATGTAGTCCGGGGGCTGATTGACAGCAAAGGACAGATGCATTATACACCCACTCGCCCCACACCACGCCAAATTTTCTCAACTACCACAACTCAAAAGGTAGTGGAAATGATGGAAACCGTAGTTAATGAAGGAACTGGCAAAGTTTCACAAATTCCTGGATATCGCATTGCCGGCAAAACTGGTACAGCCCAAAAAGCCAGCCCCAACGGCGGCTACATCCCTGGTGCCAGAATGACTAGTTTCGTAGCTATTTTACCAGTGGAATCACCGCGCTATGTAGTATTTGCATTGGTTGACGAGCCAAAAGGAGAAAATGCTTACGGTTCTACTGTAGCTGCACCGATTGTTAAATCTGTAATGGAAACACTGATTCCCATTGAACAGATTCCCCCAAGTAAGGCAATCAATCAAGAGCCGGAAGAAGGGGAGTAGGGGAGATAGGGGGATGAGGGGGATGAGGAAACAACTGACAACTGACAACTGTCAACTGACAACTGTCAACTGACAACTGTCAACTGTCAACTGTCAACTGACCAATGCCCTATGCCCTATGCCCACTCACCTCAAGACAAGCTTTTACAAAGTCTTGAACTACATTATTAGAAGAGTCTCGTCGCCAAGCCACAGCAAGTACACTGGGGCTGACATCCTTAACTGGGCGGAAAGTCTGCCCGGACATGGTATAAACCCGTGTAGTAGTTTCTGAAACTAGAGCCACTCCTTGACCATTAATCACCGCTTCCATAGCTTCATTGGTATTGTTGACTTCTGCGCCAATAATCACTGGATGCCCTTGACGTTCATTTATTGCTAGCCAGTGATCTCGCCATATACCAGTTTCAGCTGGCACTGTAATAAACGGTTCATTAACTAAATCTGCCATCTGCAAAACTTCGCGCTGCGCCAGCGGATGGTCACAGGATAAAGCTAACCATCTTGGTTCAACCAATAAAATTTCAGTAGATAGTTTTTCTTGCTTAGGAACTGGTAACCGTAGTAAAGCAACATCGGAATTTCCAGAAAGTAGTCCTGCGCTTGGGTCTGACAACTCAAAAAAACGTATGGTTACCTTCCAACCTGGCTGTGAAGCTTGAAACCGTGCCAAAATAGATTTTGTGAATTCGCCGCCAATACTGGAGATAAAACCAACGCGTAGTTTCTGCATCTGAGTTGCCGCTACTTCCCGCACCGTCACTAAGGTAAACTGCCAGTCTTGAAGAAGCTGCTGGGCTAAAGGTAAAAGTGCTTCTCCAGCAGCAGTAAGTTGCACATCACGACTACTACGCCGCAGCAGTTCAATCCCTATTTCCCGCTCTAATTGGCGAATTTGCTTAGATAATGCTGGTTGAGATATATATAACCGTTCGGCAGCACGGGTGAAGTTCAACTCTTCAGCCACGGCAACAAAATAACGAAGCAAACGTAAGTTACCATCCATGCCCTTTAGCTATCTTAATCTATTCCATTTGGTTATAGTAGTATATCTTGGACTTTTAAGATAACCTGCGATACAAACTGGGAGTAAGTAATCTGATCATTGGTAAATTGTCAAGAGGCAAGAAGTAGAAGGCAGAAGGCAGAAGGCAGAAGGCTGAAAGTTAAATTCTTAACCTATTCCTTATTGCTCCTAATCCCCACTCCCTTTGGTCGTGGGGGTTCCGAGTTCCCCATTCCCCATTACCTAACTTATGTTTGTCAATACCTTCATCAAACGTCCTGTTTTGACGACCGTTTGTACATTGATTATTTTGCTGCTGGGAAGCATTTGTATTCCGATTCTTCCTATTTCTCAGCTACCAGACTTGGCCCCAGTTCAAATCACTGTTAGCTCTAATAATATTGGTGCAGATGCTCAAACCACAGAAAACACTGTCACCAACATTATTGAACGGCAAATTAATGGTGTTAAAGATGTGTCTTACATATCTTCTAACACTGGTAATGATGGCGCCAGTAATATAACTGTCTCCTTTCCTACTAATGTTAATAGTGATATTGCTCAAGTCAACGTTCAAAATAAAGAGGCTCTGGCTGCACCTCAGTTGCCAGATACCATTCAAAGAACAGGCGTGACTGTAGAAACGGCATCGAGTAGTCTGCTTCTGGCCTATGGATTTTTCTCTGAAAATAATGAGTATGACAACATTTTTATCAGTAACTATGTTGACCTGTATATTCTCGACCAAATCAAACGAATTCCTGGTGTAGGAAAAGCCACCATTTTTGGAGAGCGCAAATATGCCATGCGTTTGTGGCTCGATCCCAATAAACTTGCCCAATATCAACTGGCTCCTCAAGATGTAACAGCTGCCCTTCAGGAACAGAATATTCAAGTGGGTGCAGGTGCAATTGGTAAGGAACCAGCACCGGATAATCAAAACTTTGAATTTGCTTTACGCGCCAGCAGTCGATTCAAAGATGTGGCTGAATTTGAGAACATGGTGCTAAAGGTAGGTGAAACTGGTAGTGGCACCTTAGTGAAGGTCAGAGATGTGGGTCGAGTGGAACTAGGAGCAGAGAGCTATCTAGCTGATGCTAAGTTCACCATATCAGGAAATAATCCCAAGCCAGCCGTAGGTTTGGGGATATATCAGCTTCCTGGGAGTAATGCCCTACAAGTTGCCCATGCTGTGGAAGAACAGATACAGCAGATCTCTAAAAGGTTCCCACCTGGACTAAAAACAGAGCTGGCATTTGACACTACTCCTTTTGTGGAAATTTCCCTAGAAGAAGTACTGCACACCTTGGTTGAGGCTATTATCCTAGTAGTCTTGGTCATTTTTGTGTTTTTGCAAGACTGGCGCACTACACTGATTCCGACAATTGCCATCCCCGTTTCTCTTGTTGGCTCATGTGCGGCTCTATTCGTTTTAGGATTTCAAATTAATACACTGACTTTGTTTGGCTTTGTGTTGGCGATCGGGATCGTCGTTGATGATGCCATCATTGTGGTGGAAGCAGTTGCAGTGAAGTTGGAACAAGGCATGAAGCCTTTGCAGGCTGCTATGGAAGCGATGAAAGAGTTGTCCGGGGCAATCATTGCCACTTCACTTGTACTCATGGCTGTGTTCATTCCAGTGGCATTCATTCCAGGCACTACTGGCATTGTCTACAAACAATTTGCGTTAACCGTTGCAGTCTCCATAGGTATCTCAACCTTCAATGCCTTAACCTTCTCTCCGAGTATGGCAGCCATTCTTATGCGTCCGGCTGCGACTCCTCGGGGCCCTTTAGGCTGGTTCTTTACAGTGTTTAATCGGGGATTTGCTTGGTTTACACGCCGATATGTCGGGTTTGTTAGCTTCCTCACCCATGTCAAGCCGATTGTGATTGGGGTTTTTATCGCTGGTTTAGCAGCAACGGTTTTCATGTACAAAGCAGTGCCTACTGGATTCATTCCAGAGGAAGATCAAGGTTACTTCTTTGTAATTGTCCAGGCTCCAGACGGGGTTTCTTTAAAGTACACCGAATCTGTAATGGAGCAGGTTGCTATGAATGTGACAGCGATTCCAGAAGTCAGAACTATTTTTATGATTAGTGGCTTTGGTTTCGATGGCAATGCTTCTAATTTAGGACTTGCATTTGTTAACCTCAAACCTTGGAAAGAAAGGCCTGAGCAATCTCAGTCTGTGTATGGAATCCTTCAGCAGCTGAACAAAAAGCTTTCCACAATTACAGAAGCCAGAGCCATTGCTGCCAATGCTCCTCCGGTGCGAGGGTTAAGTACTACAGGCGGTTTTGAGTTTATTATTCAAGATAGAACTGGCAGCGCCCCCATTGAAACTTTGGTGGAGACTGCTCAAAAATTGATTGCGGCGGCAAATAAAAAGCCTGTTTTACAACGAGTCTTCACTCAGTTCACCGCCAATACTCCCCAATTTGATATTCAGGTGAACCGCAACCAAGCCAAAGCTCTCAATGTAGATATCAATGATGTGTTTGGGGCGTTGCAAACTTACTTAGGGTCGCAGTATGTGAATAACTTTGTTCAGGGACAGCGACAGTACCGAGTATATGTCCAGGCAGATGGTGTGTTCCGTTCTAATCCTGATGATATTGGCAAGCTGTATGTCCGCTCTGGGAGTGGGGCGATGATTCCCTTAAGCAATTTGGTTGAAATTACTCCCTTTGTTGGGCCGAAAACCATCTCACATTACAACTTGTACAGGTCAATCAAGATTCAAGGCGCTCCTGCTCCTGGCGCTAGTTCTGGACAGGCAATTAAAGCGATGGAGGAGGTAGCAGCAGAGGTGTTACCTCAAGGGTTTGGTTATGAGTGGACAGGGACTTATCTCCAGGAAAAGACTTCTGGGGGAGCTACAAGCTTGATTTTTGCTTTAGCGATCGTTATTGTCTTTCTTGTATTGGCAGCTCAGTATGAAAGCTACATTGACCCGATTATTATTTTGCTGACGGTTCCTTTAGCAATTTTGGGAGCAATGACTGCTATTTGGCTACGCTCGAATGTCTTCATGGTAGGTAGCCTTTTCCCAAAGGTGGTAAATGATATCTATTGCCAAGTGGGTTTGGTAACATTAATTGGTCTGTCAGCGAAGAATGCGATTTTAGTCGTAGAATTTGCTAATCAGTTGCATGAGCAGGGTATGAGTTACACGCGGGCGGCGGTGAAAGCAGGAGAAGAACGGTTACGACCGATTCTCATGACTGCCTTTGCGGCGTTGTTAGGATTTTTGCCCTTGGTCATTTCTGAGGGTGCTGGAGCCAGCAGTCGTTGGTCTCTAGGGACGGCACTTTTTGGAGGGCTATTGCTGGCAACGTTTTTGAGTCTGTTCTTAGTGCCGATTCTGTACATCCTAGTTAAGACTTTAGCTGCTTCTGTGTTTTCTCAGAAGCGTTCGGGACGCTCAAATCCTCCGCAACCGCCAGATTCTGGTAACGGTGCGGGAGGTAGACATAAAGCTTTGCCTGCTAGCTCAAGCCAGCCAGAGTCATAGTATGGTGAAAGAGCGATCGCATTCCTTTTCATAGCAAAGTGCTGAGTAATGTAGGGTGGCAAAGCCCATCCTACGTATATTTCAAAAAACAAATAGGAGTCTTATATCTAACTACGGCTAGAAATTGCTAACTAAAAACAATCAGAGAGTTAGGTTTTAGAGTTTTATCCCCCCTGATCCCCTGCTCCAAAAGCTCCCCTGCTCCTAGACTTTTAAACTTGATAAGTTTGCCTTAGTGCCTCTTCTATAGAACCCACTCGTTGGAATATTTCTATTAGTTCATGAGATTTTGTTTTTCGCTTTGCTAGCATTACTTTCAATGGTGTTAATAAATCAATGTCTGGGTCATCCCCAAGGGCAATCTCAGATGCTAGCAAAACTTTTTTGGCGTTGGCAATAATATCTTCGTTGTCAAAGCCTGATTTTGCTGATAGTTGGTGTAGAGATGCATCAGGTATAGTTGCTCTGCCTGGCAAAGTTTCGTCTATAATCAAACCTTTTAACAATGCTAACAATCCCGCATAGATAGAAAAATCATCACAACTATCACAAGCTTTAAATTCTATGCGACCTACTTCAGCAGGAATGCGTGCTATTTTTGTCAATGAAGGTACACTATCAATCAACTGTTTCTGTTCTTTAACAAAAACTAGGGCTGCTGGTCTTTTACCTGTTCTAATAAACGTTCGTACTGACAGACCATCCCATAAATCTCTTTTATAAAAAGGGGAACTATAACTAAAAGGAACAATGTATGGACTATAATAAGTTAACTTTCTCCCAAGATCAATCACACGTTCAATAGCCAAATCTGCCACAGAAATGTTTAAATCTGGGCCGTATGTAACCATGTAAATATTGGCAGTTTGTTCATCAGGGTATGACTGTAGCTGTCTAATTTCATAATCATTTAACGGGGGTTGAGGCTCAAAAACTTGATTGTAAGGATTAAAACTAGTTAAAACTGGTGAAAAGCCGAATTCAGCTGCCACCTCGCATAATAAGCGAAAACTTCCTGATAATTCGCTAATAGCACCTGCAATATTAGAGTGTATGGTTGTTCTAATTTCGATACCTTTAGGTAGACAATCAATCGGCTTGTCAGAATCAGCAAACCTTTCAAACCCCTCAATGTACCATCTCTTCTTTTTAATTCCAGCATCACCTACACGCAGTTGAGGATAATCATTAGGATATGTGGGTAGCCTTTCAATAATTTGCTGGAAATCAGCAAATTTGGTGTGAAAAAAATCTGCAAACTTGCCTTCCTTGTTGAGAAAAGCAACTTCATGTTCAATACCAAAAAAAAACTTCATATATATAGCAGGGGACTGGGGAACTCGGGGGCCCCACGACCGGAGGGAGTGGGGATTAGGGGCAATGGGGACTGGGGACTGGGTGAAAAGTCTTTGTCTTGAAAAGTTCAGATCGGCGTCAGCCGCCGCTGGGACTTTTCGCTTTGTGTCTAGGTTTTATCATCTGTTGATGTCCTAACCACCAAGGCTTTTGCTATACCTTAATTATTTATATCAACCTCAACTAATTACTCTTTTACCACTCTAAAATTACCTAAATTATGCTTTTTGAATCGGGAGCATTACTTGCATCTACAATTCTATCTGAGAATATATTTCATTAGCAAGTTGTTCAAAATCATCATCAATTACATGAAACATTTCAGACATTTGGGGTCTACTATAATTTAGTCTGCTGCCTGAAGCTCAAAAGCTTTAGACAGAGGGAAATTAGTAGCATTTATTGAATGACACTGAGGTTAACTTTGGTTTTATTCATCAATGCCTGGACTATATGAATTAACTTTCCTTTCTAATTTTAACTAGAAAAATTCTCAATACTAGTCTCAAACAGATTTTACCGCAAGATGGACTGTTGCAGATTGTAAAATTTCTTTGGTTGAATCTGCCTAGGAATCAAGGGTATGTTACAGCTTTGCTATTATGCAGAATGTTATGTGGCGGTGCGTTAGGCACTTTGCTCATGTTTTTCGTAATCGTATCGAAATATACGCCTAAGATTCCTTGCTGTCGTGGTATAAAAGCTAATTTTGGATTAAAAAGCTGTTTTGTAAGTTAAAATCGGACATTAATTTACAACTGCATTTATATTCAGTTAATATGCCTAATAAAGTTCAGTTACTCAAATTAATTATAAATATAGTAGTCTTGGCGGCATTATTATTTATATCCCAGCAAGCTGGGGCAAAAGATTGGTATCCTGTGCGTGGTGGTATCACTTTCGGTATTAGTGGTATCACTCTTTTAGAACAGCAGAATAATTCTCTAGATTTTCTCATTGTCCATGACAACAAAAAAAACCAAGGTCGTTTGGCAATCATTAGTATCAAAGGTAAAAACAAAGTTGAATATTTACCCTTGAACTGGCAAAGTAATACAGAACTACCTGTTGATTTAGAGGCTATAACATCTGTTCCAGGAAAAACTAACTCTACTTTTATAGCTTTAAGTAGTTATGGAAAAGCTTATTACATTCAATTAGAGCGTTTAAATCAGACTGTCTCGGTTCTGGGAGAATTTAATTTACCAGGAATTATTCAAGGAAGTAATTTTGAAGCATTTGGCTTACAAATTATAGATGGCAAATTAGTTGCTATTTGGGCGCACCGAGGTGAAGGAGAACAACCAGCAAGAGTTTACTGGGGATTGCTTGATCTGGCTAAATCTCAAATCAATCTGATAGGTTCAGCCAATTTGAAAGTACCATTTCCATCAGGAAATGTTCGTCATATTTCAGATATTAAGGTAGACCCCGTTGGAATTGTATACATTAGTTCAGCAAATGATCCTGGAGATGATGGGCCGTTTCAGTCAGCAGTATACGTGGCTGGTTATTTAGGATTATATGGTAACAAAATAGTATGGCGACAGAATCGTCAATTTGTTCCCCTCTATCGCTCTGATTCCCACAAAATTGAAGGAATAGAATTGATTCTTGGTGCTGAAGGTGGTGTGATTGTGGGTACAGATGATGAAAACTTTGGCGCATATGTGTACATTTTGGGTGGAAGATGAATTAAATAGGACTTACGCGCATTGTCATATATTTAGGACAAAAATCGTCCAAAGTCAAGAGTCAAAAGTCCAAAAACCTTGACTTTTTACCCTTGACTATTGAACGCCAGTCGCAATCAACGAGGGAACCTCCCTTCGGGTGACGCTCGTTCCGACGCTACGAGCGTCGCTAACGCTTCGCTAACGCTACCGCTTCGCGCTGGCTCCTATTGACACACGTCGCAGAAAATATGTGTCCCCAGTCCCTTTACTTTTCTATTTTTTCCTACACGTTAAATCGGAATAACATCACATCTCCTTCCTGCACAACATACTCTTTTCCTTCACTGCGAACTAACCCTTTCTCTTTGGCAGCATTCAATGAACCAGTCGCGACCAAATCATTATAAGCAACGGTTTCGGCGCGAATAAATCCTCGTTCAAAATCACTATGAATTACGCCTGCGGCTTGGGGTGCAGACATTCCAGCGTGAATAGTCCAAGCGCGGGTTTCTTTGGGGCCACTTGTGAAATATGTCCGCAAACCTAAAAGGGTATAGGTAGCACGAATCAAAGATTTTAAGCCGCCTTCTTCTACACCCAAAGATGCCAAAAAATCTGCTTTGTCTTCTTCGGGTAATTCTACTAATTCCGCTTCGACTTGGGCAGAAACTATCACAACTTGAGAATTTTCTTGTGATGCAATTTGCCGGACTTGTTCTACAAATGCATTACCTGTTGCCAACTCATCTTCTGATACATTGGCAGCATAGATAATCGGTTTATTAGTCAGCAGTCCCAATCCTTTAATAATCTCTGCTTCTTCTTCATTTAAAGTGACTTGACGCACCGATTTTCCATCATTTAAAGCAGCAGTTAATTTTTCTAAAACTGTTACCTCAAATTGTGCATCTTTACTGGTACGAGCTTGTTTACGAGTGCGATCAATTCGCCGTTCAATTTGTGCTAAATCTGCTAAACCTAGCTCTAAATTAATGATTTCAATATCTCGTGCTGGATCAACAGAACCGGCAACGTGGATAATATCATCATTCTCAAAACAACGCACGACATGCACAATAGCATCAACTTCACGGATGTGGGAGAGAAATTGATTTCCTAATCCTTCACCTTGACTTGCACCTTTAACTAAACCGGCGATATCTACAAACTCGACACGCGCCGGAATAATTTGTGCTGAGCTGGAAATTTTTGAAAGCACGTTTAACCGCTCATCCGGTACTGCGACAACGCCGACATTCGGTTCAATCGTGCAAAATGGAAAGTTAGCCGCTTCGGCTTTGGCGTTAGCAACTACGGCATTAAATAAAGTAGATTTTCCGACGTTGGGAAGTCCGACAATTCCGGCTCTTAGCATTTTGGATTTTAGATTGGGGATTTTGGATTAGACTACAAAGATAATTTAAACAGGTTCAGGTATTGTTTGAGGGATTGGTGCGGGAACTGGTTGGGGAATGGGTGCGGGTACTGTTTGAGGAATCGGTGTAGGAACTGGTTCTGGTACAGGCCCCGGTAGCGGCTGGGGAATGGCTGGCCCCGGTACAGGTTCGGGAGTTGGTAGTGGGTTTGGTTGAGGATTGGGAATTTGTGGGTCGGGTATGGAAATAGCGGTGGAATTATTCATGATTAGTCTAATTAAATTATTCGACTTTCCCAAGCTAGATGACAACCTGAATTATTGACATCTCCCTAATTGGCTAATTTACCCTGATGGGGGGATGGGGGGATGGGGGGATGAGAGGGATGAGGGGAATAAGTAATGACAACTGACAATTAAAAAAACTTCCAAATAAAAAATATCCTACTGTTCACAGTCATCTGTCATCTGTCATCTGTCATCCGTTATCAGTCATCAACTTTAACCAGGATAATTTATTTCTTGAAATTCCTCAAAAATGCTCAATCAAAACCAAACACCTTTATTAAATGCTTTAAAAGCCTGGGTAGGAAGTCCACATGCTGCTTTTTACACCCCAGGACACAAGGGAGGAGAGGGAATTTCTCAACGTTTGGCTGATTTACTTGGCAAGGCTGTTTTTTATGCTGATTTAACGGAATTAGCAGGGTTAGATAATCTCTTTGCTCCCCAAGGCGTTATTTATGAAGCGCAAGAACTGGCGGCTGAAGCGTTTGGTGCTTCACAAACATGGTTTCTTGTCAATGGCTCTACTTGTGGGGTGGAGGCGGCAATTCTCGCTACTTGTGGCGAGGGTGATAAAATTATTTTGCCTCGAAATGTGCATTCTTCTGCGATCGCTGGTTTAATTCTCTCTGGTGCAATACCAATTTTCGTTAATCCTGAATATGACGCAGTTTTAGATATTGCCTACAGTATCACCCCCACTGCTGTAGAATCTGCGCTGCAAGAGCATCCAGACGCTAAAGCGGTGTTGACAGTTTACCCAACATATTATGGCGTTTGTGGAGATTTACAGGCGATCGCTCACATTACTCATCAATACAATATTCCTTTAGTTGTAGATGAAGCCCACGGGCCGCACTTTGCCTTTCATCCTGAATTACCCACTCCAGCTTTAGCCGCAGGTGCAGATATAACTGTGCAATCTATTCATAAGGTACTCGGTGCAATGACACAAGCATCAATGTTGCATGTTAAAGGCAACAGGATCAATATTGACCGAGTAAGTAAAGCTTTGCAACTTGTGCAGTCTACTAGTCCTAGCTATTTACTTTTAGCTTCCCTTGATGCCGCACGTCAACAAATGGCAGTGCAGGGAAAATATCTGATGTCCCGCACTTTGGAACTTGCGGATGAAGCGAGAACGAGAATCAGCCAAATTCCTGGATTATCGATTTTGGAGATTCCTCCAAAAGAAGGTTTTTCACCAGGTTTTATAGCTTTGGACAGAACACGGTTAACTGTTAACGTTTCTGACTTGGGTTTAACTGGATTTGCAGCAGATGAAATTTTGGATGAAAAACTAGGCGTTACTGCTGAATTTTCGTCGTTGCAACATCTGACGTTTATTATTAGTTTGGGCAATACTCAAGCAGATATAGAGCAATTAGTCCAAGGTTTTAAGACAATAGCTTTACCACTGAAGTCGCGCCTACACAAACAAAATATTCTTACGCAGACTCAAAGTAATTATAAATTTGAAATTTCTCCCCGCGAAGCTTTTTTTGCTGTGAGTGAGACTTTACCATTGGAATACACAAGCGATCGCATTTGTGCTGAAATTGTTTGTCCCTACCCACCAGGAATTCCGGTTTTAATGCCGGGAGAAGTAATTACTAAAGCAGCTTTAGAATATCTGCAACAAATTCAAGCAATGGGCGGATTTATTACTGGTTGTGCAGATACGAGTCTCAAAACGTTAAAAGTTGTCAATAGTCAATAGTCATTAGTCAATAGTCATTAGTCAGTTGTTATTCTCCCCATCTCCCCATCTCCCCTGCTCACTCCCTATCTCCAAAATCTAGCGATAAACACACCTAACTGAACGCAAATGATTCCCAAGATGGCGCTACCAGCCCAATAAGTTGTTGCTGATAACCAAGTGCCACTACGCAATAATCCAATGGTATCTAAACCATAAGTGGAAAAAGTTGTGTATGCTCCTAAAAATCCTGTGGCCACCATCAAGCGTATTTCTGGAGAAATAATTGCCACTTTCTCTACTGCCAATGTGGCGAATAATCCCATAGCTAAACAACCGCTGAGATTAATGAAAAAAGTGCCATAGGGGAAACTTGTACCAAAGCGTTGAGCAAACCACAATGTTAGATAATAGCGGCTTAAAGCACCTGCGATCGCACCTAAACTAATGGCGATAGGAATACGTATATTGGAATCTTGCAACATATTTATCAACTCAACTAACAATTTCAAACTCCACAGATAAATGCTGGAGATTGAATCATGTTGCTTTGCATTTTTTTATTCTTCATTCATCTATTTACTTGTTCTGTATCCTTTCTAAATAACAGATGAATTTTCATCACTATGAGGTTCTGTCATATATAGTTGCAGAATTTTAGTTGTGAGTTCTGAAAAATCTATGCCTAGATTCTGGAGAACTTTAACTGCTGTATAATTGGTATAATTTGTTTTTTGTACAATTGTTTCTTGCTTTCCAATAATAGCTAGCAGTATAGATTCAGATCCAATAACTTGATCCAGTGATTTATTGATGTCTCTATAAAAAACTAAGGTTTTTTCTATAACTTCTTTAGCGTTTGGAGTAAAAGAACTTTCAAATTTTCTATGATCTGCATTGAAATTTTTAATCTTTTCAACCTCAGCCAGGGTTTTTTCCAGAGTAACACCCACAGATTTCAATGCTTGGGCAGCGATGCTTGTCTCTTGTCGAATCAATCCTAGGAGCAGATGTTCGGTTCCAACTACATTATGTCCTAGGCGATCGCTCTCTGAAGCAGCAAGGGCAATAACTTCCTGATACTCTGGTTTCAGCCAGGAAAGTAGGGCATCTCCACCTGGAAATTTAATACAGATTTGACTTTTAATCATAAAACTTTATTCAAATAATTTATTGGTTATTCTAACCTGAATTACAAGTACAAAATCAGCTAAATTGATTTATCGAGAGTCAAAAATGCGAAACAACATTACTCAGTCTCTCAGATTTATCTCTTGAGTCTGGAATTTTTCATTTTTAATTTTTATTTTACCAAAATGGGTGACTGGCGCTTGCAAAATAACGTCAAGTCAAGCATTTATCAAATCCTATTTTAACAAAATATCTAGTTATTAATTTTTAAAAAAAAGTAATTTAAAATACATCTTTATACAGAATATAAGTATTTTTTTATACAAAAACGAATAGCTATTGTGTCAGATGTAACGTTAAAAGCGATTAGAAGTAACTCTTTTACAATCCAAAATCGAAAATCTAAAATCCAAAATGGTATTAGCTTTGATAATTGCGAACCTGATTTGATTTTGCCACTAAAGTGGGAAAACCGTACTGAATTGGGGCACAATTTCTACCTGAAAATATCTGTTTGGGTGGATACAATCGAAGGGTGGCTTAAGTAATGCTAGTGTCTAGACGGCTTCAAAAAATCAATACAGCATTAGCAGGAGAGCAAAAATATGGGAAATCAATTAAAAACAGCTGCTTTGCTAGCTGCGTTGAGTGGATTATTGATTGCAATTAGTTACTGGGTAATTGGTGGTACTAGTGGCTTGATTATAGGAATTGGTCTAGCAGCACTAACAAATCTATTTTCCTGGTATCAATCAGATAAAATTGCCTTAGCAGTATACCGCGCTCAGCCTGTAAGTGAAGCCGAAGCGCCAGGACTTTATAGGATAGTGCAGAGATTGGCTAAACGTGCCAATATTCCTATGCCAGGAGTTTATATTGTTCCTAGTCAAACTGCTAACGCTTTCGCAACAGGACGCGATCCGCAACATTCTGCTGTTGCTGTCACCGAAGGTATCTTAAATATCTTGCCAGAGGATGAACTCGAAGGAGTTATTGCTCACGAACTGACTCATATTATTAATCGTGACACCCTAACGCAAGCTGTAGCTGCCACAGTTGCTGGTGCAATTTCATTTCTGGCGCAAATGGTTAGCTATAGTCTATGGTTTGGCGGTGTGGGATCGCGAGATGAAAATAGAGGTACGAATCCTTTAGGGGTGTTATTAACGGTGCTACTTGCACCGGTAGCTGCAACAATTATTCAGCTAGGAATCTCGCGTACACGAGAATTTTCTGCTGATGCTGGTTCTGCTAAGTTAACAGGAAATCCCCGCGCTTTAGCCCGTGCCTTGCAAAGGTTAGAAGCTACAGCACGGCAATTACCTTTGAATGCTAATCCAGCTTTTGAGCCGTTATTAATTATCAATCCTATCTCTGGTCAATTCCTCGGTAACTTGTTCTCTAGTCATCCTTCTACGGAAGCGCGAGTTGAACAATTGCTGAAATTAGAGCAACAATTTCCGACTAGAGTTTATTAGTTATTAGTCATTGGTCAGTTGTCAAATTATCAAGATTAATGGCTAACCAATATAGGATGCTGTTCTGATTGGATAAAAAAATAGCAATTAAGGATTTTTCAACTATGACTGCTAACAACATTGATCCCGTCGAAACTACAGTAATTGAATCTGTTGAATCTACCGTAATTATAGAAATCAGTCCTCAAACTGACGCAGTTGTGGAAGCAGAATTAGCAGGGGAAACTGATGAAGTGAAGCGCGAAACTAAAGCACTGATTGAAGCGCTAAGAAGACGCGCCCAAGCTGAGGCAAATTCAGCAGGTACTCTCACTCGTGAAACCTATTTAAATGCTGTGCGTCGAGCCAGGCAAGCTGTAGAAGGGGAAAGATTTATCGTCGGCGATCGCTTAGAATACAGTTGGGCAGTTTTTCAGGATGAAGCTGAGAAAAACTGGCACTTGTTGATGAAAGAAGTAACAGATTTTAGTGGGCGTATTCAAAAAGCTGCCAAAGCTGCTTGGGAAGCTTTCAATGACCCGCACTATCAAGTTAAGTAGAGAAACGATAAAATATTGGCTTAAGGGCGCAAGATTTTGCGCCCTTTATACTTTTAACCTAATTAATAATACCAATCTAAAAAATGATTGCGACAAATTGATTCACAAAACCTAATAGCATAGCTGCTTATCCTAAACCCAGCCACTTGGAAATCATAAGCGTTTTCTAAATTCGCCAACAGTGTTCTCGCTACTTTTACCATAAGTAAGAAAAAACCAAGCACACCTTATTTTCTGCCTTGGTCAAAAGCTTTGTTGACAAAGGTTGGAGAGAGGAGTAATATTTCACTGTACTTAAGTAAAAAATTAGACTTACCTAATAAAATATTTTTTATACTTCGTTAGATATATTTATTGTTCTAAATTATTAATTGCTGATAATTATTAAATTGTGACTCATTCTGGCATAAATGCACAGGAATTCAAACTGTTAATCCCAAACGACAAAAAATATGTCTCTCTGATGATTTGAATTGTTGCTAATAATTTTAATCAAAACAATTATGAATAAAATCAAAGAAGTAACTGTTTTTACAAACGGTGATTCCCGAAAAATAAGTACTTGGTCAAATGTACCGTATTTTTTTACGGAAACTTTAATATCAAAAGGAATAAAAGTTAATCGTGTAGATATAAGTCCGCCTTATTTTTTAGAGAGAGTTTACAATAAAACGTTTTGGAGAGTATTAAAGATAATAAACAAAAATAGTTCTTATAATTATTTTCGTACATTTGCTCATTACATTGACGTTAAACGCAGAATAAGAAAAGCACTAGAAAAATATAATAATTCTGATGCTAACATTTTTCTCACATTTAGCTTTTCTTCTGCGGGGTTAACAAATAAACCTACAATTTTGTTTAGCGATTGGACATATGACTACTATTTTAAATATTTTTTAAACAGGCAACCCGATTCATTGGAACGTTCTTGCATAAAAAGGGAAGACCAAGAAATAGAGGCTTCAGATTTGGTATTTGCACTTTTTCCACGTGTAGCAGACTATATGAAAAATCATTATGAGAACAAAAATATATTTTATTTGGGGAATGTAGTCAATTCGTTACTCGATGTTGCTAAATCGGAAGTTTTGAAACAGAAATCCTTTTCCCAGGATATACTTTTTATTGGAAGTAAGAAATATATTGAAGGAGCAAAATATTTAATTGAGGCTTATACATCTTTAAAAGAAAAGTACCCTCAGTTATCGTTAAATATTGTGGGTATGCAGGATAAAGACTTTGTAAAGTTGCCAGATGGAGTTAATTGCTATGGCTACTTGGATAAAGCAAAAGAGAAAGATAGAGAGTTATACTATTCATTACTTGTAAAGGCAAAAGTATTTGTAAATACAACACCAAAATGGGGAACTCCTTCTGCAATGTTAGAAGCCATGTACTTCTATACTCCCGTTGTTGTAACAGCTTACGATGAATTTGTGGAAACTTTTGGAGTAGATATTAATTTTGGATATTACTGTGAGAATAATTCGATAGCATTGCTATGTTCCAAGATAAGTAATGTCTTTGAGAATGAATCTTATGAATCGCTTTGTATTAATGCTCACAAATCGGTAGAAAATTATACTTGGAGTTCATATATTGATAAACTTTTGGTTAGGATAGATGCATTAACCCAGGAAAAAATCTATCGCTAGGTTTTTAGTTATGTCTCGCTTCGTCATTTGTAGAGAAGGCTTCAGTAATTTTGGGTAACTCTTCATACCACTCTGGAAAAAACTGTTTATCCTCAGTTCGGACTAAACCAAATCGGGTGTGAGCATCCGTTCAACTGGTAATTGCTTCGGTAATTGCTGCTGTCTGTGTCATAAATTTTCACTTGCTGTTTCTTGCTGTCCACATCAGCCATCATTAGCATAAGTTCTTCTTTTGGCGATCGCAGCTACCTGATCAAAAATAGGGTGATATGTCCAGATTATCTAGCTTCATCTCAAAATTGATTATCAAGGTTACACCACTCCAAAGTGTCAGTATTTCCTCTTCTGACAACTCCACAGCATCGACTTATTCTAATTGTGAGAGATTTTGTCTGAGACTAAACCTTTTCGCGGCTTTACCTTTTCGGTATAAACTGCTAGTCTCAAAAATAACATCATCTAGTTAAGAGCGAAAATAAAATGTTTCAAGAGAAAAATACAAACACTCAGCAGTCCCAGCAAGTACTTACTGCATCCAATTATGATGCAAATCAATTGGAATTGACAGATGAGGAATTACTTCAAGTTGTGGGAGGTGCGACCCTTCCACAAGTAGAAGCTCTACGCGCAAGATTGTTAGAATTGGGTATTGACGTGGAGGCAATAGAGCAATTTGTCAGGGATTTATTCGGCTGGAATTAGAGTAAAGTATGATACTCAACCCTTGACATCTGCAAAAGACAACAAATGCTCTATTAGCAAGGAAATTAGAGGTAAAAATGCGTGAAATCAACGCCAAGCAGTCAAATCAAATCGACAACTTAGACCAACTGTCCGAAAGTGAACTAAGGGAAATAGTTGGTGGAACATTACAGGACGACCTGAATGATTTTTTAGCTTTAATACCAGTTGCCGACATTAAAATTATATTTTTAGATTATTTATCTCAACCTGATTAAGTTTTCGGCGTTGCTGAAATTTTAATAACCATTAGACCAGTCAGCAGCCAACTTCCTCAACTTGGCTTGCTAGCTGGTTTAAATTTTTGACTGTACCTTTTGCTGTAGGCTTGAAATCACAAGGTCTACAGTAGAGTGATGAAAATCAACAGGCACGGTCGCGCTAAAATCTTGACACAGGAAGAGATACAATTAGTTTTTGCTCAAGGATTTAATTGAGAGCGCGATAAACCTGGGTTTGGCATGTGCTTGTTTAGTGCGTATCGTATCCGTGAAGCTTGCACTGTGTTGACTGAGGACATCTACACCCCACACCCTGTTTTCGGTCATGAGTTCCCTACTATATATATAGTGTGAAATTATTCTATTTTTTCTGGAACCAGAACTACTACAATTACTAATGATGCTAGATAATGGGAAAGCCTTGACATTTACTAGCGAATCTAGCCCAGAAAAAAAGAATTAATAGCTATGCGAACTCACTATTGCGGCGAACTCCGAACAGAACATATTGGAGAAACTGTTACCTTGTACGGATGGGTAGACCGTCGCCGCGATCATGGGGGCGTGATATTCTTAGATTTACGCGATCGCTCTGGCATTATCCAAATTGTCAGCGACCCGCAACGCACCCCCGATTCCTACGAACAGGCAAACGCCCTCCGCAATGAATACGTCGTCGAAATCACTGGTAGGGTGACGCAACGCCCAGAAGAATCTCTCAATCCCCGCATCCCCACGGGCGAAGTGGAAATCTACGCTGATAAAATTCAATTGCTCAACGCCGTTCGTAAGCAGTTACCTTTCCAAGTTTCCACCGCTGACACTGAAAACGTGCGGGAAGACTTACGGCTGAGGTATCGTTATTTGGATTTGCGACGAGAACGCATGGCGCAGAATTTACAACTGCGTCACCAAGTGGTGAAAGCTGTGCGTCGCTACTTGGAAGACTTAGAAAATTTTATCGAAGTTGAAACCCCAATTCTTACCCGTTCCACTCCCGAAGGTGCTAGGGATTATATATTGCCCAGTCGCGTCAACGCTGGTGAATGGTTTGCCTTACCGCAATCACCGCAATTATTCAAACAATTGCTGATGGTATCAGGGTGCGATCGCTATTATCAAGTTGCCCGTTGCTTCCGCGATGAAGACTTACGCGCCGACAGACAACCAGAATTCACTCAGTTAGACATGGAAATGAGTTTCATGTCCCAAGAGGAAATCATTGAACTGAATGAAAAGCTAGTATCTCATATCTTCAAAACCGTTAAAGGCATCGAATTACATTATCCCTTCCCCCGCCTCACCTACGCCGAAGCGATGGAACGCTACGGTAGCGATAAACCAGATACCCGCTATGGTTTGGAACTAGTGAATGTCTCAGACATCTTAAAAGACTCTGGTTTCAAAGTCTTTCGAGAGGCTGTTGCCAATGGTGGTATAGTCAAAATTCTCCCCATTCCCAACGGTAATGATGTAATTTCTAACGTCAGGATTAAACCAGGCGGCGACATCTTCAAAGAAGCTAGTGAAGCTGGTGCCAAAGGTTTAGCTTACATCCGCGTCAGGGATGACGGTGAAATTGATACCATCGGTGCAATTAAAGACAACCTCAGCGAAGAACAAAAACAGGAAATATTGCGTCGCACAGGTGCAAAAGCCGGACATTTGTTACTATTTGGGGCTGGTGACGCAGCTACCGTTAATAAAACTTTAGACAGACTGCGGCAAGTTATTGCTAAAGAGTTTAAGTTAATTGACCCCGAAAAAATCAACTTGCTGTGGATTACAGATTTCCCCATGTTCGAGTGGAATGCCGGCGAAAAGCGCCTCGAAGCACTGCATCACCCATTTACAGCACCCCATCCTGACGATTTAAGCGATTTAAAAACAGCCCGCGCCCAAGCTTATGACTTGGTATTTAACGGCTTTGAAGTTGGCGGTGGTAGTCTGCGGATTTATCAGCGAGAAATTCAAGAACAGGTGTTTGAAGCGATCGGTTTATCTCCTGAAGAAGCACAAAATAAATTTGGCTTTCTCTTGGAAGCATTTGAATATGGTACACCGCCACATGGTGGCATCGCCTATGGTTTAGATCGTTTAGTAATGTTGCTAGCTGGCGAAGAATCAATTCGGGATGTCATTGCCTTTCCGAAGACACAACAAGCACGTTGTTTGTTGACAGATGCACCTTCAGGTGTAGATGTCAAGCAACTGAAAGAATTACACGTTGCATCAACTTACAAACCAAAATCTTAATCATCAGCTAAGTCCAACAAATCAATATTGGCGGGCATCTTGCCCGCCCCACAATAAAATTTATTGCTTCATTTTAGCTGTGTCACGCTACTAGTTCTATTAGACCTAAGTAAGTCGGTGAGAATAAACAGAGCTATGTTACGAAACGTAAATATGCCTGAAACCCTTACAACTGACCCTTACGGGTTCGCCAGTCGCTCATGGGGGGAACCCCCAAGACCGCGCTGGCTCACAACTGACAACTGACAACTGACAACTGACAACTGACGACCTTTACCAGTTAGCTTTATTTGCACCGACCTACTTAAATAAACACAATCTAAAATCTAAAATCCAAAATGGTATAAGGTTTTTATGAATGAACCCATAACCTTAACAGAAGATTTGTTACCAGATGTGAGTCATCTGGTGACAGAAGATGATGAACCAGTGGATAATCTACCGTCAGAAAAACAACAACG
The DNA here is from genome assembly GCA_017164015.1 of Nostoc sp. UHCC 0702. Lineage (GTDB taxonomy): Bacteria > Cyanobacteriota > Cyanobacteriia > Cyanobacteriales > Nostocaceae > Amazonocrinis. The sequence continues at coordinate 1,637,503 of CP071065.1, forward strand.
CCTACTCACAGAAACGCTTTATAGTTCTTGGAACGGCCCAAGTAACGCCCAAGGATTTCTAGTGGCTGCTAATGTGGGATTATTTTATAGCAGCAAGCAACCGTCCATTGTGCCAGATGTATTTTTGAGCCTAGATGTACAGATAGCTGATGACTGGTGGGAAAAAAGACATCGCTCTTATTTCTTTTGGGAGTTTGGCAAACCGCCAGAGGTAGTAATTGAAATTGTCTCCAATCGAAAAGGCAATGAAACAGGCAGTAAAATACTAGATTATGCCCGGATGCGGATAATGTATTACGTTATCTTTGATCCAACTCAGCAGCTTGGCGGTGAAGTTCTACAGATTTACGAGTTGCGCGGACGGCAATATGTACTTATTAATAGTCAATGGTTGACAGAAGTTGAATTAGGTTTATGTTTGTGGGAAGGCGTATATGAAGGTAAGCGAGATGTTTGGCTGCGGTGGTGTGACGCTGAAGGTAATGTAATTGCCACTGGTGCTGAACGAGCCGAACAAGAACGCACGCGAGCCGAACAAGAACGCACACGAGCCGAACAAGAGCGAGAAGCTAAAGAAACTGCCCTGCAACGGGCTGAACGCTTAACAGCACAGCTACGAGCATTGGGTGTTGAGCCTGAAGCGTGAGAGAAGTCTTTCCTGTAAAAATTCGGCAATTTTTACAGGAAAACAACCAATTAGAAAGTTTAGTTGGGAATGGATCACGGATTTGATGATGGAAAAAGCTTTTTTTGATTTGGTTTAGAACTAGCTAGGAAAAATTTACACTGCCTACTAATATCGCTAAAACAATTGCAAATATTCCAGCAAGAGAAAACTTTTTCTTTTGTTGTACTTGTTGTTGTAACTTTTATGCCAGGTTCTCTAATATCTGTAAAAGCACTTTGTCATTTATTTTGTGACAGTTCCAGGTGCGGAATGTGGGTTATAAAATCCAGCTTTTTATTTTCGAGTGTTTCTTGAATCCGTAGCAACAAGTTTTAATACTATTGACTATTGACTTTTCATGAATGATCCAGTCCGGATCTTTTTCTGGCGTAGTATTTGTCTCGTTCATGTCGGTTTACCCACCAAATTCGGCATACTTCGCAGAAATCTGCGTCAAATCCAGGAATTTTAGTGTGTTCGCATGGTTGTTTGGCTATACCGCCTGATTCAGAAATCCAGACTAATTCCTGAGTTGGCTTACTCTGAGTCTTCAAGATACTCGTCGCTATTTGAGTCTGTTCCGTCGTTGTCATCTTCTGTGTTTCCGACATAGTGCTGTTGGTTATCGTTGCTTGGGTCAACATCTACCACCCAACTATAGCAGTCCTAAATCATATCAAGTTCGGCTAATTACTTACGATATAGTCGGTTTGCTTGGTAATAGGTAATGGGTAATGGGTAATGGGTAATAGGTAATACTCAAAACCAATTACCAATTACCAATTACCAATTACCGACCTCCACAGATATCATAAGTGTTTAAACGGACATGATATCATTCGTGAGAAACAAGATCCTCGACTTATAAAAGAAGTCGGGGATCTGAAGCTTTCAATTACACAAATCAAATAGGATTGTAATCAGTATAGTTTGGATCGCGGATGTTGATAATTATTGTTATCTTTGAAGAGATTTTATAGCTTTTCAAGGCACTTACTTAAGTGTGGATACAAAGCAAGAATTAGTCCACAATGATTGCATTTAGTTAATAGAGTAAAGCAAAGGTTTATTTTTAGTAAAGATAACGCACAAGAACGGAGTTTGGTCTGGAAAAAGCCTTTGAGGATGATTCGTTGGAGTGAAGGTTTTTTCACTAACCTGATGGCTTTGGTGACATCTAGCCACTGGCGTTGTCTTTTACCAGCTTCGGGATATTCTTCACAAACCATTTCTACTGGCATTAAATACATCTGAACCTGGTAGATTTTACCTCGTTTACGATACTTGTAAGAACCTAGTTTATTGAAATTTACCTGCCCAATTATTCCAGCTTCTTCCCAAGCTTCTTTGGCTGCGGAATCAGCCGCACTCATGCCATTAACAATGCCACCTTTGGGAATTACCCAGTTTTGGCGATCGCGGGTTGTAATCAGCAATATTTCAATTTTTCCGTTGTTCACTCTATAAGGAATTACCCCGGATTGCTTAAAAGCTTTGCTGACTTTTCGACTCATGGGATTTAGATCCTTTGTAATTCAGCCTTTGTATACTATTTTTTATCCAGAAAATGGGTTGCTGCTACCGGATAGATTTTGATTAAGAAATGTTTTGGCTGTTGAATATTCTTGCATAATCTCAAAGAAGATTTATCAGTCCAAATGCGGATGGGGGGATGGGGTGAATGACTATTAACTAATGACTATTGACTATTGACTATTGACTATTGACTATTGACTATGCCGGCTTGTGATCTAAACGAGTTGCTTGTTCTAGTGCTGCTTTTTCTCTGGCTCTTTTGGCGTAAGGTTGTAATTGAGTGCGATCGCAACCTGTCAAAATACTCAGGTTTTCTAAGCTCATACCTCTCATTAACATTTCTACACACCAGGTGTGTTGTGCTTGGGCGATGGCTGGTGGTTGTCCTTGAGGAGTTAATAGTCCCTCAGTCCAAGCTTCCCAATGCCTGCTAAGTTCTAATTCTGAGATTGGTTTACCTGCTTCGTCAATAAACATGGCAGTATTACTATCTTTACGACTTTTGAGCCATTTGATTAAAGGATTATTGGTGTAAGAACCATAGCGTTTGCCCAAAATCCACTGATTCACTGGTACTTGGCGCACAAGCCCCGGAGTTGTAATTTGCAGAAAATGCCCCTGAGTATCGTAAATCTGATGTGATAGCTGCAAGTCAATTATTTCTGTAGGAGATAACCCTGCACTAAACAACACATATGCCAATGCATAATCTTGTACACCCAACCTCCTGGCTTGTCTAAGAATTTCGTGAACTAAACCAGCAGGCAAATCAGCTACTTCTTTGGTAATCACATTTCCTGGTAAAGTGGCTGTTGTTGATTGCGGTGAAGGTGACATGGCTCCATGCAAAAACAACTCCACTAAATTTTCCAGAAAATCATCCCGATTTTCCCACAGTTCATGAAATTCACTCGTGAATTCAATCACGGCATATCCCAGGATCATCCCATTCAGCAAACTAGCTAATTTTTCTGCTGGTAGATAGGTGTTTAAGTCTCCCTGTTGAATTACAGTAACTAAGTACTGTGCGACGTAGCGATTAGCCTCCGTTAATCCTCTACCCAAGGCGCGGCGACTTTCTGCTGGGTATTGATCAGCTTCACCCACCACAGACCGTACAAATTCTGGTACTCTTTCTAATGCTTGTAAAGTATCACTTGCATAATCTTTCAGCGCTTGGTAAACATTCCCAGGAGGAGTAGCCCGTCGGATCAGCGACTCACCCAAATTTTTGAAAGCTGCGGATTCTTCTAACACTGCCAAAAGCAATCCATGTTTATTACCAAAATTTCGGAATAGGGTCACTTCATTAACTTCTGCTTTTTCAGCAATTTGGCGGGTTGTAGTACCACTGACTCCTTGAGCAGTAAATAACTCAAGTGCTGATTGAATCAGACGTTGACGAGCTGAAATAGGTTGCAAAGACATAAAGATAATGCAAGTGTTACTTGCATATAAATCAGATAATTGTTAGAATCTCCAATGTAAGTGATACTTGCTCTTTTTTACTGTAACGAACTGCTGTGCAAAGTGCATCAATGCCTGGTGTGGTTCCGCCCAAGAACAAGCAAATCGCTTCAACATCCGTCAACAGGAGTTTTTATGACCGCAAAACTTTCGGCGATTGCTTCTGAGAGAGGAAATTCTCCTCGGCTCAGTTGGACAAATGTGGCTTTTTTTGCTACATTTCATGTCTTAGTTCTCCTGGCTCCTTGGTTTTTTTCCTGGTCAGCATTGGGTTTGCTGCTATTTCTCCATTGGTTATTCGGCAGCATTGGTATTTGCCTGGGATATCACCGACTGCTGAGCCATAAAAGTTTCCAGGTACCCAAGTGGTTAGAATATGCGATCGCCTTAATTGGAGCGCTTGCTCTCCAAGGCGGGCCAATTTTTTGGATTGGTGGACACCGCCAGCATCATGCCCACACGGAAGATATCAATTTAGACCCTTACTCTGCCCAGCGCGGGTTTTGGTGGAGCCATATGCTCTGGATTTTCTACCCACGTGCGGAATTTTTTGATTATGAAATTTATCAAAAATATGCGCCTGACCTAGCACGACAACCATATTATCGCTGGCTGGATCGCTACTTTATATTGTTGCAAATTCCTCTGGGACTGCTGCTGTATGTTTTAGGGGGTTGGTCTTTCGTGATTTATGGCATATTTGTCAGGTCAGTTTTGCTTTGGCATTCGACTTGGTTCGTCAATTCAGCATCACACCTATGGGGTTATCGTACCTTTGATGCCGATGATGGAGCGCGGAATCTCTGGTGGGTATCTCTTTTAACCTATGGCGAAGGATGGCACAACAACCATCATACTTATCCACACATGGCAAAATCTGGGTTGCGTTGGTGGGAGATTGACGTAACTTGGTGGAGTATTCAAGTTTTGAAGATTTTGGGTTTAGCGAAAAAAGTCGTATTACCTCCGTCGCAACGTGTAACTGAAGGATGATAGGTTATTGTTTGCGTAAGTTTTGAAAAATCGTGACGGAAGTAACATCAAGCACGACGGAAGTAACATCAAGCACGACGGAAGTAACATCAAGCATGACGGAAGTAACGTCAAGCACGACAGAAGTAACGTCAAGCATGACGGAAGTAACGTCAAGCACGACGGAAGTAACGTCAAACTAAAAATCTGGTAGTTTCAGCGTCAAACGACGCTGACTTTACTTAGATTTTGACCCCAATCAAAATTCTTTAAAACAACCTCTAATATCAAGTTCGGCTAATTACTTACGATATAGTCGGTTTGCTTGGTAATAGGTAATGGGTAATAGGTAATACTCAAAACCAATTACCAATTACCAATTACCAATTCCCAATTACCGACCTCCACAGATATCATAAGTGTTTAAACGGACATGATATAAGGGACTTTCATTCTAAAAAATATCCTAAATAGGTTTCATACCATTTCCAAAAATATCTGCAACACATGAATCATCTGTAGGGGCGTACAGCTGTACATTGGTGTCAACTTAACGTAGAAGCCATGTCTCGCAAGGAACTTAAGTTCCTTGCTAATAGCAAAAGTCATCTGAAGATGACTAAATATCCTCAAAAATCTTGAGTCTACTTCAGTAGACTTTAGCTATTAGCCTGAGAATTCATTCCCAGGCGGGTTATGAAGCCAGCAGTTAAACCATCTCTAGCTTAAGTTGACACCAATGACAGCTGTACGCCCCTACTTGTTTCCAAATACAGACAGAGGTTGTTCTGTCCCCAAGCGGAGATCCCGGTGGGGCACACCATTCTTAATGATTTGGCTAAAATATTCAGTATTATCGGTGAGTAAATTGTACACGTTGTGAAAATTCTGCTGGTAGAGGACGATCGCGCAATGGCAGCAGTACTGTGTGAAGTTCTCACGGCTCAGTACTATACAGTTGAATTGGCAACTGATGGTGAAAGTGGCTTGGCATTGGCAACCTCATCAAACTTTGACTTGATACTGTTGGATCTACTGATTCCTAAACTTGATGGTATTAGCCTTTGCCGCCAACTTCGCACTCAGGGAATCCAAAAACCAATTCTCTTACTCACCGCCAAAGACCAAAGTACCGATGTGGTGAAGGGATTAGATGCGGGTGCAGACGATTATCTCACCAAACCATACCAAATGTCTGAGTTGCTGGCACGGATACGGGCATTGCTGCGTCGAGGACAGACTGAGCTAGCCCCTGCCTTACTGATATGGGAAAATCTTTGTGTTAATCCCGTTTCGGCAGAAGTAACTTACAAAAAGCAACTTGTATCTTTAAGCCCCAAAGAATACAGTTTGCTGGGGCTGTTTTTGCGTCATCCGCAGCGTGTTTTTAGCCGCAGTGACATTATCGATCGCCTGTGGTCATTTGATGCTACACCCAGCGAAGCAACTGTCACCAATTTAATTAAAGACTTGCGCCAAAAGCTCAAAGCTGCGGGAATGTCCACCGATTTATTTGAAACCGTTTATGGCTTGGGCTATCGACTAAAAACTCCACCCAAGGCTCAACAAGCAAAGGATGGGTTGTCTCTCCAAGCCGCAAAAACACAAAATCCCCCAGAAGCAGCGAAAGGAAAACGTCAAACGTCTCTGGCTTCAATTAATAAAGTCATAGAACGTTATAAAGATACCTTTGCCCAACGGGTGATTTTGTTAGAGGAAGTAGAACAAGCTTTGCAGACAGGGAAATTGCAGCCTCAACTCCAACAACGTGCAAGCAACGAAGCCCACAAACTAGCAGGAACGTTAGGATCGTTTGGTTACGAGACGGGATCGAAGTTAGCCCAGGAAATTGAACATCTTTTGATGGACGACAAGCTTTTAGGTGCAAAGGAAGCTTCCCAACTTTCAAAACTCGTCACCCAACTCAAAGAAGCGCTGAGTAAACCACCCACACCAATAAACGCTGAACAACAGCTAACTCAAATACCCTTTGTGTTGGTAATCGCCGATCAATCCTTAGCTGATCAACTGCAAAACGAAGCTACCAGTTGGGGAGTGCAGATTGAAGCAGCTGCTAATTGGGCGATCGCCCAACAAAAAATTTCTCAATCTCCCCAAGCTGTTTTACTCAATCTCAATCAGCAACAGCCGCTAGAAAATAGTTTAACTTTGCTGCAAAAACTTAAGGAGCAGCTGCCCAATACACCAATTTTAGCGATCGCTGAACAAGACAATCTCACAGAACGAGTTGCTGTTTCTCGTTTAGAAATACAGCGATATCTGCATAAACCTGTCACCACCGCCGAAGTATTTGCAGCGATCGCCCAAGTTCTGCCGAAATCTCCAGCTTCCCAAGCCAAAGTGATGATTTTAGACGATGACCCCATCGCCTTGGAACTCTTAAGCAATTTACTATCACCTTGGGGACTGGCGGTGAAGACTTTGCAAGACCCCCGACAATTTTGGCAGGTACTAGTTGACACAACGCCTGATTTACTGGTAATTGATTTGGAAATGCCAACATACAACGGTGTTGACTTGTGTCGCGTGGTGCGACAAGATCAAAAATGGGGAAATTTACCGATTTTAGTGGTTACTGCCCATACAGATATCGAATCTATCCAACAGGTATTTGCGGCGGGAGCCGATGATTTTATCAGTAAACCAGTGGTGGGGCCAGAGTTAGTCACCCGTGTGATCAGTCGCATCGATCGCTCACGCTTACAGCAAGAACTCACAACACTGAAGCGGAGGATGGGAACTTGATATTGTGTGCGGTTCTGGTGCAGGGGAGCGGGGGAGCAGGGGAGCAGGGGTGCAGGGGTGCAGGGGTGCAGAAAAGAGGGTTTTCAGCTTTCTGCACAGACGCGAATAATAACTGATCAGGCGTAGATGATATGATATAATTTGCGGTTAATTAGTTATTATTCCCACAATCATTGCACCCCACCCCCAAACCCCTCCCCGTGAACGGGGAACTCGGGGCCCCCTCTGGGGATTAGGGGCAGGCAGACAAAGCATAGCTTTGGCGTTAAGACGGCTCTGGAGCAAGGGAGCAGGGGAGCGGGGGAGCGGGGGTGCAGGGGTGCAGAAAAGAGGGTTTCCAGCTTTCTGGACAGGCGTAGATGATATAATATCATTTGCGGTTAATTAGTTATTATTCCCACAATCATTGCACCCCACCCCCAAACCCCTCCCCGTTCACGGGGAGGGGAGACAAAGCATAGCTTTGGCGGAGTGGGGTTCTTCGGTTTTAAGAAGTAATCAAGCGGGCATTATATGATATTTAATCTTCTTGGCAACAGGCAAGCCAAAAAAGAAAAGCTGAAAATACCCCTACGCTTGATACTCACCCTTAGCTTTGTACTGCTGACTGTTGGCACCACAGGGCTAGTAGGTTATATGTCCTTGGAGAATGCTCAGCGTTCAGTCAATAGTTTGGCATATCAGCTGATGACCGAGGTAAGCTCGCGCATTCATCTCTATCTCGCTGATTATTTGCAGACTCCAGACTTGATTAATCGCCTCAATGCTAGAGCCAGCAAACTAGGACAGGTAGACATCAGCAACCCTCAAAGTTTAGAACGCTATTTTTTAGGTCAAATTCAAGAATTTAATTCCGCCAGAATTCATTTTATCAATCCCCAAGGCGGACTCGTGGGAGCCGGTAACGATGAGCGGGGTTTTAGCGTTTCTTTGACTGAGAACTTTACTAAAGGAACGCTTTATGTATATGGCGTAGATAGTCAGGGAAATCGTCAAAAGTTATTAGTTAAGCAGCAAAATTATGATGGAAGTCAAAGACCTTTTTATCAAAAAGCGCTCTTTGCAGGCAAACCAACTTGGACACCCATTTACGTATATGTACCGAGTGACAGAGGTCTAGGAATAGCAGCCAGTTACCCGCTTTATAACAATAAACAACAACTCCAAGGCGTTTTTGCCAGCGATTTAAGGCTTGTCAACATTAGTGAGTTTCTCAAAAAATTGCAGGTCAGTACTCACGGACAGGTGTTTATTATTGAGCGTTCCGGGCTGATGGTTGCTTCGACAACTGCCGAACAGCCCTTTATGACTAATGTTGCTGGTACAGAAAACAAACGCCTAGAGGTGACAGCCTCTCAGGAACCCCTGATTAGCCTTGCAGGACAACATTTGCTTTCCCGCTTTGGCAACTTAACTCAAATTCAGACAGCACAGCAACTTGAATTTGAAATCAAAGGCAAAAAGGAATTCTTACTCGTCACCCCTTACAGCGACCAATTGGGTCTTGATTGGTTGATTGTAACGGTGGTGCCAGAATCCGACTTTATGGCAGAAATTAATGCCAATACGCGCGTCACCGTCCTGTTTAGTGTTGGCGCGTTGACTTTTGCGATCGCTGTAGGATGGTTGCTAACCCAATTCATTGCCCTACCAATAAAACGATTGGGTCAAGCCAGCTTGGCGCTGGCAGATGGAGAATGGCATAAAACAATTAAACAAGATAGTCCAATTGCAGAACTGCAAGTCCTGACTCACTCGTTTAACTGGATGGGCCAGCAGCTTGAGCAGTCGTATCAGCGCGTCAAAACTGCCCTCCAAGAGTCAGAAACACGGTTCACCAAAGTGTTTCGTACCTGTCCTGACTCTATTTGCATTCTCACCCTACAAGGGCATTGTGTAGACGTGAATGATGCCTTTACTGATTTATATGGCTACTCTAGGGAAGAAGTTGTCGATCGCAAAATCACAAGGACGAAATATTGGGTCAATCGAGAGGATCGACAACGCTATTTACAGGATTTGCAAACAGGTAAACAAGTTCGTAACAGAGAATTTGCCGTCCTTCATCAAACAGGCAAGACAATCACCGTTTTATTTTCAGCGGATATCATTGAACTTCAGGGACAACCCCACATCATTGCCCTTACTAAAGATATTACCAAACGCAAACAAGCAGAATTAGAACTGCAACAGCAAAAAGATTTGCGCGAGGCTATTTATAACGAATCTGCCGATGCTTTGTTTTTAGTCGATCCCAAAACACTGCTGATTACTGATTGTAATGATCGAGCAGTAGAACTATTTGCAGCGGACAGTAAAGCCGAACTGATTGGTATCCAAGGTCACATACTCCAGTTTCGTCCCTTCACTTCAGACGAACTCAGGGAAATCACCGCCCAAATGAATCAACAAGGTATGTGGAGCCAAGAAATTGAATATGTCACGCGCAAAGGAAATCTATTTTGGGGTAACTTGGCAGCTAAGCGCGTGGCGATCGCTAATCAAATAATCAATCTAGTACGGGTGACAGATATCACAGAGCGCAAACGAGCCGAATCAGCCCTGCGTGAAAGTGAAGCAGCTCTGCGTCGCGCCCAGCAGGTCGCCCATGTGGGCAGTTGGGAATTCGATATCAACACTGAGCAGGTGAGGTGGTCAGAGGAAAGCTTCCAAATCTTTGGGTGGGATATTGCTCAAAGCGAACCAACTTTGTCTCAATTCCTAGAACTGATTCATCCAGACGAACGAGAATTACTACGGCAAAGCATCGCCCAAACCATCGCCACTCAAACCCCCTACAAAATAGAGTTTCGCATCATTCAACCCAATGGCTCAATTCGATATGTAGAAGCCAGAGGAGAAGCGCTCGTTGACGAACAAGGGCAAGTGATCAAATTGCTAGGGACAAATTTAGATATTAGCGATCGCGTCCTAGCCCAGAAGGCATTGCAATACAGAGAAGCTCAATTCCAACAGTTAGCAACTGCTTCCCCAGGAGTGATTTACACCGTGGTCGAAGATCCAAACGGCCCTGCTCGATACGAGTACCTCAGCCCTGCCTTTGAGGATCTGCATGAGGTGCCGGTAGCCGCAGTCCTGGAAAATGCTAGCATGACGCTGACCCAGATTCATCCAGATGATCGCTTTGCCTATCAGCAAGCCGTTACGGAAAGTCTTGAGAAGATGCAGCTATTTAGGCATGAATGGCGGATCATTACTCCATCGGGAAAAATTAAGTGGCTTCAAGCTAGTTCTCGACCGGAACGTCGGGAAAACGGTGAAACTGTCTGGTATGGTGTTTGCCTGGATATCAGCGATCGCAAACGTATTGAAGAAGCTTTGCGGCAAAGCGAAGCTCGATTCCAAAAAATCGCCGCAGCTTCACCCGCACAAATTTACATCCTGGTTTATTACCCAGATACAGGCGAGCAGCGCTTTGAATATATCAGTCCAGGAGTTGGGGAAATTAAAGAATTGGAACCAGAACAAGTCTTAAAAGATGCTTCACTTGCTCTTAACCAAATCCATATTGAAGACCGCGCTTTATACAATCACCTCAATACTCGCAGCCTGGAAACCCTAGAACCATTTGCTCACGAATGGCGGATTGTGACTCCCTCTGGCAAGATGAAGTGGGTACGGGCCAACTCCCGCCCAGAACGTCGGGAGAATGGTGAAATTGCTTGCTATGGAGTGCTGCTAGATATTACCAATCTCAAACAAGCCGAAGCAGCTTTGCGCGAGAGTGAAGAACGATTTCGCCATGCCTTTCATGATGCTCCCATTGGTATGGCGCTGCTGGGATTGGACGATCGCTTTTTGCAAATCAATCCTATGCTAACTGAAATGTTTGGTTACTCAGAATCAGAGACTTTAATTCTCAACGCATCTGAGCTAATTCACGCGGAAGATATAACTAAGTTTCACCACTGCATACAGCAAGTCCTGACTAACGAAAATCGCAATGCTCAAGTGGAATTACGCTACTTGTGTAATTCTGGAAGCATCGCTTGGGGACTCACGAGTTTGTCCCTAGTACGAGATTTTCATAACAAACCTTTGTACTATGTCGCCCAGATTCAAGACATCACCGAACAGCAAGCCATTGAGCGGATGAAAAATGAATTTATTTCCATTGTCAGTCATGAACTTCGTACCCCATTAACTGCCATTCGCGGGTTTTTAGGACTGCTCAACACTGGAATTTACGACAACAAACCCGAAAAAGCCAAACGGATGCTCCAGCAAGCATTAACCAATAGCGATCGCCTGGTGCGTCTGGTAAATGACATCCTGGATTTAGAACGCTTGTCTTCGGGACGAGTGGAGCTTGTTAGAGAAGTCTGTCATGCAGAAGATTTAATGCAAAGAGCAGTTGAAGGAGTACAATCAATCGCTTTGGAAGCCACCATCACACTCTCGATTATTCCTACCACAGCTAGCGTATGGGCTTCTGGTGACTTAATCATCCAAACCCTGACCAATTTGTTGAGCAACGCCATCAAATTTTCTCCCCCTAACTCAGTGATTATCCTGGCTGCTCAACCACAAACTGACTCAGTTCTGTTTCAAGTCAAAGACCAAGGCAGAGGTATTCCCCCAGACAAAATAGAAACTATCTTTGAACGCTTCCAGCAAGTTGATGTTTCCGATTCTCGTGCTAAGGGAGGTACAGGACTTGGCTTAGCAATTTGTCAAAGTATCATTCAACAGCACGATGGTAATATTTGGGCAGAAAGTACATTCGGTGAAGGCAGTACATTTTATTTCACCTTGCCCATACTACCAGGGTAATTCCGAGCAGGGGTGCAGGGGAGCGGGGGTGCAGGGGTGCGGGGGAGCGGGGGAGAATAAATTTGATAGTTGTCTGATTTTTGGGGTTTTTTATGAGTAAACGCATCCTTGTAATCGATGATGAAGAATCGCTGCGAGACCTTGTTTGCACCTGCTTGGAAGATTTGGGGGGGTGGGAAGCAATTGCAGCCGAATCAGGTCATCAAGGACTCCTGAAAGCCCAAGAGTATGCACTTGATGTGATTCTCCTTGACGTATCCATGCCTGACATGGATGGCTTGCAATGCTACGAGCAAATCAAAGCCAACCCAAAAACTCAAATGATTCCGGTGATTTTGCTAACAGCCAAAGTATTACCAAGCGATCGCAGCCACTTTGCTCAATTAGATATAGCCGGAATTATGACAAAACCATTCGATCCCACGCTGATTTGTGAGCAAATAGCCCAAATGCTAGGTTGGGATGAGTAGGAGATGAGGGGATGGAGAGATGGGGAGATGGGGGGATGAGGGGGATGAGGGGGATGGGGTGATGGGGGGATGAGGGAGATGAGGGGGATGAGGTGATGGGGTGATGGGGAAGAAATAACTAATGTCCAATTCCCAATTCCCAATTCCCAATTCCCAATTCCCAATTCCCAATTCCCAATTCCCAATTCCCAATTCCCAATTACCAATTCCCAATTACCAATTCCCAATTCCCAATTCCCAATTCCCAATTACCAATTCCCAATTACCAATTACCAATTACCAATTCCCAATTACCAATTACCAATTACCAATTACCAATTCCCAATTACCAATTCCCAATCCCCAATCCCCAATCCCCAATCCCCAATCCCCAATCCCCCATTCCCCTTATAAGTTTCTTATTTTCTTGATTTAAGCTTAATCTATCAATCGCCTCTAGCTTCTTAGAGCAATGTAAGAATGACAACCAAGAAAATATTGCTGATTGATGATGAACCAACTATCCGAGAACTTGTACAAGCCTGTTTAAGCGACCTTGCGGGGTGGAATGTTATGACTGTCGCCTCTGCTCAAGCCGGACTTAAACAACTAACGAGAGAACGTCCTGATGCCATCCTCTTGGATGTTTTAATGCCGGGTATGGATGCCATCACTTTTCTGCATAGACTTCAGGAAAAACCTTCAACTCAAGAAATTCCCGTTATCTTCTTGAGTGTGAGAGCAGCTTGCTTTACGCCACAAAAACTTCAGCAACTTGGTGTGGTTGAGGCAATTGCCAAACCTTTTAATCCACTGACTTTACCTTTGGCGATCGCTCGTGTTCTGGGCTGGGGTTTGCAAGCTGAAAATGAGTCTAATACTGAGCCACAGCCAATTTAGAAAAAATTCTACCTTCCTTGTTGCATCTACTATATTAACCTTATTTGATTTGTCAAAATTGCAAGTCTCAGATGCCCGACTTTTTATAAAAAGTCGGGCATCTAGTTTCTAACCCACGCAAAATCAACTATGTAGTTTGGCGCTAGTATCTGAAGGAGTGCTGGTTAATAAAAAGTTTTAGCATCCCTATAAGTTTCTTATTTTTTACTGATAGATTTAGCTCCAGATTTTGAAATCGTATTCTATGTGAGCTTCGGCTTGACTCACTGCGGAGCAATTCATGAATTGCCCTCGATAGCGTGTAGTTTTGCGTAAGTTATATAGATGTATTTTCAAAAATCAAGTCTCTTAATATTTATTGGTAGACAACATATGAAACTGCAACAACCTAAAACTAAGCGCAGACGAGGGGTTATACTAACTACTACAGGATTGAAACGTTTACAGCAAGCGATTATTGATGCAGAGCTTAAAGAAAATCAAGGCGATCGCTGGACTATAGAAGAATTGAGCGATCGCATGAATATTTCTACTAAAACTCTGAATCGATTGTGGTCTCGAAGTCAAGGTGTAGACCGAAAAACTCTTATACTCTGCTTTAGGGCTTTTGACCTAGAATTATACACAAAAGATTACACTATTGTGAGTGAAAATTATGAAAATGAGGTGTTTGATTCCTTGTCTAATAGTTCAAATACCGAAAAAGAAAAATCCTCTCCATTTTCCCTCGGCAATTCATTTGTTAAACAACGGCACAAGTTGGATAATTTATTTGTTGGAGTTCCCTAAAAAGATATTTTAAAACTAGTGTTGAATACTCGAATTAATTGTTAATAACATGTCCGCTTGATTACTTATAAAAACCAAAGAACCCCACCCCACCAAAGCTACGCTTTGTTTACCCTCCCCGTTGACTCTGAGGGGTTAGGGGTGGGGTGCAATAATTGCGGGAATCATAACTAATTAACCGGACATGATATAATAACAAGATACCCGGCTTCTCTAAAAAGTCGGGTATCTGAGCCTTGCAATTTTCATAAATCAGATAAAATTGCTATAGAAGCAATTTCTGAATTGCTTCTATAATTACCCCATACCAGATATTGCTCACTTTTGCATAGTCAGTGGCAGGTGAACAGTGAAAACAGAACCAACTCCTAGCTGACTTCTAACAATAATTTCACCACCCATCATCTGGCAAAAGTGGCGGCTAATTGCTAACCCCAGTCCGGTACCGCCATATTTTTTCGTCGTCGAGGTATCCCCTTGTATAAAGGGTTGAAATAATTGTTGCTGTTGACTAACAGACATACCAATGCCTGTATCAGCAACGGTAAAACTAATAATGCCAAAAGGAGCATCCCTTAACACACTTTGTTTTTCCCTTTTAACTGTTAGTGTTACATGACCGTTGGTGGTAAACTTAGCAGCGTTACTCAGCAAATTTAACAGCACTTGCCGCATCCTAGTTTGGTCTGCATACATCGTTCCCAACTGTTCATCGTAATCTACTTTTAAGATATTGCCATTTTTTTCTATAGCCGGTTTGACAGTAAGAACAAGATTATTAATCAGTGTGGCAATCTCAAAAGTCTCTGGATAGAGGGTCATTTTACCAGCTTCAATTTTTGACAAGTCAAGGATGTCATTAATCAGTTCTAGTAAATGTCTACCAGCAGAGTTAATTGTTTCTAAATCAGTGATAAAGTCTCCTGATAAACCTAAATCAGTAGCATCATCTTGCAAAAGTTGACTCAAGCCAATCACAGCATTTAAAGGTGTGCGTAATTCGTGACTTACATTTGCCAAAAATATACTTTTTGCCTTGCTAGCTGCTTCTGCTAATTCTTTAGCTTGTTCTAATTCTTTAGTCCGTTCAGATACTCGTTCAATCAAACGATTGAGAGATTTAGCAAGTAAGCCAATTTCATCTTCAGTAGTAACTGGTGCGCGCAAATCAAAATTAGATTTCCTTGCTACTTGCTCGGCTACTTGAGTTACAATAATCACTGGTTCAGCGATCGCTCGACTGGTACGCCACGCTACAATGGCAGCGATCGCCACTGATACCAGCATACTCACCATCACAATTAATCTCTCAACTCCTTTGGCTTGTTCTACATCTTGTTGCCTTCTCTGTTCTTGACCTTCAGCAGTTTGTAGAATATTAGTCAATTTTTTCGATAATTGATCTAACTGTCTAGCTGTATCACCACGCATAATTAAGAGCAATTGCTCTCGTACTGAGTCAATTTGCTGTGGCTTGACTTGCTGCGAGTCAATTGTCTGCAACACAGCCTCTATTTGAGAGACATAAGATTTGAGGTTAATTGCGTAATCCTGTAATAAAGCCTGTAAATTAGCACTTGTGGCTGCTAAGTCTCCTGGTCTTTTATCTATAAAATGCCCGATATCTTTCTCTAATTTTTCAGCCTTTTCAACATTATTCAGAAATTCAGCTTTTTGAATTGGTAGCCGCTGTGAATCTTCCAAGAATGCAGCCAAGTTAGAACTGTGCAGTTGTGCCCCCACTACCGCATCTTTATAGTTAGTTAGTAGTTGTCTTTGCTCTTGGGCTTGATTGAATTGCCGGATTTCTCGTCCCCGGTAATAGTTAGCGATTACTAACCCAGTCAATGAGCCGAAAAAGCCAATCCCAATTGCGACAAAGTACCCGTAACCAATTTTTTGATGTATACGCCAAGAACTGGCTTTTAGTTTCCCTCGTGAGGGAAATTCTATAGTGGGGAGTTCGTCTGATGGTTCTTCAACTGGCACTTTTTTGTTTTCTGAACTGCTTTCAATCAGGATTGGCTTTTGAGTTTGCATACCTCAATTCTCCTTGCCATCCCACCAAAATCACTACATAAGTTTCACTTTGAGAATCACTTCTATTGTTAATCAACACTGACGTTATCTTCTTGTTTTATAACAAGCTTAAATAATAGCTCTATTTATAGATAATTTGCATGACTTCATTATGTTTGAGCAGTTTTGATATGAATGTTTACCATTTTGTTGCTACAAATAACAATCACTTTCTTTGATAACTAAGTAGTTTCCTAAAGTCAAGGTCTGTTTAGGAGCCTAGGCTCTTAATGATTGTTTTTGATGTTCAGTTAATGGCGGTAATATCTAGATATCCGCTAAATAATTATTTTAGCTTACTCTACTGTAATCTACGAGCAACCCTACCCTAGCTTACGGCCATGCCTAACTGCGATCGCGCAAGCTAGGTTTTGCTTGACAATGAGGGTAAAGCTAGTTCCCACACTTGATTACTCGCCCTTAGCTTTCACTTGGGTCGGGAAACTTTTCTCAAAGCACCGCTGTAAATTTACGAAAATGTCTGATAGCAAACCATAAGCCCCCTGTTGCCTTCAGCAAATAACATTCAATTAGCTGCTCATGCTGATATATAAGCTTGCACCCCGACAATATTATCATTCCTTTGTTTAAATTTATAAAAATTAAATTTTTGATAATTATCTTAGTTTAAGGCATGGCAGATTTGGAGAAGTTGCTTGACTTAGACAATCATATGAAATTATTTGCTTTGTTTTTAGGCATTATTGCTACTAAATATATGTATAGCCTTTCCTAAGCAACTGAGGTATCACGATTACCTCACCCCAATAAAGCTGTGCTTTATCTCCCCTCTCCTTGGTAAGGAGAGGGGTAGGGGGTGAGGTTATTAGATATACTTGGCGCTTACTGGGAAATGCTATAAATTAGAGCAGTTCTCATCCGACATTTTTAGTACCCAGCGATGTCTACGACGGGCTACGCCTACGCAAATATACGAATAAATCAGGGTTATGCAAAGCGCTCGAAACGGCCCAATACCCTAATACACATTATGTTTCATATCAAGTTCGGCTAATTACTTACGATATAGTCGGTTTGCTTGGTAATAGATAATGGGTAATGGGTAATGGGTAATAGGTAATACTCAAAACCAATTACCAATTACCAATTACCAATTACCAATTACCAATTCCCAATTACCGACCTCCACAGATATCATAAGTGTTTAAACGGACATGATATCATTTGTACAGTGCGTAAGTTCTACATGCTTCAACTGCTACGAAACCCAAATTGATATAAAAAACCTCTACCTTCATACTGCTAAAGCAATTACAAGGCAGAGGTTTTCTGTTTAATACTAATGTGTTCAAAGATACTAACTAAGGAGTTAGAAGTTAGGAATTAAAAGTTATTCTTTTTGTCCCCTTGTGTTTCTATCTCCCTGACTTTGCCATAACTCTAAGCGATCGCAGCTTCTAGTGTCTGACTAACAGCTTGTTTCAACAATTCGGCCTTATCGGTGCGCTCCCAAGGCAAATCTAGATCGTTCCGCCCAAAATGACCGTAAGCCGCGACGTCCTGATAAAAACGTCCGCCTCGTTCACTTGGTAAATTACGTAAGTTGAAAGTATGGATAATCCCCGCTGGACGCAGTTCAAAGTTCTGTTTGATTAATTCCAGTAAGATTTCTTCATCCACTTTGCCAGTGCCAAAGGTATCCACCAAAATGCTTGTTGGTCGTGCTACGCCAATAGCATAGGATAGCTGGATTTCAACTTTATCTGCTAACCCAGCAGCGACAATATTTTTCGCCACATAGCGAGCAGCATAAGCAGCAGAACGGTCTACCTTGGTGGGGTCTTTACCGGAAAAAGCACCGCCGCCATGTCGGGAATAACCACCGTAGGTATCAACAATAATCTTCCGTCCTGTCAGACCAGAGTCTCCTTGCGGGCCACCAACAACGAACTTACCGGTGGGGTTGACTAAAAAGCGTGTCTCCTCAGTCGGCTTAATGTCAATGTCGCTAAAAACAGGTTGGACTACTGCTGTCCACAGGTCTTCTTTAATTTTGGCTTGTACTGCTGCCTCATCAGTGATTTCCCCAATACTGGCGTTGTGCTGGGTGGAAATGAGGATAGTATCAATGCCTACAGGACGACCATCTTCGTAGACCACAGTTACTTGTGTTTTACCATCAGGGCGCAGGTATGATAATTCACCTGTTTTGCGGACTGCTGCCAATCGGCGGGCAATGCGGTGAGCAAGGCTGATCGGTAAAGGCGTCAGTTCTGGTGTTTCGTTGCAGGCAAAGCCGAACATAATCCCTTGATCGCCCGCGCCAATCTTGTCGAATTGCTCATCACTATCCTGTTCGCGGGTTTCTTGGGCGCTGTTCACACCTTGAGCAATATCTGGTGATTGTTCGTCTAAAGCTAGAAGTACACTGGTACTGTTAGCAGAAAAGCCGTTATCAGCATCAACGTAGCCAATTTCAGCAATTTTCTTGCGGGCAAGATTGACAAAATTGACGTTGGCTTTGGTGGTAATTTCACCAGTGATTAGCACTAAGCCAGTATTAACTACGACTTCGGCAGCAACACGGCTGCTGGGATCTTGTGTCAGCAAGGCATCTAGAATCGTATCAGAAATCTGATCGCAGATTTTATCTGGATGACCTTCGGTGACAGACTCGGAGGTAAATAAATAACGACGAGACAAAGAGAATTCCTCCTTTAAAAGTATTTTCGCTGACTAAATATTGGACATTTAGTTCAGTTCGTGGAATAATTACACACTGCCGCAAGGGGTAAGTGTGTGGCTCTCACAGCGATTCCCGGTTCAGGGGCGGACATTAACTGAGGTTTGCTTTAATTCCATGAAATGCCCCACTACAGAATTGAACAATACAAAAATGTTCAAATTCATCCCACCCTCTGCTATCGGGTGAGACGTGTGGCAACTTTATGTTTTAGCTAAATTTGGGAATCATAACAATATTGACACATTCAGTAGTTAGTGTCTTAATTTTTTTTTAAAAAACCACTAACTAAAGGTAAGTATTCTTTAAAGTTAGGACTTACGCCCATTGTCATATTTTTTTCGTCTGGGCAGTACTGGGTCAAAAGGAGCCAGTCGTCTGGGCGGGTTTCCCGACTTGAACGAACTGGTGAGGCAGTCCGATCTTGGGGGTTTCCCCCATGAGGAACTGCCGAACCCGGAGGGCGTTCAATAGTCAAAAAAATCTTGCTTAAAGACTATTGACTCTGGACTATTGACTCTGGACTATTGACTGCCATCACAGTAAATCTGTGTGCCAGTTGCGTAAGTCCTGTTTATATTTAATGGCATCCAGCTGGTTAATTGCCAAAAGTTTGAATTAGCTAAAAAATTTTGCTGACAAAAAAAGGGACACCCAAAAGTGTCCCCGCAAGCTTTGACACAAATACTGCTGCTTTAAACCTGAACTGCTAGCTTTGCTTCGTTTGCTGTCAAAAGCTCATAGGCAGCACGCATTTTTAAACCTGTAAGCACTTGGAACAAACCAGTACCATTGTTGGAACCTGGATACTCACGGTGTTGGAGTAACAAGTGAGTCAATTCACCTTGATATTTGGTCGATGTATTGCTGAGATGGGTTTCGATGTAAATGACTTCTTCTAAGTTGTCAAACTGACCATCTACTTCTAGCACTGAGACGTAGCGACCGTAGTAAACATCTGAGCCATAGTACACTTGCATACCAGGGTAGGAACAGGTTAGCTTACGTCCGCAGGGAGTCCAATTAATTGTTGACCCTTCATCAAACAGGTAAGCTGGCTCAAAGCCTTCTTTGCCTTCGCGCTGAAGCATCCGTACCCGCAAGACTTTGCGTTCAGTGTCGTTTTTGATCAAGTTTGTAGGTAATACCTGGAGAACCACATCGGCAAATTCTCTTTGCGGTTCGATAAACTTTTCAAAGTCAGGTTTACGAGAATTGATTTGTGCTACCACATCTTCGTAACGATGACCCCTTTCTGCCATATCGCGCTGGATTTTCCAGGCAATTTTGACTTCATCGCTGATGTCAAAATAAACGCTGAAGTCGATCAGCGATCGCACCCGCTCATCATATAAAGGATGCAGCCCTTCAACAACTACAATGTGATTCGGCTCTATCCGTTCTGGCGGATCAATCTTGCCGGTTTCGTGGTTGTAAATAGGCTTATCAATCGCTTGACCACTCTTGAGCGCTTTAATTTGCTCATACATCAGGTCGAAATTGTTTGCCCTAGGGTCAAGTGCAGTTATTCCGGTTTCTTTACGCTGTTTGCGATCTAAAGAATGATAGTCATCCAAACAGATGACTGTCATTAATTCTTCACCAAATAAATCTATTAAACGACGCAAAAACGTAGATTTACCACACCCAGAGTCTCCGGCTACTCCAATCAATACCACGCTTTCTGGCTTACTTGTCATAAATCTCCTCTAGATACTAAATTTGTCAATCAATAATTTTTCACACAGCAGATTTCGCAGCCAGGAGTTTACCCCATCGGTTTATCCTGCATTCTCGCTATCCAGCAACGCCATGATGTATCACACGGGTATACAACTATCAAGTTGTTACTCGTCTGACTAGCTCGAATTCGCTACTGGTGAGTATTTAATCCTAGTGATATATTTAATTTTATCAGAAGGGGGTATTCGATAACAAGATTTGCTGACAGCAAGAATCTAGTGGTTGATCCATGATGCTAATGATTTATTTGTTGATTTTAAAAGACTTGTCAGCATCACCCACAGGTAATGTAGTCACGTCGTATTCCTGTTTATATCTTTATTCTACAATTTTCTTTGGTATATTTTTTGCGGTATAAAAATCTTCAACCTGACTGAATTTTCGCGCTTGGCGATCGCAACGCTCTAGACATTCAAAGCCAAAATCTACCTAAAGAATGACAAAGCAGGTGGTGGTAATTTTTGAGAGATGCCCAAATCAGAGGATGAGTACCATAGCAGCCCTAAATGATATGTGAGATCAACACAGTCGGGGTTTTCCTTTATCCTTTGACTGATGACCATCACGAGAATTTTTGCAACTCAAATTCCATTGCTATATATTCTGTCGGTCTGTCACCAGCGCTGATCCTCGTCCAGTCAGAAATGAACCCAAGCAGTTTGATGACGACATACTGATAATGAGGTTGACAGATGTTTCACATCAAGTAAAACTTATAAGAAAGACTAGTTGAAAACCCTTGAGGAAGAGGCACACAGGCCGCAAACACCGTACTTTAGGCAAGGGATGAAAACCGTACTGAAGGTGTTTACGCCTGAGTCAATTGAATGTAGAATTAAGTACAACAGGAACGGTAATCAACCTGTATAAAAACCTAACTGCCTAGCGGCAATCTGAACCTTGACAATTGAATCTATGCGGTTCTACTGCATTGTTCTAGTTTCCTCCTAGCAGTAGGTAAAAGATTCATAGGAGCTAGACGAATCAGAATTTTGAAACGATTTGTTTCAATCTAAACAGGACTTGCAGCAATGCAACTACCGAAGGGCATCCGGAAAGTTAACGCTTGGGAGCCAGTGCGTTGCGGGGGTTCCCCCCGTTGTAGCACCTGGCGTGGAGAGTCCCACCTCTGGGTTAGGTAACGCAAGGAACCTAATCTAAGTGGTCTCGTTGAGCCAAGAATCCCCTGGCTTGAAGTGGGAATGAGCGCTCGCGTTATTCACACAGCCAGGGGAGTGTCAAGGAATTATCCATCATCGGGAACTGAAACCAGCCAAAAGCATTAGTGATAGATATACACTTAGGGAAGTTAAACCAAGTAAAAGAAACCTTCTTTAATTGGTATTGCCTAGTGTAAACCCCAAAAAAGCCAAACACGGCAGATGCTTGTGGAGGCAAAATAAGCAATGGCTTTTGCCAATTAAAATTGCCTTGTGATTTCATAGGTCATAGCATATAGCTCATTGGGCAGTAAAAAGCTATGTCCCTGATGGGGGTTATAGTTCAGAAAAAAAGATTAAATTGACTCATTATTAACATTCTCCAACAGACTTATCCTTTACCTTAGAAGGTGAACAGGTGTGTTTTTTGCTATGCCTGCATGTCTTTGGTGAGTGTACTTAGCAAGGCATTAACTTACTATGCCGCTTTCCCATAGCGCTAGTTTTGGAGACCAAAAATCCGATAAACTAAACCTGGCGCATGATGAGAATAGTTTTTTTTTGAGAAACGGTTAAGTAAATATCGGAGTGATAGAACGAATGTACAATCAAGGTGCTGTTGAGGGTGCTGCCAACACAGAATCAGGTAGCCGCGTCTTCGTTTACGAAGTGGTGGGTCTGCGTCAGAACGAAGAAACTGATCAAACCAACTACCCAATTCGTAATAGTGGCAGTGTGTTCATCAGAGTGCCTTACAACCGCATGAATCAAGAAATGCGACGTATCACTCGCCTAGGCGGCAAAATTGTGAGTATCCAACCCTGGAGTGGCCTACAGCAACTCAATGGTGCTAACAATGAGGGGAATGGTAAAGCTACACCTGCGAATGCTAACGCTGAAGAACAGCCCAAGAATAAGGACAACAAAGGCAACACCATGACTCAAGCGAAAGCCAAACACGCTGATGTTCCTGTCAATACTTACCGCCCCAATGCACCGTTTATTGGCAAGGTGATTTCTAATGAACCTTTGGTGCAAGAAGGTGGGATTGGTATTGTTCAGCACATCAAGTTTGACCTGACAGGCAGTAATCTCAAGTATATAGAAGGTCAAAGTATCGGCATTATTCCGCCAGGTTTAGATAAAAATGGCAAGCCAGAAAAACTGAGACTCTACTCCATCGCTTCGACTCGCCACGGTGATGATGTAGATGACAAGACAGTATCGCTGTGCGTTCGTCAGTTGGAATACAAGCATCCCGAAACCGGCGAAACAGTCTACGGTGTATGCTCTACTCACCTGTGTTACCTCAAACCTGGGGAAGATGTCAAAATTACAGGGCCAGTGGGTAAGGAAATGTTGTTACCCGATGACCCAGATGCCAACGTGATTATGATGGCAACTGGAACAGGCATTGCGCCGATGCGGGCTTACCTATGGCGTCAGTTTAAAGATGCTGAAAGAGCAGCAAACCCAGAATACCAATTTAAAGGATTTTCTTGGCTAATATTTGGTGTTCCCACAACACCAAATCTCTTATATAAGGAAGAACTGGAAGAAATTCAACAGAAATATCCTGACAACTTCCGCCTGACTTGCGCTATCAGCCGGGAACAAAAGAATCCCCAAGGTGGCAGAATGTACATCCAAGACCGCGTAGCAGAACATGCAGATGAACTGTGGCAGTTGATTAAGGATGAAAAAACCCACACCTATATTTGTGGTTTGCGCGGTATGGAAGATGGCATCGATGCTGCTTTAACAGCTGCTGCTGCTAAAGAAGGAGTCACCTGGAGTGATTACCAAAAACAAATCAAGAAAGCTGGCCGCTGGCACGTAGAAACATACTAAGTTAGTCAGTGGTCAGTGGTCAGTGGTCAGTGGTCGCTAGAAAAGAACAAAACAACTGACAACTGACAACTGACAACTAACAACTAACAAAGGATAATCAGTAGGGTGGGCTTAAGCCTACCCTACAATTGTTATTGGCGAAATTGGGTGCAAACTTTGTGGGTGTAAAGCTAGGAATACTAGGATTAGGTACTGTAGGCACGGGTACAGTGCAGTTACTACAAGATGCAGTTGGGCGTCACCCGTTGTTACAGGAAATAGAAATATATCGGGTGGGAGTACGATCGCTCTTTAAACCCCGTGCAGTAGAATTGCCAGAAGGTATCATCACAACAGATTTAGAATCAATTGTCAACGATCCGGCGGTGGATATAGTCGTTGAGGTGATGGGGGGACTGGAACCAGCGCGATCGCTCATCCTCCAAGCGATCAATAATGGGAAGCATGTAGTTACTGCCAACAAAGCAGCGATCGCTCGTTTTGGGGCAGAAATTTTCACCGCTGCCAATACTGCCGGGGTATATGTCATGCTAGAAGCCGCCGTAGGTGGTGGTATACCCGTGATTCAACCCCTGAAGCAATCTTTAAGTGTTAACCGCATTCAAGCAATTACTGGCATAGTTAACGGTACAACTAACTACATCCTTACCCGGATGCAAACTGAAGGCAGTAACTTCAGCGATGTCTTGGCTGATGCCCAAAAATTGGGTTACGCTGAAGCTGACCCCACCGCTGATGTAGATGGCTTGGATGCAGCAGATAAAATTGCTATCCTGGCATCATTGGGTTTTGGTGGACGCATCCATCTGCAAGATGTGTATTGTGAGGGAATTCGGCAAGTTAGCAAAACAGATATTGCCTACGCCGACAAATTGGGATTTGTGATTAAATTATTAGCGATCGCTAAAACAACTTCCTCATCCCCCTCATCTCCCTCATCTCCCCTCTCAGTTCGAGTCCATCCCACCTTAGTACCCAAAACCCACCCCTTGGCTAGCATTAACGGAGTTAATAACGCCATTTTGGTGGAAGGTGAACCCATCGGACAAGTGATGTTTTTCGGCCCTGGTGCTGGTGCTGGTGCAACTGCCAGTGCCGTATCTTCTGATATTTTAAATCTGGTTGCTACCCTGCAAACCAGTACAGCAAAACCAAATGCTTTATTGGGGTGTAGACATCAACATTACTCTGAAATTGCCCCAATTGCAGAACTCGTGACGCGATTTTATGCCAGGTTCCTGACTAAAGATCAGCCCGGAGTTATTGGTAAATTGGGTACTTGCTTTGGCGATTACGGTGTTAGTTTGGAGTCAATTGTCCAAACTGGTTTTCAGGGAGAACTGGCAGAGATTGTTGTAGTCACCCATGATGTGAAAGAAGGCGACTTTCGCCAGGCCCAAGCAGAAATTCGTGATTTGTCAGCTATAGACAGCATTCCCAGCTTACTACGAGTGTTATGAAAAATATGAAGTATGTACAGTGCCGTTCCCAAACGGTAGGATAAAGGATGGAAATTTCATCAGTCATACTTTAGACTTCATACTTCATTTTGTGGCTTAATTTGTTTAGACACAAACTTTATTGCTACTAGGGTAAAAACGATGACAAACAGACCACCTGGCGATCGCGAGTCATCCCCAGAAAGTGCCCTTGGCTTTGATGAATTCATAGCCATTTTAGTCGCCTTCACTACTATCGGTGGGATTATATTTTGGTCATTTTTCCGTAAGGATACTGACTGGAACTTCAACAAAGGGCTGTCACCGTTACCGACTCCATCTGCTAACGTTCAACCCAACAATCTCCCGTCACCATCCCCAACTTTTAAGTCGAAACCAAACCCAGGTTCTAACGTCAACACTTTCCCATCGCCTCCAGATGCAGATGTTGTTGAACCCGACACGATTCAAGCCCCAAATGACCAAGTAATTCCTAGACCGGTCTTACCACCTGCTAATGTGACTCCCATCGAGTCAAACAAGACGCAAATGCCTTTGAGTTTATCCAAAGACTTTGAGTCGTCAATCAAATCATCACCTTTGCCTTTAGTCTCGCCTGCCAAAAACAAGTCAACCATCCCGCCACCAATTGCCTTTAACGATGTTTCTGGTGACTTTTGGGCAAGTCGTTTTATTAACGTTCTCTCTTCGCGTGGTATAATAAAAGGCTTTCCAGATTATACTTTTAGACCGAATCAGCCTGTTAACCGTGCCGAATTTGCGGCTATACTCCAACAAGCCTTTGAACAAGAGGGTACTAATTCCACCATATCCTTTCAAGATGTTCCAGCAAAATCCTGGGCAATACCAGCAATTAATCGAGCTATTAGCACTGGATTTTTAAAAGGCTACCCTAACAAAACTTTTAAACCTGAACAAAAGATTTCACGAGTGCAGGTGTTGGTTGCTCTTGTCAGTGGTTTGAATCTCAAACAACCAGCAACCCCATCCAAGGTTTTAAGTATTTACAAAGATGCTCAAGATATTCCTAAATATGCCACGCTCAAGATAGCAGCTGCCACAGCTAATAATCTTGTAATTAACTATCCCGATTCTAAAATTTTTGCTCCCAATAAAGAAGCTACCCGTGCTGAGGTAGCTGCAATGGTTCATCAAGCTTTAGTACGAACTGGGAGATTGGAAAGAATTTCATCTCAAAGTATTGTGCAATTGTCACAGTAAGCACTGATGACTGTTGACTGTTGACTAAATTTTGAGTTTAGAGAGAAGCCTCAGCGGTAGCCACCGCTGAGGCAGTTGTGAATTAAAATTGGAAGGTAGACACCTATAGGGTGGCTTACTGAAAAATAAAACCGCTCAGATATTAAGCTTCTGGAGCTTGTTTACCAACAACTTGCGATTTGAGGGTTGTAATTTCATTAGTTAGCTCTCGCCTGGTTGAAGCTTTGAGTAAATAACGGTAAACAAACCAAGCAGAGTAACCAATACCAATCAATTCAAAGGTTGGTGCTACCAAAGGAATATCATTCAAAGAATCTAATACTGCTAATAGCACCTTAACGGCAACAATTGCTCCCACAATTAAGCCAATGCTAACCAGGGGTTGCTTGTACTGATTGAAGAAGTTTCCCACATATTCGGGCAACGTCGCTAAAAAGCCAGAAATTTGTTCTCCGTATTTTAGCCATTCATCTTGAGACTGTGCAGGAGGCTGAAGTTTGGTAATGGTTCCAGTTTGGCTGTTAATATCTGGCACTGTTGCCTCTTTGGACTTGGTTTCTGTGAATTCCGGTTCTTGCATTTTCACTTCCATAAATTTTGACAGTTGGGTTCTCTAATCCAGACAATTACAACCAAAAGGCTGTTGATTAGGCAATGCACTCGTGCATCACACAACTGGGTTTAAGGCATAAAAGGGTTTCATGTCAACCATAATTGCCCTGTAACCTCTACTGCATCAACTACAAGGTAGACAATCAGTAGAGAATAGAAGTCAGAAGGTGAAGGAGTCGCAGTCTTAGCGCCGCAGCGTCGATTGCGTTAGCGCAGCGTTAGCGACGCAGGAGCGTCACTGCTGTTAGCGCAGCGGTAGCGTTAGCGAAGCGTTAGCGACGAAGGAGCGTCGGCACGAGCGTCACCCGAAGGGCAGCAGGATTGGTTCAAATCAGCTTTCTGAGTTCTGCTTTTGTGAATCAACTGGAATCCTCAGGTTGTGATTATCCCATGCTGTGTCAGTTGCTCATAATCGTACTCATTAAAGTACAAATCAGGCAAAAATCAGACTACCTCTCATTTATACAAGCATAAACAGCGATTTTGTCTGATATTAAAGCTATATTAAGCCGCGATCGCCAATTATCCTATTGATTCTTGGTATTAATAGATAATAAAAGTTTTGATATTTTCATTAAAACTAGACATAAAAGCTAGTTAATGATATAATATAGTCCCTAATTTGTGGTTTGGTAGGAAGTAGGGTTAGAGACTTCCAAATAAAAAAAATACTCAATTACTTCTTGTGGGGTGGACATCTTGTCCGCCCTTGGCTATGGGCGGGCGAGACGCCCACCCCACAAGATTGGATAATTTATTTGTTGGAAGTCCCTTATTGTATTTGTTCTCGAAAAGCCTAGTGGTCTATCGCATTAATTATCATGCCTGCGAGATCCCCGACTCCTTCAAGAAGTCGGGGATCTGACCACTTTCACTGTCAACAGTCAGTAGTCATCAGTTTTTTGTATTTGTTTGAACTAGCGCAAGTTAGTTGAGTCTAGTCCCAATCAGGAAATACTTCACCCTCGCCTTCTCCACCAACCCCGATTCCAGTGTGATAGATGTCAGCATCAGTGATATTCATGTTTTCCATTGATGCACCGTACACATTAGAGTCGTAAATTTGAGCGCGAGTAAAATTCACGCTGTTGAGATTGGCTTTCTTGAAATTGACGTTAGTGACTAAAGCTTCTGTTAAGTTAGCCCCTTTCAAATTAGCGTTGGTGAGATCAGCACCTTCGAGGTTGGCTCCAGAGAGGTTAGCACTTTGGAGATTTGCTCCTCGTAAATCAGCACCAATTAAATGAGCGCCACTGAGGTTCACACCTGATAGATTACACCCAGTACATTCCCCAGTTGAAGTTAACCTTTCTAAATCTCGCGAATTCCCAGCGTTGACTGAGCTAATGAAAAAGAGGGGAGCTGCTAAGGCTAAAGCCGCGAATAGCTTGAGTTTCATAATATTCCCCCTTTGCGATTAAATTGCATCCGTTCTTTCCCTCACACTCTTATTATCTCATGAAATGGCTGGCAAATGCTTATTGCACTCATCAACTAATGATGATGAGAAAAATTTTGCTGGTCATGCCATAAATCTTATCAGCTCTGGTTAAGAGCGATTTTTGACTAATAAAATCGCCCAAAATCCCATGATTAAAGTACTGTTAAATCTTGTGAATAAATTGCATGATTCTGCATAATTTTGTCACTAAGTTTAACCAGTATTTTACTGTTACGAAATGTTACTTTACTAGAGTAATATTTCGTAATTTAAAGCACTAAATATTCTTTGATATACTGATTAACTAATTCAGGCTGTTCTTGCTGCACCCAATGCCCGCAACGGGGAATATACTTAATTTGCAGGTCTTTGACATAAGCAGCAGTGTCGTAGGTGAGTTCCTTACCGAGTGCAGTATCGTTTTCTCCCCAAATCATCAGTGTTGGCACATGCAAAATACCCCAATTTTTATTGGGCATAAACTGCTGTAAATTATTGCGATAATAATTCAACATTGCAGCGATCGCACCACGTTTGGCAGCAGCATCTTTATAAGCATTGAGGTCTGCTTGAGTGAAAGCATTTTTATTAACTGCTGTGCCTTGAAGAGTCTTTTCAATGAGTTGATAGTCTGAAGATTGTAATAAAAATTCTGGTAGCCAAGGTAGCTGGAATAAGAAGATGTACCAACTGCGTAGCAACTGCTGGGGAGTTAATAAGCCTTGGGCAAACTTGGCAGGATGAGGTAGATTAAGTATAATTAACCGCTCTAGCATCTGGGGGTGAGCATAAGCAAAAGACCAAGCGATCGCACCTCCCCAATCATGTCCAACTAAAATACACTTGTCGTATCCTAATCCTTTAATTACTCCCTCTACATCTTTAATCAATTCATCCATAATATAAGCTGATTGTTCTTGTGGTTTATCACTATCGTTATAGCCACGCAAATCAAGAGCAACGACTTGGAAATACTTAGCAAATTCTGGTATTTGATGCCGCCAAGAATACCAAAATTCCGGAAAGCCATGTAACATCAGCATTAAAGGGCCTGCACCTTGGGTAACATAGTGCAGTTTCACCCCATTGGTAGTTATATATTCGTGTTTCCAAGAATCTTGTATGACAGACATATGTTGTATTTTTTCTAGGTATTAGGTGAGCGTTGTTTCAATCATGTTTAGAGTTTCTCATCAAAACATCTATTAAGAGACAGTTTTAGTCTGGGAATTTACCTGTAGGTAGATGTTGTTGTCAAGTCAGGAAACTTTCATAAAAGTGAGCAAGTGGCGTTATGGCAATGGAAATACGTGGTGTCTGGTTGACCACTACCGACAGTAAGGTACTCAGTTCACAGCAACGCATTGCTGAGGCGATGGATTTTCTGGCTGAAACTGGGTTTAATGTGGTGTTTCCTGTTGTTTGGAACAAGGGAACCACGCTCTATCCCAGCCAGACAATGCAGCAAACTTTTGGGGTGGAAATTGAGCCTTTGTTTGTGAGTCGTGACCCTCTAGAAGAAGTAGTTCAACAAGCACGGCGGGTGGGATTAAAAATTATCCCTTGGTTTGAATACGGCTTTGCTAGTTCTTACAACTTGAATGGTGGTAAACTTTTAGAGAAGAAACCAGAATGGGCAGCCCGTGACTGTAACGGCAACCTCCTGAAGAAAAACAATTTTGAGTGGTTAAATTCCCTTGACCCCCAAGTACAAGAATTTTTGTTGAACTTGGTGCTGGAAGTGGTGAATAATTATGATGTTGATGGCATTCAAGGAGACGATCGCTTTCCGGCGTTACCCTCTGAAGGCGGCTATGACCAAGGAACTGTCAGCCGCTATCAGCAACAGTTTGCTCAAAATCCGCCACAGAACCCCAAAAATCCGCAATGGCTACAGTGGCGTGCAGATATCCTCACAGACTACTTGGCGCGTCTTTCCAGCGAAGTGAAAGCGGTTAATTCTAAATTGTTAGTTTCCATGTCTCCTAATATTTATGATTGGGGATTTCAGGAATACTTGCAAGACACTCCTGCATGGCTGAAACGGGGACTAGTCGATATTATCCACCCACAAATTTATCGCCGTGAGTTTCATAGCTATAAAGCGATCGCTGATCAACTGGTAAATCAGCAGTTCACAGATGCGACTTTACCAAGGTTAGCACCAGGAATTTTAATCAAGCTGGGCAACTACTCTATTAGTCCAGAATATCTAGTACAGGCAATTGAATACAATCGCCAGCTTGGCATTCAAGGCGAGGTATTCTTTTTTTACGAAGGTTTGCGAGAAAATGACAACGCCTTAGCTAAGGTGTTGCGAAATGGCCCCTATGCTCAGTCGGCTGCTTTTCCCACTTTATCAGATTTGAGCCGAAGTGCTGGGAGTAATAAAAGGTCATCTTCAATTTGGCAACGACTGGCGAGGTTTTGGGGAAATCTTTAGCTATAAATACAAGAAGCTTTAAATTATACCCGACAACATGCTTTGTGTTATTTTTCTTTCTATAAAAGTAATAGTAATTCAAAATAGCAAATTAACAAAGTCAGATTAAACCTGAATTTTCTGGACACAATTGCACAAATTTTTCATTGGAGAGTCAAGATTTATCATGGAAGGTCTGAGTGAATTTATCAACAAGGCGATGCAAGAGTGGAAAATACCTGGACTAGCGATCGCAATTGTTAAAGATAGTGAAATAATTTTTTGTGAAGGCTTTGGCAAGCGAGATATAGAACAAAATTTAACTGTTACACCCAAAACTCTCTTCGCCATTGCTTCTTGTACGAAATCTTTTACGACAATGGCCATGGGTATTTTGGTAGATCGTGGCAAATTAGATTGGGATAAACCTGTTAGAAATTATCTGCCCTCTTTTAAACTTTATGACTCTTATGCAACTGAACATATAACACTTCGTGACCTCGTAACTCATCGGTCTGGCTTACCCCGTCACGATGTTATGTGGTACAAAAGTCCCCTCACCCGTAAAGAATTAATCGAACGCTTACAATATCTCGAACCCACTCACGAATTGCGTAGTGTTTTTCAATATCAAAATTTAATGTACATGACCGCTGGCTACTTAGTTGGTGAAATTGCACAGAGTAGCTGGGAAGAATTTGTACAACAGGAAATTTTGAATCCTTTAGAAATGAGAGACAGTAATTTCTCTGTAGATAAATCCCAAACATCTGATAATTTTGCACTTACTTATACAGAAAAAGACGACAAAATCGAGAAAATACCCTTTTGTAATGTTGATACTTCTGGGCCAGCAGGTTCGATAAATTCCAACGTTGTTGATATGGCTAATTGGATGATACTCCATCTGAATCAGGGTAAGTATGGCGATAAACAAATTATCTCAACAAGTAATTTGAGTCAGATGCACTATCCACAAATTGTGATTGGTGAACCACTGGAATATGATGAACTTTTCTATTATTTTTATGGTTTTGGATGGTTTGTTTCCACTTACCGAGGTCATCATTTCGTTCAGCATAGTGGTAATATTGATGGATTTTCTGCGCGGGTGACTTTGCTACCTCAAGACAAGATTGGTGTAGTAGTTCTGACTAATTTGGATAAACACCCAGTCATACATACTGTGTCTTATTATGTATGCGATCGCTTACTGAGTTTAGAGGAAGTTCCTTGGAATGAACGAATGAAGAAAAAATATGCTCAAGACAAAGAAGCTTATGCAAAAGCTAAAGAGCAAATCGCCTCAGCCCGTAAAACTGGCACCCAACCTTCTCATCCTCTAGAAGATTACACAGGTGATTTTGAGCATCCAGCATACGGAATCTTAACAGTTGCAATTAATGATAACCATTTAACAGCAACTCTTAATTCAATAATTTATAAATTAGAACACTACCATTATGATATTTTTCTGGAATCTGAAGTATTAGATGAACCACAACTTATATCTTTCTTAACTGATACCAAAGGCAATATTACTAGGCTTAGCATTCCCTTAGAAGCAACTGGGAAAGAGATTTTATTTACCCGCTTACCTGAAAGCAGTTCTTGTTAATTTGGATACCAGCATAGAAGCACACCCAAACAGAACACGTCTATTTAGCATCAGGCTGATCCTCTTCATAAACTAACAAGTCCCCTGGTTGACACTTGAGTGCTTTGCAAAGTGCATTCAAGGTAGATTCGTCAATTCTGGTAAAGTGACGACGAACTTTTAGTTCCTAATCAATGGTATTCTAGAGTAGGTATAGGAAAATTATCCAAAAACTATAGATGGCTACTGTCTAAACGTGACAGCTTAAATTTTAAAACTGCCATAAAAAATCCTCCGAAACCTTCTGAAAATTTGCTTTTACTTTTAAAATATTTTTAATACCGTGAAATCTCAATTGCAAGTACAACAGGTAATTCAGACTCTTAAACAGGATTTACCGACATTATTTGAAAAAGATATCTCTTACGATATCTATACGCAAGATATCTATTTTCAAGACCCGGTAAACAAATTCAAGTGGAAATTTAACTATCGCATCATATTTTGGACTTTGCGATTTCATGCGCGGCTATTTTTTAGCCAAATTTACTTTGACTTGCACGAAGTGTATCAGTCAGCCGAAGACACCATCTTAGCAAAGTGGACAGTTCGCGGAGTTTTACGCGTTCCGTGGAAAGCAAAGGTGTTTTTCAATGGCTATTCTACCTATAAATTCAATCAAAATAACTTGATATATGAGCATATCGACACCTGGGATCGCAAACCAGGTGAGATTCTACGCCAGTTCTTCCAAAAGGGCGGAAATTAGCTAACCTAAACCGTCAACAGTCAACAGTCAACAGTCATCAGTCATCAGTCAACAGTCAACAGTCATCAGCCATCAGCCATCAGCCATCAAAACTAGATTCCCCATACAGATGGTGACTAACCTTGCCTGTATCTTCAGGAAGATTCTTTATTGTCAACAATTATACGATTTATAACTTAGCGTGTAGATTACTATCTAATTAGTAAAGTTTTACTTAATTTAGATTTTTTTCAGATTTTATACCTTAAGATTTTCTTTAGATTGTTTACTGCTCCACTATGGTAAGGAGCAAAAAACACGACTAGTTGCAATGGGGGTATGTGTTATGAACTCTTCAGCATTACGTCATCTCTGGTTTGTGATCGAAGAAACCCAGACTAGCGCTCTTCTGGGCTTCAGTGATACGGAACTGATCCAGCAGTTATTGAAACGAGTGGAAAAAGACAAGCTACTGACTGGTGAAGAAACCAACACCATGAAAGCTTACATTCGTTCCAGAGTCCCGTTAATTCGGGACTTGGCTATGGCACGTTCGGCGTAAATTAATTTACATTTATTCCACGGTTGGAACTATAAAGTGTCGCTATATTCAACTGAACGTGAGGTAGTAGCGAACTGACGTAATTTTATAGCTATGGAATTTTAACCGTGCTTCTTGTGGCACATGAATCTTTCACCACCTTGCCATAGGCGAGGTGGTTATACTGTTTTATCAATTACTCTCAACAATACAGGTAGCATAGAATCAGTAGGGACTCGAAAAATTGGCCTCAACCCAGACGATATTTAACAATAACACGCGATCGCTCTTTCACATCCATGACCACAAGCATTGACTTCCTGAGTCACCTTAACCCCAGCCAACGTCAAGCCGTGGAACATTACTGCGGCCCTTTATTAGTTGTTGCTGGCGCAGGTTCCGGTAAAACACGAGCATTAACTTATCGTATTGCTAACCTGATTCTCAAACACCGTGTTGACCCAGAAAATATCCTAGCGGTTACGTTCACCAACAAAGCTGCGCGGGAGATGAAAGAACGGATTCAAAAGCTGTTTGCAGAACAATTGGCAATGAAAGAACACGGTAAGCGTTTTGATTTGTTACCAGAATATGAACAAATCAAATTGCGATCGCAAGTTTACAAAACTACCATCAAAGACTTGTGGTGTGGCACTTTCCACAGTTTACTTTCTCGGATTCTCCGCTTTGATATCGAAAAATATCAAGACGAAAAAGGTCGCCGTTGGAATCGAAATTTTTCTATTTTTGATGAGTCTGATGTTCAAAGCTTAATCAAAGAAATTGTAACTAAAGATTTAAACTTAGACAATAAAAAATTTGAACCTCGTTCTGTCCGCTACGCTATTAGTAACGCTAAAAACCAAGGTTTTTCACCCCAAGAATTTGAACGTGAGCAACCTAACTATCGCGGACGGGTAATTGCTGATGTTTATAGTCGCTATCAAGATAAACTCGCAGAAAATAACGGACTCGACTTTGATGATTTAATTTTAATACCAACTAAATTATTTCAACAAAACGAACATGTATTAGGTTATTGGCATCGCAAATTTCATCATATTCTTGTAGATGAATATCAAGATACTAACCGCACTCAATACGACCTCATCCGTTTGTTGGTGACTAACGGTGAAGAAAGAAAGAGTGAATGGGATTGGCAGAATCGCTCAGTTTTTGTCGTGGGTGACGCGGATCAGTCAATTTACAGCTTTAGAATGGCAGACTTTACCATTTTGTTGGAATTTCAAAACGATTTTGGTGACGATTTGCCAGATGAAGATACCCGCACAATGGTAAAGCTTGAGGAGAACTATCGTTCTTGCGAAAATATTTTGCAAGCTGCTAACGAACTGATTGAAAATAATACTCAACGGATTGATAAAATCCTCAAACCCACAAGGGGGGCGGGAGAACAAATTTATTGTCATAAAGCGGATAATGAACTAGAAGAAGCCGACTTTATAATTCGTCAGATTCGCACTTTAGAACATCAAAATCCAGAGTTGAATTGGGGTAGTTTTGCCATACTTTATCGTACCAACGCCCAATCTCGTCCTTTTGAAGAATTGTTGGTGAAGAATCAAATACCCTATACGGTTGTGGGGGGAATTAAGTTTTATGACCGCAAAGAAATTAAAGATGTCCTAGCTTATTTAAGAGCGATCGCTAACCCAGCTGATACACTCAGTTTATTGCGAGTTATCAATACACCCAGGCGCGGTATTGGTAAAGCAACTATTGAGAACTTGGTAAATGCATCCCAACAATTAGGTACAACACTTTGGGAAATCCTCAGCGATGAAACATCAGTTAATACATTAGCTGGGCGTTCTGCAAAAGGTGTGAATGGTTTTGCTGAAATGATTCGCAAATATCAAGAACAAATCGCAACTGTTCCAGTTTCGGAATTGTTAATGGGACTTTTAGAAGATTCTGGTTATGTCCAAGATTTGCAAAATCAAGGTACAGATGAATCTGAAGACCGGATACAAAACGTCCAGGAACTTTACAACGCTACACTGCAATTTCAAGAAGAAAATGAAGATGTTTCTTTAACAGCCTTTTTGCAAAGTGCTGCTTTAAGTTCCGATTTGGATAACTTGAAAGAAGGACAAACAGCCGTTTCTTTAATGACATTGCACGCCTCTAAAGGTCTGGAATTCCCCGTAGTATTTTTGGTGGGTTTAGAACAGGGATTATTTCCCGGCTACCGTTCGCTGAGTGACCCAGCCGCTTTAGAAGAAGAACGCCGCCTGTGTTACGTGGGAATTACTCGCGCCCAAGAAAGGTTATATTTATCACACGCCCGCGAACGTCGCTTGTATGGATCTCGTGAACCAGCAGTGCGATCGCAATTTCTCGACGAATTACCAGTAGAATTATTAGCTAATCAAAGCAAAGTTCGTCAAGCTTACACCAAAAGCGCTGCAAGTAATGGTAAGGGAAATACAACACAGAACTGGCAAGTAGGCGACAGAGTATTACACAAAAGTTTTGGACTTGGTGAAATCACTCACGTTTTTGGTTCTGATAATAAGATTTCTGTGGCGATTAAATTCGCTGGACTGGGGCAAAAAATTGTTGACCCCCAGGTAGCACAGTTGCAAAAAGTATAATTAATTACTTGCTTGGCGACTAGAAGTCGCGACTACACAAACAAAACCCGCCTACGCGGGTTTAAATTTGTTTTATATTTCCACCTCTTGGAAATGTTCAACAGTGGGAAATGGTTCATAAAAATGATGCAAAAGCTTTTTCCAGTCTTGATACTCAGGAGAACCTCTAAAACCAATAGTATGAGATGCTAAAGTTTCCCACCTGACAAGTAATAAATATTTTCCTTGGACTTCTATACATCTATGAAGTTCATGGGATAAATATCCAGGACTTGACGAAATAATACTAGAAGCTTTTTTAAAAACAGATTCAAAATCAGATTCTAAACCAGGTTTGATATTAAGCATCACTGCCTCAAGAATCATACTATTTTTCCTAATAATTAAACTGAGGTAATTTAATATAGTTTACTAGGATGCGATCGCTCACATATTACTAAATTAAAAATAACTTTTAAGAATATACGTAATTGCAGCACAAAATTCTTCATTTTGCCCATTTTCATCTGGTTGAGAGAAAGCTTGAAGTAGCTTTTGCCGTTCATCATCTGTAAGATCCTCAAAATCTTCTAATATAGCTTCTATAGCATCACTACGCATTCTCTTGAGTTTATCAATATTTAGACCAAGCTTATCAATTGTTGTATCGGCCGCATTCTTTATATCTAGAGCTTCTGTTGATAGAATCTGTCCGTCTTCTGTATATCTAAAGAATTCAGCACAGTTAATATTAAGAGGCGAAACCATGAGATATTTGTCGTACCATTCATCTTTCTTACTTCCACAGTGTAGAGGTTCTTTACGTTCTCTTTCTCTTTGACATGAAGCTAGTAGATTTGTATACTCCAGCGCTAAGTTATTATAAGTTTTCCTGGGTTTGAGATGTTCGATATGGCTGTTGTCGCTGTTAATACGCCTTCCACAGTAGCAACAGATAAAACCTTGCTCTTGCAACAAAGAATTATGTACATCAGTTTTCTGTGGTTTTCTGAAATCATTCCAGCTTGGTTCCCAGTCGTCATTTGCTAATTTTTTCCAAGCGGTAAAGCTTTCTGGCTCCTCACTTTTATTGATATATTTCACCGCTTCAAAATCTCTTTGCGTCGAATAGATACACGGGCTTTGACTAATTCTCCCTCATCTTCTCCAATGATTTCGGCAATCTGTTGAGCTAATAATCTAGCATCATCTAGATTACCCTCATCAATCAATCTAAACAATTCATGTAAACTGTCTTTAATTTCTTGTGGACGTGCTGGAACATCCATTAAGTCTTCTAAAATACGATTACTGTCTCTACCATAAGAACTTTCTGGACGTTTGGCGATAACACCTTCATCTGTCTTTTCTAAAATGTAGATTCCTTCTGGTTTGACATGACTAATTACTTGAGGCGAATGAGTCGTAACGATAAATTGGCAATTAGGGAATGTTCTTGTCAAAGCCGGAATAATTTCTCGTTGCCATTTTGGATGTAGATGTAATTCAATTTCATCAATTAAAACAACGCCATTACCTTGTAATGGATCTGGTAAACTTGGGTTAGCGATCGCTAAACGTCTGGCTAAATCTCCCACCATTGCCAGCAAGCATTTTTCTCCATCAGATAGTTGATTGATAATGAGTTCTTCACCATCTTTTGTTACATTCATTCGCAGGGGTGAACGGCGTACCCGTAAGTTAGAAAAAGCTGGAATTAGTGAATAGATAGCTTCTCTCACTGCTTCTAATTGCTGATTTTTAAATTCCGGATTATCCCGCCTTTCTTCATTTTCTAAATCTTCTAAAGTTCTAAACCATTGAAAGAATCTGTGGAAACTGATTTTTACCCCATTTAGTGCTTGATCGTAACTATCTATCTGTTTAAACAAATGCGTTTCTGTAATCTGAAAGTCTATACCAATAACTGAACGATTAACAGGATAATAAACTGCTAAAGGCAAGTTAAACTTAGGATTTGCTTTCCACTGACTATAAATATCTTGAGCAGCTTTGACTAAATCTGCATTTTTCGTGTTTGTCTGTTCGTTGTTTTCTTCCCTAACTTTTGTAATCAACCAACTTACTTGGCTTGATTGTATAAAAATCTGAATTTCGTTATATGTCGCGTTAAATCCATTTGTAATATCATCTTCATTCAATAAACGCTCCTCTATATCCGGCTCTCCAGGAGTAGATTTCTGAAATTCATTTTTCCTATTAGAACTAGAACGAGAATAGAATAGACTAGTTAAATCTATTCCATTGTATTTTATAGGCTTACCATATGCAATTTGTCTTATCATTTTTGTCAAAAGAATAGCAATACAATCAAGAATGCTTGATTTACCTACACCATTAATACCAATAAGTACTGTTGGCTCGTTTTCATCGAACTCCAGCGTCAAATCGCCGATTCCACGGAAGGATTGCATTGTGAGGCGCTTGACTTTCATACTTTCACTACGCTTAGTACAATTTATTTCGTGGATATTGCCCACCCTACAACTCTATCAATAAAATTGTGGCAAGGTTCATATTTTGCACCTAGCCCAGGCGATTATAAATCGCGGCTATACAAACAGATTCTGCCCACGCAGACTAATGCAAAATCAAAGATTTCAACCCGCGCAGGCGGGTTTTGTCTGTGTAGCCGCGACTTCAGTCGCCCGGTGCAAGATATCAAAAGAATTTAAGCTGATTTTAATTGAATGACACCCTTATCAAACACGCTGTTATCAGTAGCGATCGCCTGAACTTCTATTCTATCTGAATACACCTCATACACTGCAAAAGCCAACTTTTCAGCAGAATACTCTGTCCATTCTGAACGCCCTACAGGACGAGTCCCTGCACCACTACCAGTAATTAAATAAGTCGTGCCATTAATAGAACGAGTGCGCTCATAATGATGTTCATGACCATTTATATATAGTTGAACACCATATTTTTGAAACAAAGGAGTAAAAGTTTTAATAAACTCTGGATTACTTCCATAAACTCCAGATGCATAAATTGGATGATGTCCAAACACCACTTTCCAAGGAACTTGACTACGAGTTAATTCTTTTTCTAACCAAACTAGCTGCTTTTTCCAATCAGCATTACTATTAGTATCTAAAGCAAAAAATTGCACTTGATTGCGACGAAATGTATAGTAACGTCCCTTCATATTAAAGCCAGCATAACGGACTTGTGGATCGCCGTTGGCTGTACGAATATCATGATTACCTAAACAAGCTTGAAATTTCACACCTTGCTTAAGCAAAGGTTGATAGGGACGCTCAAAAACAGCATTAATTTTTTCAATTTCGCCGTTGTTGTAAATGTTATCTCCAGCTAAAACTACTAAATCATAGGGATTTTTCTTGTGGTAAAAATTCATCGCCTCAGCCACAGCATACTGTCCTTTCGCCCCTGTGCCTGTATCGGCGACAGATACAAAACGTAACAGTAAGTCTTTTTTGGGTGGGTTGGCGGCTATGGCTGAATCAGCCAGATCAGCACTTTGAGTATTTTGACGGGTTAACGTCCAGCCTAAAATTCCTGCACCAATAGCGCTGAGGCTACCTAAAAATAAAAATTGACGGCGTTTAAGATTCATTTTGGGGACTGGTGATTGGTGACTGGGGACTGGGGACTAGGGACTGGGTAATTAATACCTAGTACCCAATACCCAATTAGTCAGTTTAGCTGAAGTCAAAGAGCAATGAAGTGATACATTAAGGCTGTAAAGACAGCACTTATCAAAATTTGTGTTATTTGTCTT
Source organism: Nostoc sp. UHCC 0702 (assembly GCA_017164015.1). GTDB lineage: Bacteria > Cyanobacteriota > Cyanobacteriia > Cyanobacteriales > Nostocaceae > Amazonocrinis. Next base: position 1,677,788 of record CP071065.1, read on the forward strand.
TGATTTGCTGCTTTTGGTGAAAGTTCCATGTCACAAGACAATCCGAATTCACAACCGCCTTCTTCCCGTGAACCCCAAGCTAACCAGAAAGTCCAGCCTTTTTGGAAGTCTATAATTATTCAACTTCTCAGAGGAACCATAGGGTTTCTAGAAACAACGGTGGTGAAACTGGAAACTCAACCCCCACCTGGTACTGAGTCAGCCCCCGGTTTTTTGCAGCAGCTTCAGTCAACCTGGAGTGGACTGTTGAGGAAAATCCGCTCTTTGTTACCACAAAATTTGTCCGCAAAGTTTTCGGATACGGCTTTGACAGGAATTATCGCTGGAATTGCCGTAATACTAGTTTGGACAACTTCAACTATTTTTACTGGTAAACCTGCTGAAGTAGCAACAGTTCCCCCTGTTGAGGAACTTCCAACAGCAACACCAACAACTTCACCAGAGTCAACACCAACACCTACAGCAACGACTACACCAGAGTCAACACCAACACCAACAGCAACAACTTCACCAGAGTCAACACCAACACCAACGACTCCACCGGAGTCAGCAGCACCAGAACCACAGCCACCAGAGGAAATCACGCCGCTAGAAGAAGTCACCCCCCCACCAGAACCAACACCAACGCCGACACCAACACCCAGCATACAATTGACACCAGAACAAACTTTGATTGCGGCGATTGAAAATCAAGTGGCAGAAATAAGCGATCGCTTTGCTTCTGGTCTGATAAAGTCAATTGAAGCTAACTTTCGTACCAGTAATTTGACTATCAAAATTAGTGATGATTGGTTCACTCTCAAAGAATCTGAACAAAATAAACTCGCATCTGAAGTATTACAACGTTCTCAAGAACTTGATTTTACCCATTTAGAGATTCTCGACTCTCAAGATAGGCTGATAGCGCGTAACCCTGTTGTTGGCAATGAGATGATAATTTTTAAAATTCCAAATCCTAAATCCGAAATCTAAAATCTAAAATCTAAAAATGGCTCAGGGAAAAATATTACTTAAACCTGATAGTTTATGGACAAGTGTTAAACAACGAACGAAGCAAGCTTTGGAATGCAAAGCACTCTTATCTATACCTACAGAGTTTGAATTTGTAGAGCAAGATGGGGTTAACTTTTTAGTGAGAATTTTATCCAACCTGGTTCGCAAGGATGCAGCTAAAAAGCAACAACAGAAACAAACTACCATTGCCGATAAGGAGTTTAATCCCTTCCTTCCCTATGAGGAGGATTTGTTTGTAGCAGATATTTCAAATACTCATGTATGTATTTTGAATAAATTTAACGTTGTTGATTATCATCTGCTGCTCATTACCCGTGCTTTTGAAGAACAGGAAAGCTTGCTGACAGTCGAAGACTTTGCAGCTTTATGGGCATGTCTGGCTGAATTTGACGGTTTAGCATTTTACAACGGCGGCAAAATCGCAGGCGCTAGCCAGCGACACAAACACTTGCAAATAGTGCCATTACCACTTTTACCTTCAGGGTGGCAAATACCCATTGAACCGCTGCTGGCTTCAGCAAAATTCCAGGACTCCATTGCAACCATACCAGGATTGCCTTTCTTACACGCTTTTGTCAAACTAGACTCTGATTGGTTGCGATCGCCTTTAACAGCAGCAGAAGCATTGCTAGAGCGTTATCACAGCTTATTGGGTGCAGTAGGTTTAGACCCAGTTGATGGTGACAGACAGTCTGGTGCTTACAACTTATTAGCAACACGAGAATGGATGTTAATCGTACCGCGATCGCACGAGCATTTTCAATCTATCTCTGTTAACTCATTGGGATTTGCAGGTGCTTTATTGGTGCGAAATGAGCAAGAAATGCAGCTTCTGAAAAACCAAGGCCCAATGAACATCTTGAAGAGTGTCGCAGTACCAATTTAAGCAATAGACCTCTTGCAAAAATCATACGCAAGAGGTCTAAGGAACTTATTCACAGTCAACAGTCAACAGTCAACAGTCAACAGTCATCAGTTATCAGTCAACTGCGTTAGTGTTTTTTTCGCTAACAAAAGACCCAGCCCTAATACAGACAACCCCAAAATAGAACTTGATTCTGGAATACTAGTGTAAGTGACAGACTGAACACCCGCATCAGTTGCATCATTGGGATTGATAAAAGTATCAGTGTAGACTGTGAACACATCGGGTATCTCAAATTGCAATCCTAATCCCTGCCCATTGGGAATATTTCCCAAAAAGTCGGTAAACACCACCGCTAACGAATCATCAGCTTCAGTATAAGACTGACCATTGAAGTTAGCAAAAATCTTTAAGCCTTCTGAAACCGTTACTTGTTGGTCTGCTGCGGCCGCCTCGTCGAACGAAAAAGTACCTGTGAGTGTTTGACTAGCGTTAGAGAAACTGTAATTCAAGTTTGCAGCTTGTGCAGGCATAGTTTCCCCTACTGCAAAAATCACAACGCTTCCCACCGTTGCAACTGCTAATTTGTTGAAGATGGAGTTAGTCATTTTTTCCCTTGATAAAGAACAAGTCCAAGATGACTGATAACTGATTACAGCTGACCTCAGTCAACAGTCATCAGTCAACAGCCATCAGTCAGCAACCACAATTTAAATTCACTTACTCGTGAGGGCGGTTTTCATAGCCTGAAAAATATGGCTCTGATCAAGTACTCCTCGAACACCAGGCGCAGTGTAAGTACCAGAGGTATCTGTGAACTCAACTTTTTGTCCCTGGAATCGGGTCAGAGTTGATGAATATGCACCTTGGTAGTAAACAGGGACAATCCGGCGACTATGGCTACCCCAGAGGTACTTATAATTCGGATCAGACCCCCAGAAGTGACCGGCATCTTTAGAATTGTGCTTGTTGAAAGTGATGTCCTTGGCGTTATACTTCAACCCTCTGGCTTTGCTGGGGTCAGGATTGGGAGTTAGCTTTGATACAAAGTCATTATTTAGGGTCAGGTAGTGGTCGTGGTCAGCAGTCACAAGTAACAAATTCTTTTGCCAACCACCATTGTTGTTAATCCAAGTAATAACCTGTTGGACTGCCTTGTCAAAATCATTCGTAGTCCCAATCAGGTTATCCATGTTGTCATCATGAGCAGACCAATCGATGTCACCTCCCTCAATCATCAACCAGAAGCCATCTTGGTCTTTACCTAAAACTGTTAAAGCTGCTTTGGCCAAATCAGCCAAAGTGGGATTTTCGTTAATCTCTCTGGCGATGAAGCCAGCGTCAGTTTCACCAGGAGCCAGAGGACGCACAGTATCAGGTGTAGGGCCAGAAACCGGGTTCCCTCCTCCATCAATCACAGGAACACAATCCCCAGCTGTCCCAGGAATGATCTTACCTGATGGACAGTCAGCCGCAGTTTGTCCCGCATTAACGTTGATTGACCTAGCAACTGAGCTATAGAGTGAGCCGTTGTTTAGACCTGTGAGACTATAGTCTCCCTTGGAGGAACTAGTAGGAAGGTTGCCTTCTTGTCCACGGGCACCATATAAACCAAATAATCTGCCTCCATTATTTGGGTCGATTGCCTCAGCCGTGTTTAATAGTGTTTGAGTTGCATTCGGGCCGCGTTCTAAAAAGGTGTAGCCATAACGATTGGATGTAGGGTTGGGGTTATCTCTGAGATGCTCGTAAGTGTCTTGTGTGATATAGGTGTATTGATAGACTGGGCCTGTACTACCTTTATTGTCAAAGTCCAACGGATGACCACCACCTAACAAAACATTCGGTTGAAAGTTTAGTAATGCCTGTTGCAAAATGCTGTCTTGGTTGGTCTTTTTGGGGTCGTACTTACTGTCATACTTGCTACGACGATTGACAAAAGAGGCAGCTGCACCAGGTGTGGCGTGGCTAATAGGTACTGAAGTGACTAAACCTGTAGATTTACTATTTTCCTTGGCAATTTCCAGGATGGTTTTCAACTTCTTTTCATAAATGTCTACTCCCATCGCGTTGTTATAGCTCTTTACACCGGTGTAAAGAGTCGTAGCGGTGTTAGCAGAGTCAGGATAGCTGTACTTGATGTACTCTTTGTCGTATGTACTAGGATTGGCAGGGGTCAAAGGAATCCAGGGAACAGGGCCTCCTCTACTTGGGTCGTAGCCTGTCAAGTTACCATCTGCTAGGCTATTGCCATCAAGTCGCTCGCCAGGATTAAAGGGAGTAGGCTCGAATGAGAAGTTGGGACGAATAGGACTTGCACCAGTGAGTGGATTAGTTCCATCTAGGGCAGAGTTACCTGTTAAATGAGGCTGATTTTCTGGTTTTTCTGGTGTATTTCCTTGAACCGTTGTGCCGTAAGTCGTCACCAGACCATATCCAGTCAGATTTTGAAAGCTCAGACCAGTGCCTTTACCGCTAGTGTAAAAAGGAGCGCCTTTGGCAACCGCTGCGGCCCTTGCCATATTCCAACCCATACCATCGCCAATCATGATAATGACGTTCACCCCATTGCCAGAGGCTAGGGTCGGCTGAAATACATAATTAGCAATTACCAGCAGAACGGTACAAAGAAGACCAGCCATAGTATAAGCCAGCGTTCTCTTATACTTTTGCAAAAATGAAATCATAAAACCTCATGGAATTTGTGTAAATCCAAGCCATGACGGCATGGGAAGAAACACGACTCAAGTCGTTTGAGTCGCAGTGTTTCTCCAAGACCCTCGCCTTTAGGCGAGGGTTAGTGAGGACATTGCCTGTCTCTGTTAATTAAGCAAGTATTAGCTGTTAATACTGATAAAAATTCGGTTCTAGATGAGTTGCAGCGAAGTCTGAGTATGTAGAACTGAGATTTGACCCAGTAGAGGTAGCAGCTGATTTAATAGAGGGAGTGGGTTGACTTGGGTTAAAGGCGGTTGCTGGTTTTTGGTCTAGTCCTCCCAAGGATAGTAGGAAGGCAATCAGTAGACCAGATATCATCCAAGGCAATAAACGCTTGTACTGTTTGAGTAATGAAATCATTGAATCAGCTCCTCTAAGGATGGAAATAATAGCTTTTCTGCTGAAGCGCGATCGCTACACACTTCTGTTTGCAAATCACATAGGCAGGAGGCATTGGTAACATCACCAGCCTGACCGCGTAGACAATTGACGCTCTGAATCACTAAATAAGCAGCAAAAAGCCCTATCAGTACTGCTACTCCTAAGCTGATGACTCCATCCGCCCAAGTCCAATTCAGCCAAATCACCGCGATCGCTGCTAGTACAGCACCGACTGAACTGGCTACATCTGCCAACAAATGAAGAAATGCACCCTTGATATTCAGGTCATGATGGCTACATCCGTGCAGACACAAAGCGTTAATGCTGTTAACCGCTAAACCAATCAATGCTGTTATTAACATTGGTAAGCCGAGAATCTCTGTAGGTGGAGATTGCAACCGCACTACAGCCTCTCTGACGATCCAACCAGCAATACAAAAAAGACCAATACCGTTAATTAGGGCTGCTAAAACTTCTAATCGATAGCGCCCAAACGCAGTCCGCCCAGACATGGATTTCGATATCCAAATTGCCACCAGTGCCACACCTAATGCTGCTACATCCGAAAGAATGTGTTCTGCATCTGCTAAAAGTGATAGGCTATGACTCCAAATTCCTGCACCTAATTCCACACAAAAAAAAGTGCTAAGTAAAACTAAGGCAGTCCGCAATGCCTGAATCTTTTGCTTAACTTGGTTTGATTGTTTGGAGATTAAACTTACAGAGCGACTAGAATCTAACTCAAATACTGAGCTATCTCTCTGATGCTCTTGTGATGAAAGCATCATTTTTACTACTTAAATACCTGTACATCTTAGCTTAAATCTATCAGTGTTATAGTTAACAATTCAATAAGTCAGGTTTAATCTCAGGTAAAAGTTATTAATGCCAGAATTAAATTTTACTTAATTTGTATGTTAATAGCTTGATCAAGTTGCATATAAGCTATGTTTGGTAATGATTATCATTTTGTCATAGTTTTGGTGTTTTGCGATCGCTCCAGAGATCATTGAAAAAGAATAGTGATGGCGACATCCTGGGTCAGTGAGAGTAAAAACACCAAAGCAAACCTTTTAAATCTGGAATAGGAATAGTTTATTAATGCAGGTTTAGTTGTCTTGTAATGTCTTAGTGAATGATTTTGTAACCAATTATGAAGGAGCAAGTACAAAATTTTTAACTAACGTAAACATATCACATAAACTCTGATTCAAGCATATAATTAAGTAAGAATGTGGAAATAATCACTATTACCAACAAATCAGCTATAAAAAATCTATTTTAGATGACATTTTCTAGCTAGCAATTAATATATTATTTACCATGAATTTGCTTAAATCAACAGCATATATTCTGCTGTTAAAAAATCTAATTTAATTATGGAAACAAAGGTATTTGAGCATTATTTGAAGCAGGAATATCTCCTCAAATTAGTTTCAAAGAATATAGCCATCTGGCAGAAATTGTGCTATCAAGGAAATCAGATACTAGAATGCCAGCAAAAAAAATAATTTTAGTAACAATGTAGACTAAATAAAAACGAGTGATTAATTCTCAGTAGGACATTTTTAAATTGAAAATTTTTGTTTATCGAAATTTAATCAGAAGTTTTGTATTTAAAATTATCAAAACATAATTACTTGTCTGAAATCGTCAAATAAATACTAAAGTTAATGTTTCACTGCAACTGAAAACATAATTAAAATACTATCAAGCATAGGAGTTTGCTATGGAGCCTCTTGACCTGAAATGGATACGCGCCCAATTTCCGGCGCTCACACAAAAAATCAACGGTCAACCTGCAATTTTCTTTGATGGGCCTGGTGGTACTCAAGTACCAGGGTCAGTACTAGATGCAATCAGTGACTATCTAGTGAGGTCAAACGCTAATGCACACGGGGCTTTTGCCACAAGTGCGCGTACCGATGCGCTGATTGCCTCAGCTCGTGCTGCGATCGCTGATTTTTTGGGTTGCAATAGTGATGAGGTGGTATTCGGTGCTAACATGACTACGCTCACCTTCGCCGTAAGTCGAGCAATTGGTCGCCAACTGCAACCAGGCGATGAAATTATTGTTACCCGACTTGACCATTCTGCCAATGTTTCTCCTTGGTATGCCTTGGAAGAACTTGGTGCAATTATCCGCGTTGTTGATATCAACCTCGCAGACTGCACCTTAGACATGAGCGATTTGGCACAGCAGATTAATCCGCGCACAAAGTTGGTAGCGGTGAGTTATGCTTCCAACGCTGTAGGGACAATCAACGATGTCGCAGCAATAGTACAGCTTGCCCATGCTGTGGGTGCTTGGGTTTTCGTCGATGCAGTTCATTATGCTCCTCACGCGCCGATTAATGTACATGCACTGGGTTGTGACTTTCTGGCTTGTTCTGCCTACAAGTTTTTCGGCACCCATGTTGGTATTCTCTATGGCAAACGGGAACATCTTAGCCGACTCACTCCATACAAAGTAAAACCTTCCCCAGATGAGGTGCCATCACGCTGGGAAACAGGAACTTTGAATCATGAGGGTTTAGCAGGTGTGGTGGCGGCGGTTAACTATTTAGCAAAACTAGGTTGTCATGTTTCCCCCGCAGTTGATAGTGAGTTGGTTTTAGCCCTTGCAGAAGCTGACAAGGAGGGATTACAAACATTCAGTTGTCCGCGCTTTTTGACATCACCCACCAACCCCACACATGCGATCGCATCAGCCTATCACAGTCGCCGTGCTGCCTTAGTAGCAGCAATGTCAGCAATTGGGCAATACGAAAAAGAACTCAGCCACAAGTTGATTTCAGGACTATTAGAAATTCCTGGCTTAAGCTTCTACGGCATTACTGATGTGAGTCGCTTTGCTTGGCGAACACCAACCGTAGCAATTCGGCTTGCTGGACAAACGCCAGAGTTTACTGCCAAAGCTTTAGGCGATCGCGGTATCTTTGTTTGGCATGGGAATTTCTATGCGCTGAATCTGACTCTTAAGTTAGGTGTAGAAGCAAGTGGCGGCTTACTACGAATTGGGCTGCTGCATTACAATACAGTTGAAGAGATTCATCAGCTGTTGCAAGTTTTAAATGAAATTGCTGCGCTTACCAATTGATTTCAGTTGTTTTGACTCTCTAGATGAGCAATTGCTAGCAAAACAAAAACTAGTTCCAGTGTGGGTGGTGCGTTTTGGAGAATTCATACAACCACATCGTCGGCTGTTACGGGATTTAGAGCATCAATAGAGTGGAATTAGTACAACAAGGTTCAGTACGCATACATTTCTGGAGTAGAAATTATCATATGCAAGGGTTAATTATAAACCTGCGATTGCATCAGTATTTTTCAAGGCGATCGCAGGTTTTTTGCTTGGCATAGAAATTTCTATGGGCTGAATCTCACTGAGAATATAGGTCTACAAGCAAGTAGCGGCTGACTGTGAATTGGGCTGCTACATCACAACATGGTTGAAGAAATTCATCTTTTTGTACAACTGTTTGGCATCATTCATACTTTAATTCAGCAATGCCTTTTGTGTCTCGTCACAATCAAGAGCTTACATGGAAAGCCTCGTCTATCCATCGAATGTCGGCAACCTTCATCAGCTTACTCATTATACGTCACAACATATAATACACTTAAGCAGACAGTTAAAACTTAATTGAAAATATCAAAGGACAGTTAAGACAGTTAAGGAAATACTCTATTTAGATCATAATAATAAAACCTTAAATCATTCTTAATATTTCTGTTCAGAAAATAATAAATGGTAGATTTATAGACAATTTTTGATCAAGCGATCGCCTTATTCAACGAAGTATAAACAGAAAATTCAACAAGTTAAGAAACCATGACACAATCACAAGATCAAAGTGTAGACGTATACCAAAGAGTCATAGAATCTGCTAATCGCTTGGGCGTTCAACTCAACGAGCAAGAGTTGGAACGCTGGATGAAATCGATTTCCGAGGCTACAGGCGATAGTGATATTGTTGTGGATAAAGACACAGGTGCTTTTGGACACAAAGTCACCATGTTGGATTTTGACCCGCAAGAGTTGGCACGGTTTCGCATCATTGGCAAAATCGTCGAATTTGAGGACATTCCTGGTGTCGTAGAAACTGCGTTGGCAATCTCTGGTTCAGCGGCTCAATCTAAGATTCAGAGTTACCCTGGTGACTGCGACTACTTCGAGCGAGTGAATATCATTGCACCCACCCGTATCGAAGCCGCCAAGATTCTTGGCAAATTGGTTCGTGATAAGGCCCTCAACACCATGTCCGGGCCCAATTATCAGTTACTTCATGTGAACTTTGGTGGCTACCCCCAACAAGTGGTTCGGGGAGAATACACCAGACGTGCTGGTTCGCCAATTAACTGGCTACCCGATGACATGATTGCCGGTCAAATTGAGGTGAAGGACACAGAGGGGAATCCTGTGGTAATTACCTGGGATGAGGTAGCCGAAGACCCTAATTGGGCTTGGTGTAAGCTGGAATGGATTGTTGCCGACGAGATACGCGGTCAATTAGCCAACGCCAGCAACGTGGTAGATGTCACCTGGGAAGCACCAGATGGAACCATCATTGCACTAGACGGCTATCTGGACGGCTATTTCCAGGAAGTTTACCTGGACGCTGAATCTGCTCCTATTTTCTCCAAGGTGGTGAAGCAGGCCGACGCCGATGTCATGGATAGTTATGTGAAAGCCTTGGAAAATGAATTCAAAAAATGTGTCAAAAAAGGTAAGTACCTCAACTACGGCAAAGCAGCCAAGCGCCTGTATAACATCTTCCGGCTGAACGGGCGTTATGAGGAAGCAGCGTTTTTGCGCGAGTTGTTTGATGAACCAGCGGCGCTACTCTATCAAGTCCATGCATTAATGGGAACTGTGCAGCAAGCCAGAGACAATAGCGTTGTCTTTGATATGGACAGTATTCTTAATCAGACAGATGAACTGATTCTGGCGGCTGTCAAGGTGTTGGAGGGAGAAGAGGAGTTGGAAATCGTGCGTCATTTGCTGCGACTCTACCGCAGTTTGTGCCGCCAAGAAGCTGGTACTCCCCTTGGTACTGAAGTGAGTGTAGCCCAAGCAGAGGTGATGCAAATTGTCAACAATTTCTTCTATGAAAAGATGACAGGTTTACCCACAATTAAGGCTTATATCGAGAATTATCAGGCATAGGGCAAGATCCAAAGGTTGCTTTGAGCAGCCTTTGAATTTCTGAGAGGCGAATCTGTAGTCAAATCTCACAGCTGCGATGAGATGCGTATCTTGGTGAAAACTAAACAATAGACAATGATAAATCCACAAGATCAAACTGTAGACGCATACAAACGGGTTGTAGAATCTGCCAATCGCTTGGGCGTTCAACTTAATGAGCAAGCATTGGAACGCTGGATGAAATCCATCACCGAGGCCACAGGTGATAGTGATATTGTCGTGGATAAAGACACAGGTGTTTTTGGGCACAAAGTCACCATGTTGGATTTTGACCCGCAAGAGTTGGCACGCTTTCGCGCCATTGGCAAAATCGTCGAATTTGATGATATCCCTGGTGTCGTAGAAACTGCGTTGGCGCTTTCTGGTTCAGCGGCTCAATCCAAGATTCAGACTTATCCTGGTGACTGCGACTACTTTGAACGGGTGAATATCATCGCACCCACCCGTAGCGAAGCTTGCCAGATTATTGCCAAACTGATGCGTGAGAAGGCGCTTAATACTTTATCTGGCCCTAATTACCAGTTACTTGAGGTAAAGTTTGGTAGCTACCCCCAAGAGGTGATTCGGGGAGAATACACCATGCACGCTGGTTCACCAATTACCTGGTATCCCAATGATATTGTCGCCGGTCAGATTGAGGCGATCGCCCCAGAGGGCAATCCTGTGGTGATCACCTGGGATTCCGTGGCACATGACCCAGGTTGGTGTAAGCTGGACTGGGTGGTTGCCGATACAATACGCGGTCAGTTGACCAACGCCGGCAACATGTTAGATGTCACCTGGGAAGCACCAGATGGAACCATCACTCCACTAGACGGTTATCTGGACGGCTATTTCCAGGAAGTTTACTTAGATGCTGAATCCGCCCCCATCTTTTCCAAGCTGGTGAAACAGGTTTCCAGCGATGTCATGGATGATTATGTGTCACGATTGGAAAAGGAAGTTAAAAAATGTGTCAAAGGTGATGACGTTAACTACGGCAAAGCAGCCAAGCGCCTGTACAACATCTTCCGACTGAATGGGCGTTATGAGGAAGCAGCCTTTTTGCGTGAGTTGTTCGATGAACCTGCGGCGCTACTTTATCAAGTCCATGGGTTGGTGCTAACTGTCAAAGAAGCCAGGGACAAGAGTACTGTATTTGATATCGACAGCATTCTCAATCAGACTGATGAACTGATTCTGGCTACTGTCAAGGTGTTGGAGGGAGAAGAAGAATTAGAGATTGTGCGTCATTTGCTGCGCCTGTACCGTAGTTTGTGCCGCCAAGCACCTGGCACTTCCCTTGGTTCTGAGGTAGATGTAGCGCAATCAGAGGTGATGAAAATTGTCAACAATTTCTTCTATCAAAAGATGACAGGCTTACCGACGATTAAAGCTTATATCGAGAGTGTCTAGGTATAGGGGAAGATCCAAAGGCTGTTTTGAGAAGCTTTTGGATCTGCTAATTATTTTACAGATGCGATCGCCTGCTTCTGTGCGTCAACCCTGTAGATTCGCTTGCAACAAATTACAAAATAACCTCCCCTGCTGGATGGCATCATCCAGCGCAACGTGCTTTAATGGCAGATCCTCTAACCATTCAGCAGGTAAATTTTCCTTGCCAGAATCCTTATAGTTTTTTTTCAGGAATGCCATCGTATAGGATCTAATATCCAATGCTGAGTGTTTAAATGGGCTATTCCCTACAAAGTTCATTAAATACCAGTAGACAAACATAAAATCATAGGCAGCTGGGTAGCCAACGAAAACCGGTTTACCTGGCAACGCCAAAAGCCAAGCGTGGTAGGACTCCATCACCTTTGCTGGCGGCTGTGGATCAACTCGACAAACTGCCCAAGCTTCTGGTTGTTGTGACCACCAATTCATGGTTACAGGATGTCCTGTTGCCCCTGGTAAGGTTTCTAAATTCGCCGTAAAAGTGGCAATCAATTGTTTGTCTGCGGTGTACGCTGCTGAGGCTATGCTAAGCATGGAATGGGGCCCTGGGATAGGCCCATCTGCTTCTATATCGGTGCTGACGTAGATTTCGATTGTCACCTTTTATCCTGCCTGTTTTTGATTACTTTTTTACCACAAAGACACTAAGACACGAAGGTTTTAGAGAACGAGTCTTTGGATACCGTCTTTGATGAGGGGGACATTGAAGTTGATTAGTAGACCAACACGATAACCAGAAAGTTTTAGATAGGTCAAAAGCTGAGCTTTATGAACTGGAATTATTGCTTCCACTGCCTTTAGTTCTACAATTACAGATTTTTTAACTAGTAAATCTAATCGAAAGTTAGCATTCAAACGAATATTATCGTAAAAGACTGGTAACTCAACTTGTGCAGCTACATCTAATCCTCGCTGCTTCAATTCGTAAATCAGACAAACTTCATAAACACTCTCTAGTAATCCTGGCCCTAGCTGAGAATGTACAGCAAATGCAGCATCAACAATCTGTTTAGCTACCTGATTAACTTGTTCAGAGATTGGTTCCCTTTGTGTCTTCGTGTCTTTGTGGTTCATATATTAAGTCTGAATACCTAGTGTTAAGATACCCAGAGGATCTATGAAAACCACTAAGACACTAAGACACAAAGAAGATTAGCTTATTTTTTGGCGGCGGTGGTTAGCGGCTTGCAATAACAGCGATTCGGCAAAAGCGATCGCTTCATTTGCAGATTTACCTCCAGCTAATTGTGCTAGTTCTTCCCGACGCGTGTTTAAATCTTCTAAATTAGTAACTCGCACAACGGTGCGCTGTTCGGCGTTACCATTGTCGGCTTTTTTACCTTTGCTTTGGGTAATAATTTGCTTATCCACGCGGAAATGGCGGTCGGCCATGGCAGCTACTAAGGGCTGGTGGGTGACACATAATACTTGATTTTTTTGACTTAGCTGGTGTAATTTTTCCGCGATCGCTTGGGCGACTCTTCCAGAAACCCCCACATCTATTTCATCAAATACCAGTGTTTCAGGTGCATCTGACTGAGAAAAACAAGCTTTTAGCGCTAGTAAAAAGCGGCTCATTTCTCCACCAGAGGCAATCTGTATTAAAGGTTGCAGCGGTTCTCCGGGGTTAGGACTAAACATAAAAGTAATTTTGTCTGCACCTAGGGCGGTTGGGGCAGTGGGTACGATTTCAACTTGAAACTGTACCTTTTCCATAGCCAAGGGCTTGAGTTCTGATATCAAGCGGGATTCTAAATTAGCAGCAGCTTGACGCCGCAGTTGAGTTAACTTTTGACAAGTTTGAGTAAGTTTGTTAAAGTACGTTTTTTCTTGCTGTTCGAGATTTTCTATAGATTGTTCGTTGTCGTTGAGTTGTGCTAATTCTGCCTGGATGCGTTGATAGTAAGCGATCGCTTCATTTAGTGTCGGCCCGTACTTGCGGCAAATTTGCTTAAGATCCCGAATCCGTTCTTCTACTTCTTCTAAACGTTGGGGATCGGCTTCTAAACTGTCGCCGTATGCATTAATCTGCCGTCCCACTTCCACCACTGCTGTTTGCGCGTCTCTCACCAAGTCCAGCAGCGTTTGCAGTTGGGCGTCATATTCCACCATATCATTTAATGTCGCCTCGCTGTCTGCCAACAAGTCCGCTGCGGCTGGGGTTTCATCATCATTTTGATACAAAGCCTGATAGACTTTGTAACTCATCTGTTGCAAATCGACGACATGATTCAAACGTTCCCGTTCTTGTAGTATTTGTTCTAATTCTTGGGGATCGTCGAGGTTGGCTGCTGACAATTCTTGCACTTGATAAGTGAGCAAGTCGAGTTGTTGCAGACGTTCTCGTTCTGATGTCCGACGCTTTTCTAGTGTAAGATGGGCTTGTTGATAGGCACTAAAAGCAGCGCCAATCAGTTGACGCTGTTGCATGAGGGAGTCGCCGCCATAGACATCCAACCATTCGCGGATTTGGGCAGACTGTCCCACTTGTACAGTTTGACCTTGGGCAGTGATTTCCACCAAGCGATCGCGCAGTTCTCCCATAATCTGCCGATTTACCAACACTCCGTTCACCCGCGATCGACTGCGGATATTACTAGCAGTAGCTGTAATTTCTCGACTGATGACTACGGTGTGATCATCGATTAAATCAATTTCTTGTTCACTCAACCAAGCGGCTAAGGAGGGACTATAAGTAAAAGTACCTTCTACTAAAGTTCTACTTGTCCCAGTACGAATGACTCGGCTTGAGACTTTCCCGCCTAAAACAGCATCAATGGCATCCAGGATAATCGATTTCCCTGCGCCGGTTTCACCTGTCAAGACATTCAGTCCAGCACCAAATTCCAACTCTAGTTGGTCAATCAGGGCAAAGTTTTCAATTCGCAGGCAAAGCAACATCAAGCCAAATTCTCCTTGAGTAGTGCGCCCGTGCTGAGTAGAAAGAAAATTCCGAGTTAGTCGCGTCTGCGGCGCTGTCTAAAACTCAGCAACGCCACATGCTTCAACGGGGGGAACCCCCCTTCGGGTTCGGCAGTTCCTCCACTTGGGGAGACCCCAAGACCGGACTGCCTCACCGCAACGCAGTGGTTCCTCAACACTTAGAAAAGCACCAATACCTACTACTATTAAACTAGTAAGCCCATTTAAGTGTAGCAAACCTGTTAATAACCTCTGTACCTTTGGAAATGCTAAATATTCTGACTGCTTGAGGATGTCGGACTGTAAACATATTGTTACAATACTTAACAAGATTCATCCAACTAGTGGCTTTCTTCATGATTGTTAAGACACTTCCCCCAACTCCCGAATTGATTGAAGGCGAACCACAGGTTACTGAAGTAGTGCCAGAAAATGGTATACAAACCTCGGTTGTGCGTAGACCTAGCCCCTCGCAGATATCGCCAAAACTCTCAGCAAACCAAAAACAGCAGACACTGGCAGTAAAAGCCGAGTTTGAGACAATACGCTACAATGCCTTAGAGATAGCAGCCCATTACCAAAAAAGACCCCTGCAAGTTGTGTGGCGGATTTTTGCAGTTTTGGGGCCGACTCTATCCTTTGTTTTGGGGTTGTGGTGGGACAGCCGCCGGGGAATTGTCGTTAAAAATGAGCGTCGTCGAGCCATTCAGCTACGAGAATTACTCACACAATTGGGGCCAGCTTACATCAAAATTGGACAAGCTTTATCCACTAGACCGGATTTGGTTCCTCCTGTATATCTAGAAGAATTAACTAGGCTACAAGACCAGCTACCAGCTTTTGCGAACGAAATTGCTTACCAGTTTATTGAAGAAGAATTAGGCGCACCACAACAAGAGATTTACGTTGAACTCTCACAAGAGCCAATTGCCGCTGCTTCCTTGGGGCAAGTCTACAAGGGTAAACTTAATACTGGTGAAGAAGTCGCCGTTAAAGTCCAACGCCCCGACTTGAGGGAACGAATTACCATTGACTTGTACATCTTGCGCCGCCTTGCGGGTTGGGTACAGAAAAGGGTCAAACGGGTGCGGAGTGACTTAGTTGGGATTCTTGATGAACTAGGCGATCGCATTTTTGAAGAAATGGATTACATCCACGAAGGAGAAAATGCCGAGCGCTTTTTCCAGTTATATGGTCATCTCAAAGACGTTTACGTACCGAAAATTTACTGGGAATACACTAATCGTCGCGTCTTGACGATGGAGTGGATTAATGGAACAAAATTAACCCAGACAAAAGAAATTAGCGATCAAGGTATAGATGCCCGTTATTTAATTGAAGTGGGTGTACAGTGTTCCTTGCGTCAGTTGTTAGAACATGGATTTTTCCATGCTGACCCCCACCCAGGAAACTTGTTAGCCACAACCGATGGTAAATTGGCTTATCTCGATTTTGGGATGATGAGTGAGATTAAGCCAGCCCAGCGTTATGGTTTAATTGAAGCGATCGTTCACGTTGTGAACCGCGACTTTGAAGGTTTAGCTAACGACTACGTAAAACTAGATTTCTTATCACCAGAAACAGATTTAACTCCGATTATTCCAGCTTTTGCTAGAGTGTTTGCTGATGCCCAAGGTGCTAGTGTTGCTGAACTCAATATCAAAAGCATCACCGACGAATTATCAGCTTTGATGTATGAGTATCCTTTCCGCGTACCTCCCTATTACGCTTTGATTATTCGCTCCCTCGTGACCTTGGAAGGCATTGCTATTTATATAGATCCTAACTTCAAAGTCCTCAACGAAGCTTATCCTTATGTTGCTAAACGCTTGTTAACTGACCCATCAACAGAATTAAGAACATCACTACAAGATTTGTTGTTTAAAGAAGGTAAATTCCGTTGGAATCGTCTAGAAAATTTATTACGCAATGCCCGCAAAAATCAAGATTATGACTTCAATTTGGTGCTAAATCAAGGGCTGGACTTTCTATCTTCTGAACGCGGTGCTTTCATTCGTGACAAGCTAGTAGATGAATTTGTTAACGGACTCAATGCTTTAGGTAAAAATGTTTTGCATAACTTCACCTTCCTGCTGCGAGAGAGGGTAGGCTTAACAGCAATCAACGAAACTCCAGCGGCGACAGATGAACAACAACAAACTTTAGAGCATATCAAACGGATTTTAAATATTTTGCGAGAAACTCGTGGCTTTGATCCAATACAACTTGCTCCCCAACTCAGTCAGTTATTGGTAAATCCAGGTGTACAACGTTTGGGTCAGCAAGTTACTAACCGCTTGGTGCAAAAGGCCATAGCACACTTGATTCGCCAATTGTTGGCAGCGGAAGAAGTTAATAGCAATCAAGATAGCAACTTAGATCAGCCTGCAACTAAATTTTTGTCTACAACAGTGTAGAAAATTTCAAATTAAAAATGCAAAATTAAAGATGATTTTTTTAATTTTGCATTTTACCAGACCAGCACTTATATTTTGCAAAAATTAATCTTTTTCAATGAAACTATGTTAGGAAAATTTTACTTTTCCGGATGAACAAAAATACAACTGAATAAAGTTTTATATTGAGTCTCCCTGATAAAACTTATGGAATTGCCTCAACGCGTATCAATTCGTTACAAAGATACATCCTACAACGTGAATGAGATACGCTTGAAAACTTTTCGACTGACGCTGCAAATATGGGAAGAACAAACTAAACCAAGAAAAACAGAACTTTATGAATTTATCTCAACTTGCTTAAAACAGGTTGATCGCCAAGATCGTTTTATGTTTTCTCTATTATTTGTAGAATTAACAGACCTAATACGTAATTCTTCCCTAGAGAGAGGAATGAGAGAGGTTCTGATTAAAACAGCTTTTAGGGAGTTTGCTTGCGCTGTAACAGACTTTGAAGATACTGCCAAAAAAGATTAGACTAGTCTGAAATATAAAAAAGTTGCATATACAATCATGTTAGCTGATGACAGATGACTGATGACTGTCATATTTTAGCTTGGTATTAGATGTGTGATTTGGAGAACAGGATAAAGCAGCTTTTTGAACTATTACGAATTAGCAGCCTTCATCATCTCTTTTGTAACCATTTTTGTCGCGTTTGATACTTTCTTCTAAAGCTTGAATTTGTTCACGACGGGCTTCTAATTCTAGGGAACGACGCGCTAAATCTTGGTTTTGCAATGTCAGGGATTGCCGCCACTGTTCGGCTCGCTCTACTTCCTGCTGAATCACATCTGGGGTAATGCCAGTGGTAAGATAGAGTTGTACCAAATTTAGTACCCAGTCGGTGGCTTCTTCTAGCTTTTCGATGTCGCCTGTGGGAGAAAGCTCAACTAAAACCAGCAATTTTTCACTCATAGTGTTTCCTTTTCCCAGCAGAATGAAAGCTTCTTCCGGGATCATCGCCCAAATGTCATTGGCTTCTTTGCGTGCCAATAAACGTAACTGGTACTGCTCTAAAAATTCATTTTTACGTACCTGGGCTAGATATAACATGATCGTGGCTATGCTCCGATATTCAAGTTAAATTTTAAAAATGTTTTTTAATTTTTAAGAGTTATGAATGGGTTAAGGGTAATTGGGAAAGTTAGATGTTTTTTGTTTTGTTGATAACTTTCCCATTACCCATTGCAGCTATACTAAACCATGCAGGCGGTACCTAAAGCAACGTCTGAAGGCGATCGCGCAAAATTTCGGCTTGTTTTTCAGCCTCTGCTAAACTATCCCGTGCTGCTTGCACTACGTCAGCAGGTGCTTGTTCCACGAACTTAGGATTGCTTAATCTACCACGTAGGGCATTAATTTCTGCTTCTACCTTCGTGAGTTGTTTTTGCAGTTTGGCAGCTAGTTTTTCGACATCTACAACTCCACCAGTTAAGGGAATTACTACTTGTACTGTACCAATTACACCAGCGATCGCTTTTTCTGGTGCTTGTGGCTGTTGTGATTCTATCTGAGGTAATTCCCTATTAGGTAATCGCTGGGACAATTTTACCCATAACTTCACTCTTGCCTTAGCAGTGATTAAATTTTGGGTTATGAACCAAGTAGCATAAGCAAAACCAACTATTTCAAAGAAATCTCTGACGATGGGAATGTCATCAATGGCATCTTCCACAGCCAAAGCTAACCTCAAAAAGACAATTCCCAGGATAATCAAGCCAACTGTCTGCAAAGCCTTTTGAGGCTTTTTCGTTGCAACCGTTTGCTGTTTTTGTTCAGCAGTAATGCTTAAAGTCTCCACCTTGGCTAAATCTTGAATATAAGATTGTCCAGCCGTGAGGATTTCTTGTTCTTGTGGGTTTGCAGTTTGCAAATTTGCAGTGACTTTTGCCCCTGGTTTAATATCTGCCTCAGCGCGTAAATTACGAATTGTGCGGATAGTCCCAATTAGCAGTTCAAACTGTTCTTCCAAAGCTGGATTGATCAAGTTGATATCTGGTTGAGGATAAGGTTGCAAGGATAAAGTTTGCAAAGAATCTGCTGGTTGTTGAGTGAGAGTCTGCCAAATCTCCTCAGTAATATGGGGCATAAAGGGATGAAGTAATTTTAAAATCCCTTCCAATACGTAGGCGAGGATTTGCTGGGCGATTCGTCGTGATGCTGGGTCGGCATTTGGCTGGAGGCGAGATTTGACAAGTTCAATATACCAGTCGCAAAAATCACCCCAAATAAACTCATACAGCCCCTTAGCGGCTTCCCCCAAACCGTAATTATCGATGTAATGGTTAGTTTGTTTAACAACTTGATGGTAGCGGGAAAGAATCCAGCGATCGCTTAATTCTAGGGATTGGGGATTGGGTATTGGGGATTGGGAAGAATTTTTCCCAGTCGCCAGTCCCAAGTCCCCAGTCCCCAAACCATCCAAATTGATCATTACAAAGCGGGCGGCATTCCACAACTTATTGGCAAAGTTGCGCGAGGCTTCCACCGATGGGGACTCATCTTTTTTGCGATCGTATTCTAAGCGGATATCTTGACCAGCACCAGCCACTTCCTTAACCAAGGTGTAGCGGAGGGCATCAGTACCATATTTGTCAATTAATAACAGCGGGTCAATGCCATTACCTTTGGTCTTAGACATCTTCTGGCCTTTTTCATCCAGCACTAACCCGTGGATGTAAACATCGCGAAATGGCATTTTTCCAGTAAAATGTCCGGCCATCATGGTCATTCTGGCAACCCAGAAAAAGATGATATCAAAGCCAGTGACTAGTGTAGTGGTGGGGTAATAAGTCGTTAAATCTTGAGTTTGTTCCGGCCAGCCCAAAGTAGAAAATGGCCACAGTCCAGAAGAAAACCAGGTATCTAATACATCCGGGTCTTGTTCTAGCTGGACATTTTCACCAAATTGTGCTTTGGCTTTTTCCCAAGCTTCATCGGTTGATTTGGCTACCACAAACGGAGTGTTATCAGTAATTTCACCATTAGTTTCACTGACAGCATACCAAGCCGGAATTTGATGACCCCACCAAAGTTGCCGAGATATACACCAATCTTTGAGTTTAACTAACCAGTCACGGTAGACTTTTGTCCAGCGTTGGGGGACAAACTCAGGGGAACTTTTGGCATCAAGGAATTCTAGCGCCCTATCTGCTAGCGGGCGAATTTTCACAAACCATTGAGTAGAGAGGAGGGGTTCAATGGGGACTTTACCGCGATCGCTGTAAGGAACGGTATGCTTATAATCTTCTATCTTCACCAAAAGGCCATCAGCTTCTAAGCGAGAAACCACATTATTTCTAGCGACAAAGCGGTCTTGTCCTTCAAACTCCCCAGCATTGGCGTTGAGAGTGCCATCCTTATTAAGAATGTTGATAAACGGCAGATTGTGACGTTTACCCATTTCAAAATCATTCGGGTCATGGGCTGGAGTCACCTTCACCGAACCAGTACCGAAAGTGGGGTCAACATACTCATCACCAATGATGGGAATTTCCCGATTGATAATTGGTAGAGTTAGCGTCTTGCCAATTAAATGCTGATATCTCTCATCATTAGGATTAACTGCTACAGCAGTATCACCCAGCATTGTTTCTGGTCGAGTCGTCGCCACCTCCACATAACCAGAACCATCGGTGAGGGGATAACGGAAGTGCCAAAGATTGCCATCAACTTCTTGGTTTTCTACCTCCACATCAGACACCGCCGACTGCGAAGCCGGACACCAGTTCACAAGATACTCGCCACGATAAATTAACCCTTCCTCATAGAGGCTAACAAAAGCTGACAAAACAGCTTTCGATAAGCCTTCATCCATCGTAAACCTTTCCCGCGACCAATCTACCGAAACGCCCAAGCGTCGCAACTGGTTGACAATCGTTCCCTCAGAATTTGCCTTCCATTGCCTAGCGCGTTCAAGGAATTGTTCGCGTCCCAATTCATAGCGAGTTTTACCTTCTGTCTTCAGTTGCTTTTCTAGCATCGTGTGGACGGCGATGCTAGCGTGGTCAGTTCCGGGTAGCCACAGGGTATTGCGTCCTTTCATGCGATGGTAGCGCACAAGCACATCAATCAACGCACTCTCAAAGGCGTGACCCATGTGCAAACTGCCGGTGACATTGGGAGGCGGAATTACGATGCAGTAAGGTTCGCCGCCTTGGTTCGGGTCAGCTTTGTAAAGTTGATTTTCTTCCCAGAATTTTTGCCACTTAGCTTCAGTGGAAAAAGGATCGTAGAGACTAGGAAGATTCGGAATGGTTGCGGTCATGCTGGGAAAACTAACTGTGGAAGGACTTTAATAAATTTTGCCACAGGGTTGGAGAGGGTTTAATGGAAACGAACCGCCAAGACGCAAAGAACGCCAAGAAAAGGGAGCCAAGTCAGGAGATCGATAAACTCGCCTATACTGTCATCAGGACAGCAATTGAGGTATAGCAGGGGACTGGGGACTGGGTGAAAAGTCTTTTTGTGTCTAGGTTTTATCATCTGTTGATGTCCTAACCACCAAGGCTTGTGCTATACATCAGATGTTGAGGCCTGGGCTCAAATACCTTTGTGGTCTGAGTTAAACATGATTTTTTCTGAATGCAAATATTGCTTACAAAATTATTGATAATAATAATTAAATAAAGATTGGGAGTAGTAGGCGAACGTTGGTTGTCTGCTACCTCCACGACAGGATTATCATTCTTATGCAGATTTATTTATCTTAAAAGATATATTGACAAAATTCACTTACTTTGCACCTTTTTCCAAATGTCCGTCATCTAACAAAATTGCATTGCTGCCAATAATCATAGCAATAACAAAAGCCTCCCTAACTAAGCAAGGAAGGCTTTTGGATTGGAGAAAAAAATAAACCTGGCACAGAGCTATTTTGGCATAGGGCAACCCCTAGACTATCGTGGCCGCAGCAGCGTTTCACCTCTGAGTTCGGGAAGGTATCAGCGTGGTTCCACCGCGCAATCAGCACCAGGAAAGAGTGTAATTACTAATTCGTAATTCGTAATTAAAGAATCAAGAAACTACGAACTTGACAGTAACCCAGAAGACTGCAAGCAACGCGAAATAAATGATAGCGATTGTTGAGTGAGGTCAAGCCCTCGGTCTGTTAGCACGGCTCGGCTACGTACATTACTGCACTTCCACCTACCGCCTATAAACGGGTGTTCTGCCCGTGACCTTACCCACCTTCGTGGTGAGAGCACT